>JBGSBO010000020.1:0-29079 GCA_041730535.1 Minisyncoccia bacterium
TTACAGAACTTAGAGAAAATACTGAGAATTATATGGATAATTTAATAAAAGATACTCAAAAAGTATCTAACTTTTTTAAACACCCAAGTATTAGTTATGCAGCTTGATTTTTATGGTATTTTGTTGGGGGAGTAATAAAAGATTTTTTTGCATTTTTACTTTATGAACAACAAAAGGTTCATAATGATTTTTGTTATTTATATATTGCAATTTTAAAATATTATCTTTTGATAAAATAAGTTTAAAATCATTTAATGTTAAAAATTCAATATAATCTTTTTCTTCAAACTCTTTTAAAATCTTTTTGGCTCTAAAACTTGTTATTGAATAAGATAAATTATAGATTTGTTTATATTTATCTTTTTTATTGCTATCTATTTTTATAATATATGGTTTTATTTTATTTTTTAAATATAGGGTAAATTTGAGTTCATTTCCCTCATAAACACTATTTGTTAGTTGCATGGTTTCTTGATGATAATAAGCAATAATATCTTCAAATTTGATGATGCTTGCATCATCTTTGAAATAATCACTTTCATTTTCAAAACTAATTATTCTTTTTTTTATGGAGTCACTATTTAAAAACATTATTAAACTCACTTTTTTTGTATTAAAACATTATAATTGACTATTTCTTTGTTTATCATAATTAAAAAATAAAATGATACAATCGCAAGAAATTTATTAATTTAATAAAAAGGGATAAAATGAATAAAAAATATGCACAATTATTACTTTTTTTAGCAACAACATTATTATTTACAGCATGTTCTGTAAAAGAACCTTCCATTGTCGTTCCACAAACTAGTGATATTACAGAGTTATCAAAAACAGCAAATGATAACTTTATAGATCAAAATAAAGCTTCAAAAGATTTTTTCCAAAAATATTTTATACCTTGGAACTCATCAAAAGTTTCATATTCAAAACTTGAAGCTATGTGGGGCCATTCATATAAATACAAAAAAATTTATTTAGAAAATCATAAATTAGCTGCACCTGAATGGTTTGATAAACAAATAGAAAATTCAAATTTTGATGAATACAACACAAATCCAAAAAAAGCAATTACTCTAAAAAATACAAATGTAAGAGTTCTTCCAACAAACTCTGTTATGTTTTATGACCCAACACAACCAGGGGAAGGATTTCCTTTTGATTATAATCAAAACTCTTTGATTAAACTAAATACTCCTATTATGGTTTCTCATCTTTCAAAAGATAGAGCATGGGCTTATATTGAATCAAGTACCGTTGGAGGATGGATTGAAATTGGAAGTTTAGCATTTGTTAGTGATAGATTTATTAATGAATTTAAAACATCAGATTATTATGTTTCAGTAAAAGAGAAATTCCCTATTTATGACCCTATTTTTAGAGAATACGTAAAAGTTGCTACTATCTTTCCTAGAAAAAATAATAAATTCATAATTGCAAAAAACGATGGGAATCAAAATGCACTTATTTCATTTATTGATTTACAAGAAGATGAAATTGAAGCCATGCCACTTGCTTTTAATACAAACAATAGAATCAAACTAATAAATCAACTTTTAGATGAACCTTATGGTTGGGGTGGATTATTAAATAATCGAGATTGTTCTAGTTTTACACAAGATTTTTTTGCACCATTTGGCAAATATCTACATAGAAACTCAAAAGCACAAATATCAAATGGAAAATTTCTTGATATGTCAAAACTATCAATTGCTGAGAAAAAAGCATTTATGAAAGAGAATGGTGTTCCTTTTTCTACATTGGTATATTTAAAAGGTCATATAATGTTATATATTGGAGTTAAAGACAACGAACCTTTAGTTGTTCATAATATGTGGAGTGTAAGGTTAAAAGATGACTCAGGAAGAAAATATAGACATATTATTGGAAAAGCATCAATCACAACACTGGAACCTGGTAGGGGAATGAAAGACTACGATGAAGATAATAATATTTTAGGAAGAGTAACTGGAATAGTAGTTTTATAAGTTTTAGAGTTTAAAACTCTAAAACTTATTTTCTTTAATCAACACTTTTTCTAAGATAAATAATCCTATAAAGCATAGGAACATAATAAAGATTTAAAACAGTAGCCCAAATAAGTCCAAACCCCAAAGAAACAGCCATTGGTTGTAAAATCAAAGCTTGACCTGATGAGAAGAAAATTAAAGTTCCAAGCCCTAAAACAGTTGTAATTGATGTTAATAAAATAGGTCTTAATCTCATTTTTGAATAATGCACTAAGTCGCTTATATTTTTTGATTTCTTAATAAAATCCATCATAATAATCCCATCATTTACTATAACACCTGCAAGTCCAACCATTCCAATTAAGCTTGGCATTGAAATATTAATATCCATAATTAAATGCCCTATTAAAACTCCTAAAATTGATAAAGGAATTGTACTTAATATGATTAAAGGCTTTACAAATGAATCAAACATCCAAATCAGTGCCATAAATATCAAAACAATAGCCATTAAAGCAGCCTGAGCCATCTCTTTTTGAACCTTTTCATTCTCTTCTTGTTCACCTTTAATTACAAGTTTTACATCATTTCTCAGCTCTTTTATCTCATTATCTATTTTTTCAAAAACTTCAGCTGATGTAATATTGCTTAAAGAAGCTGTTACACTTATGATTTGCTCATTATTTTCTTTGAAGATTTGAGAATATGAAGGAACTTTTATAAACTCAACAACATCTTTTAGTAAAACTTTTTGATTTGAAGTTGTATTTATAGAAAAAGTATCTAAACTCTCCAGAATATCTCTGTGTTTACTTTCAAAAACAATATCAATAATCCCCTGATTATCGAACATTTTAGAGTATGTGCCTTTAAAATAAAAAGGTCTTAATTGATTTAAAATAGTCTCTTCATTTATTCCTAAATTATTTCCATATGAATTTACTTTAAATTTCAATTCATAATTTCCAATTATTAAATCATCTGCAATATTTGAAACACCTTCTATTTTTGATAAATTCTCTTTTAATTTTTTTACAGCAATTATAGTATTTTCTTTTTTGCCAAAAATTGCAATTTCAACATCATTTTTTACAATTCCAGTTTGTGGAACAAAAATCTTTAATTCATCAAATTTGTTTGATTTCATATAAGGTTCTAAAATCCGTTTTAACTGCTCTTCTACATCTTGAGCACTTATTTCTCTTATCATATTAGAATCATCATATTTTGGTGATAAATATGGATTTATGTATTTATCAAATACATTATCAGCTGCACGTTCGTGTAAATTTACGAAAACATGGAAATAAAATTCTTCATAATGGGGCATGTTTTTACCATCTAATTTCATACCAATAACAGAACTAACTGAATTAATACTATTTTTAAAATCCAATGAATTTAACATCTGTTTTTCTAGTTCAAATACTAAAGATTCTGTTTGTTCTATTTTTTTACCAACTCCCACTGAACCTGTAATATAAACTTGCGTTGAATCAAATGATGGCATAAATTTAAATTTCTGAGATTTTAAAATCAAGTATGAACCTAAAAAAATAAGAACAAATATTGCAACAATCGCTATATATTTTCCCTTTAATAAAAACTTTAAAATATCTCCATAAAGCTTATAACTATAATTCCAAATCTTATGTGATTTTCTTTCGCCTGGACTTACTTTTAAAATATCTTTTGCGTGTAATGGCAAAAAGAAAAATGCTTCAAAAAGTGAGCTTAAAAGTAAAATACTTATCATAATAGGAAGAATCTGCATAAACTTCCCAACTTCTCCTGTCATTAGAAGTATTGGCAAAAAAGCAAATATAGTGGTTGCAGTGGCTGTTAAAACAGCTGGATACATTTCAAGGGCACCATCCCTTGCAGCTGTGAATTTATCTTTTCCCATTTCCATATGTCTATAAATATTTTCACCCACAACAATAGCTTCATCAACAAGCATTCCAAGAGCTATTAAAGCTCCCAAAAGAGAAAGCATATTTAAGCTATATCCCAAATATTCAGCAGCTATTAAACCTATCATAAATGATGTTGGAATTCCCATTGCAATAACAGTTGCAACTCTTAAATTTATAAATAAATATAATGCAAAGAAAAGTAAAATCAATCCAAATAAAATATTTGAAACAACTGTATTTAGCCTATTTTTAATCCAAATTGAGGTATCAATATAAGTATCAAACTCTAAATTACTATATTTAGCTTCAAAATCTTTTGTTATTTGTTTTATTTGTTTTACAAGCTCAATAGCATCACCATCAACGCCTTTGTTTATACCAACTGCAATATTTGGATTTCCATTAAAATGAGAAATATCAGCAATATCACCCAAAGTAAATTTTATATCAGCAATATCCCTTAAATATACAGATTTACCATTTATTTTAATCAGAGTATTTTTAACTTTTTCCACATCTTTTTCACCATTAAAAGTAGAAAGATAATAGTGGGTTGAAACATCTTTTATCATACCAATTGGAAAAATAGAACTTAAAGATGAAATAGCATTTATAACAGCTGTTTTATCCAAACCATAAGCATTTATTTTTTCATTATCAAGAATCATTAATAATTCTTTATCACTTTGCCCTAAAACAGTAACTTGTGATAAATCTTTTAGTTGCATCACCTTTGATTTTACATCCTTTGCAACTTCTATTAAATACTCTTTAGAATCACTATTTTTTGAATAAACAGCAACTGTAATTAAAGGAAATGAAAATTCAACAGCTTTTACAGTTGGCTCATCCATGTCAGATGGTAAATTTGTCTTGATTTTTGTAACAATATCTTTTACATCATCAATCTCTTCTTTTGCTTTATAACCCTCTTTTAAATCTATTTTTATTGAAAAACTTCCATTTTTAATAGTTGATGAAATAGTATCAGCACTACTTAAACTGAGTAATTCATCTTCTATTTCACTAACTGCAATTTTATCAAGTAACTCAGAACTAGCACCTGTATAAAATCCACTAATATTTATAGCATCCATAGCAGATGGAGGGAAAATCTCTTTTGGTATTTTAAAGTAGGAAAAAAAAGCTAATAAAAAAACAAATAAAAGAATAAAATGATTTAAAAGAGGTTTTCTTAAAGAAAATTCTACAATCGTTTTTATCATTTTTTAGGTTCCAGTGGATTAAACAATAAAGAATCAATAATTTGATTTTTAAATTTCATGTCTTCTAATTGTTGAGCTAAGAAAGTATTTTCTTCTTGTAAAGATATATAATGAGCATAAAGTTTATTTATATCCTTACTAATATAATAAATATTACTTCTTAAATATATTTTAGGAAAATATAAAAAAAGTGCAAACAACAACAATACAAATACTATGATAAGGGAATTTCTAGCAGTTAAATTAATCAAATTTAAATATCCTCAATTTTGAACTTCTACTTCTTGGGTTTTGTTTAATCTCTTCGTTACTTGGAATTATAGGTTTTTTTGTGATGATTTTTCCTAAAGCATGATTATTTCCACATTCACATCTAAAAATTTCACTAGGACAAATACAAGATTTCGTCCATTTTTTAAAATAATTTTTTACAATCCTATCTTCTAAAGAGTGAAAAGAGATGATTGCCACAATACAATTTTCAAATTTCGCATTTTCAAGTGATTCAAAAAGTCGCTCTAAAACACCTAATTCATCATTTACTTCAATTCTAATTCCTTGAAAAGGAAGAGTTGCTGGATGAATTTTTCCTTTTGACATCTTTTTTGATAAAAGTTCTGATATCTGTTTTGCACTTGTAAATGGCCTGTTTTCTACTATAAGTGAAGCTACTTTTTTATATTCTCGCACTTCACCGCACTCTTTAAAAACTCTTTCTAGTTCTTCTTGTGAATATGTATTGACAACAGTTGCTGCATCTAAGCTTTGATTTTGATTCATTCTCATATCCAAAGTATCACTTTCAAAACCAAAACCACGCTCAAGTTTATCAAGTTGCAAAGAAGAAACACCAATATCTGCTAATACACCTCGAATATCATAATCTTTGAAAGTCTCAATAACATGCTCAAAATTACCCTTATTAAAAGTAACTCTTGAAGAAAATTCTTCTAATCTTTTTTTACTAAAAGCCAGTGCTTCATCATCTTGATCATTACAAATTAGCTTTATATTTTTATTTGAACTCAATAATCCATTGCTATGACCTGCGAATCCTGTTGTACAATCTATTATATATCCATCATTTATATTTTTGAAGGCACCTAATGTCTCTTTATATAAAACTGGGATATGGGGAATATTCATTAAAATGGTCCTTATTTAAATTAGTATATAATATCTAAAAATACATTTGAAGGCTTTTAAAATGGTTGATAAAGATACAGTAAAATTATTAGCGAATCTATCATTAACAATGTTTAGGAAAAACTTTTTTGGTATCTACCATGGAGCAATTTCAGCAAAACAAGACCAATATAGCTTTATGATTAATACAAGTGACGCAATATTTGATGAAATGAATGAAAAATCTTTTTGTTCTTTGAATATAAATAAACAAGATTATAGATGGAATATAGCAAGTATGGAGTCACATATTCACGCAACAATCTATGCAAATATTCATGAAGCTAAATATATTGCGTTTGGAATGCCTATATATACGACAGCTTATACTTTTGAACATGAAAAAATAGTTTTTGAAGATTTCTTTGGAAAAACAACTTTTGGAGAAATTTCAATATACAACCCAGGAGATTTTTCTACCTGGTATAAAAGAAATGCTTTGGAAATTACTAAGTACCTAAAAGAGTCTGATAATAACATAATGGTTATAAAAGGTATTGGTACATATGTCTATGATAGAGATATTCATGAGCTAGTAAGGAAAATAGCAATTTTAGAAAATTCATGTAGACTTTTGAGCATAAAAACATCTTTTGAATAAAAAAAAATCATTTTTTATTATTTTTATATAAATTTATCCATTAAAAGCCCAAGTTTTAGCTACTCTAAAGCTTAAATACTATAAAGTTTTCACAATTTAATTTTATACAAGGAGTTCATCCATGAACAAAGCAGAATTTATTGACGCAGTAGCTGCAAAAGCTGGTTTATCGAAAAAAGACGCAAAAGGTGCTGTTGATGCTGTATTAGATACAATTACAGAATCATTAGTTAAAAGAGAATCTGTAAGTTTTATCGGGTTTGGTACATTTGCTACTGCTGATAGAGCAGCTAGAACTGCAAAAGTTCCAGGTACAGACAAAACTGTTAATGTACCAGCTACTACTGTTGCAAAATTCAAAGTTGGAAAAGCTCTAAAAGAAGCTGTTGCAGCTAAATAATTTTTTTAACAAAAAAGGACACATTTTTACAAATGTGTCCTTTTTTTATTCTTAAAATTCTTAAAGTTTATATATAATTTTATTTAAATAAGAAAATAAAAAACTTATAAAATATTTATTTAAAAACATGGAAATTAAATACTATTTTAAGTAAATTAAACTATAATTCCTATCTTTATTTAAAGGCCAGTATGATGGAATGGTAGACTTGGGAGATTCAAAATCTTTTGCCGCGAGGCGTGCCGGTTCGAGTCCGGCTACTGGTACCACTTTTAAATCCTCAGAGTTATGATAAAATCAGTTTATAAAAAATTTTAATCTAATTTTCTCTAAAGTAGGTAAATTTTTTACCTATTAATATTATGTAAAAAAGTTTGCATATTTTGAGCAAAATGGACATTGTTTGTCGTAGAGAGTTATTTTTTGTTTCAAGTTTTAGATTTCTCAATATTTTTAAGGGCTTCTGATAATTCATCTTTATCGCCATCTTTTAATACTTGGGCTAAATATTCATCTTTTATTTCTTTATTGTCTAAGTATTCAGAAATATCAAAATCTTTTGCAAAATCTTTATTTTCTAATTTTCTTTTTTCTATATATTTTTGTAAATCACTCATTTTTTACTCCTTAAAAATATCTAATTATTATATTAAAACCATTTATTCAATTCAATTTATCACAAACCCAATTTATATCATCAATACCAACAAATGAAGCAAAATCACGCAATTCAATATCTAATAACTTTTGTTTTTCATCGTCCCATATTACATTATTTTCTTTCCAAAAATTCAATACAGTCAATTCTTTAATTTTTCTATCTGCTTTTAACTCAATTCTTGCAATAAACTCATTTTCAAAAAGTAAAGGATAGACATAATATCCCCATATTCTTTTTTCTTTTGCTACAAATATCTCAATTTTATAATCAAATCCAAAAATATTTTTAAGTCTAATTCTATCTCTTATTGCTGGGTCAAACGGATTTATAATCTTGATTTTTTTATTTGTATGCTCAAGAGCTTTTAATCTATCTTTTAAATCTAAAAAAGAAAAACTTTTTGTATATTTACCATCATGATTTTCCCATAAAACTTCTACTAATTTATCTTTATTTTCTTTTATCCAATCATTAACTTCTTTTAAACTCAATACATCCCAAAAGTTTTTTATCTCTTTTGCATTTGCAATTCCTAATCGACAAAGAGCATTAGAACAAAGCCAGTGAATTTGTTCTTTTTGCGAAATTTGTTTATTTAAAATCTCAGAGGGTATAATATTTTCTTTTTTATCATAATATTTTTTAAAGTTTATACGATGTGAAGTTCCTAAAACTCCACTATACCACATATAATCCAAAGTTGTTTTATGTACAGAATCACTCCCAAAATCTTTTATATGTAATGGTCCTTCATTTTCTAATCTTTTAAAAATATTTTTTATTCCTTCATCATCTAAAAGATTTTTATAGTATTTTGATTTGTCGATTTTTTCTTTAATTCTTATATATTGGATACTCCAATAGGGATAAAATTCAATGGGTAATACGGAAGCATCATGGGTGAAATGCTCGAAAATATCAGTATTTTTTAGGATTTCATCAAACATATTTTCTTGATATTTATTGTTTCTTGACCACAAAATATGATGATGGGCTCTAGTTACATTTTGAATAGTATCAATTTGAACAAAACCTAAATCTTTAATAATCTGTAATAAATCTAATTTTGAATTATGAATATTTTGTAATTGATTTGATTGTAACCATAGTTGTTTTGTTTGTTGATTTGAAATTTTTATATTCATATTTTATTTTTTCATAATCTCTTTTAATAAAGATTTTTTTGATTGCTTAGAATTATTTATTTAATTCTGCTTGATATTTTCTCATATATGCATTAACTTCTGAATATTGGTCTTGTGTTATGTTATCATCTTTTGACCATTTTACTTGGTCAATTTGTCCATTGTAGGCAGAGCCAAGCTCTTCAATCTTTTTTGAGAACTCTTCTATGTCGTTGCATACTTCTTTTCTACTACTAACCGTATCTATTAATTCTATAAACCAATCATGAGGAGACTCTCCTCTATTTTTTATTGTTGCTTCGAAAACTACGCTCATTATATACCTTTATTTTTTTGGAACTATTATAACAAATTAAGATTAAATTAAATTTCTCATATCCTCAAGTAAAATTAAAATATTCTTTAATAATTTAGTATAATATTTCTTATCAATAGTAAGGAAAATATGTGGATTATCAAAAATTTAGTGAAATTTCACCTTGTGATTATGCCGGGACTTTAAAAAGAGAAAGCTTTATGGATGCAGGAATGAAAGAGCTTTGGCCTAGTATTCCTAGAATTTCAGGACCTGCATTTACAGTAAATATGGTTGCTGGTGAAAATTTAGCCCTTCATAGAGCTATTTATGAAGCACCCGTTGGATCTATAATCGTTGCACAATCAAATACGATGGATTATGCAGTTATTGGTGGAAATGTAGCAAGTATTGCTTTTAAAAGAGGAATTATCGGTTTCGTGATTGATGGAGTTGTTCGTGATATTGCAGAGATTAGAGAAAATAGAATTCCAATGTTTGGACGTGGTGTTTTAGCAATGCCAGGATCTAAAAAACAAGCTGTTCCAGTAAACACACCAATCACAGCAGGTGGAATAAGTGTAAATCCTGGTGATATAATAGTTGCAGATGAAGAAGGAATCGCTGTTATCCCAAAAGATAGAGCAGAAGAGATATATCAAGAATGTAAAGAAAAAGTTAAAAAAGAAGCAACTCTTAGTTTTGAAGAATGGGCAGAAAGACATAAAAAAAATATAGATTCTTTTTATGAGTGATTTTTTATAAAACAAACTATTTTAAATATTAAGAAAAGATTAGATTTTACTATCTTTTCTTAATACAAAAAGTATAATTTTTCTCAAAATAAAAAGAACGTTATATAAGATTTTAGAAAAAATATTATCATATCTAAAAATAAAATGCAGTTTTCCCAAAAAAGTATCTTTATCAACAGCACTATTTAAAAACGCTAAAGCCTTTGAGCCTTGAAAACAATCGTTTTTATAAACTACAATAAAACCATCATTTATGTTTAGATTTCCACAAACAAAAGACATTTCAGATAGATTTTCCCTTGCATCTTTTAGAGTAATTTCAAAGTTCTCTTTTAGTTTTAAAAGGTTTGCGTATTTTGAGCAAAATGGACATTGTTTGTCGTAGTAGAGGGTTATTTTTTGTTTCAAGTTTTGGCTTTTTCAATATTTTCAAGAGCTTGTAATAATTCATCTTTATCGCCATCTTTTAATACTTGGGCTAAATATTCATCTTTTATTTCTTTGCTATCTAAGTATTCAGAAATATCAAAATTTTTTAACTCTTTGTTTTTAAAATCTTCATAACCTTTGTCGAAATTTTCTGCAAAGTCTTTATCTTGTAATTTTCTTTTTTGTATGTATTTTTGTAAATCATCCATTTTGTTACTCCTAATCTTTATATAATAAAAGTATTTTAAACCATTTTCCCGATGTCGGGAAATTGGTCTAAAAATTTTTATACTTGAAATAATTATCTTCTAATTCTTCCGAGATGACCCATCTTTTTAGATGGAGTTTAATCAAATTTATAAATTTATTTTTCACATTTATATCATATATTTATCTTTTCTTTTCCCAAAAGCAGGAAGAGTACCTTCTAATATATCAACTATACATTTATTAATTTCAGGATTTTCTATAGAACCACTACTAAATGTGAATTCATTATTGTTTTGTTTGTTTATATTAACATATATTATTTGTTCAGCATCCGCAACAACAGCTAAATTTGGATTATGAGTTACCATAAATATCTGTCTTCTTTTTTTAGCTCTTTTCATAAATTCAACAACTATTTTAACAACACTTTGGTTATCTAAATTATCTTCTGGTTGATCTATTATAAGAGGAATATCTTCTTTATCCAACATAAGATAAAACACAAGTAATAAAGCACCTTTTTCCCCAGGTGATAATTCATTTAAAGTTTTACCATCTAACATTAATTCATAGTTTGGAACTATATAATCAAGTGAAAATAAATATTTATAAAATTCATCATAATTTTTTAATTGTTCACTTATTATCATTTTTTCATCTTCTATTTTTCTACAATCTTTTTCTAAATGAAAAATAATATCTTGTAATATTAACTTTAACTCATCAAATTGGTTCAAATTTTTATCTTCTAAAATTTCTTTTAATTTTTGTTTTCCATCATCTTTACCATAAAAACTACCCATTTTATTTTGACTAATTAAATTAAAAAAGTTATTTTCAAAGTTATCAAGCCTGAAAGTTGCATTAATTGATATTGAATAATTTTCTAATAACTCTTCATATTCTTTTAATGTATTATCTATTGATTCTTTAAGTTTTATATAAATTTCAATAATTTTTGATTTTTTTGTATAAATCTCTTCTACAATTTTAAATCTATCATGTCTTAATTCTTCTAAATCGATAGATAACTGATTATTCAAATATTTGCATTCAGAAACTAAACCTTTAATTGAATTATTTGTGGATTCATTTCCTATTAATAAATTTCTTTTTTCTTGCCAGTCTTTAAGATTAGATAAATAATTTTGATACTCTTTTTGAACACTAGATAATTCATTTTCAATATTTCTAATTTCTTTATTTAAACTCTGAATATCAACACCTAGTCCTATATTTTTATCTTTATCATAAAGTTTTATTGCAATTTTTGAATTTACTTCATTTAATTCTTCAATTTTAGAATCAATAAGTTTGAAATCAATTTGATAATTAAAAATTTTTTCTAAATCTAACTCATATTTTTTTATTATATTATCACTTGTTTCCAATGAAGATTTTATAAAATTATCTATTCTTTCGAAATCAGACCTTAAAATTTTCAATTCACTACTTGCTTTCATATTATTTGTTATTTGCTCTGAAATAGATTTTTGTTCTACTTCTTTTATATTTAATTGCTGTTTTAAATCTTCAATTAATTTAAATTTCTTTTCATGTTCACTTCCTGGTTTGAAATTTGGTTTCAAAACTTTTTTTGGTTTATCTTTTATATGTTGAATATATTCTTGCCATATTAAATCAAATTTTTCTTTTACAGTTTTTTCATATTTCTTATTATTTTTATTTTCTAACTTAATTATAGAATTATTAATTTCATTAAGTTTTGGTATTAATAAATCTATGTCACTTTTTATACTATGGGTTGTAATGATTTCTCAAAGCCTTCACCTTCTAAATCATTACAAAGCTTTTCAAAATAATTTTGGGGAAGGTATCTTACTCTTTCAACAGTAGTCACATCAATTGTATCATTTAAATTTTTAGTTAGATTATCTCCTGATTCAAATGATAATGTTGCTTCAAAATTTTCAGCTACCTTATTTTTTAAAAATTTATTTTTATTTAAAAAAGAAAAATGTTGCTGATTTGATGAATTAGATAACAATCCAATAATATCAGAAATAGCACTTTTACCATTCCCTTTATTACCAATAATTGCAATTAGTTCTTTATTAAATTCTAAAGTATTAAAATCACTAAACCATATTCCCTTATTTTGATTGTAATTATTAATTGATTTTATATCTAAACTTTTTATATATTTTGTTTTATTTAGATGTACTTTATCTAGTATTGGTGGTCTTTCACCTATGAATACTCTTTCTTCAAAATCTTGTTTTACTTGTTGTAAACCTCTAAATGTTGGGTCAGCTTTTATCCAAGTTAATGAATTTCCTATTCTATCTTTATTTTGTGAATCTCTATAAGAGTGAGCATCACTACAATCTAAAAGAAAATTATTAACTTTTTGCTTTTTTAATTGTTCTCTTGATTTATCATAACTGATACTATTTTCTGTAGAAATAAAGATAAAATCAGCATCATTTATAACTGTTTTTTTATCTCCAATAATACCTGTCCATCTCATAGTATCCCATTCCGTTTTTCCAATAGCTTTCAAATGTTTATTTTTAAAATAATGAGATTCTAATGCTTTTTTTATTTGTTCATAACTATGAGTAAAATTACTAAATCCTACTTTTAAATCAGAACCATTAATTTCTATTGATGAACTTTCTTTAATCTTATGTCCTAAATCTTGTAACGATTTTCTATTAATAACTCCTCTAAAGTCAACATTAATTTCTTCATCTGTATCAATTGGAGATAATTTGTAATCAACTTGTATTGCATTTAAAAATTGACTTTCTATAATGTCTGCATCTATTTCATCTGAAAAAATAATGTGAAGATTAACTCTTTTCCATGCTTTATCATCAACATTTCCAAATTTATCAATTCTTAATTCAATAACAGGAAAAATTCTTTCTATATTTTGAAGTCTACCTGCTTTTTTAAATTCAATTACTTTTTTATATCCATCCAAAAATATATAATCATTAATCCCCAATACGGCAAATTCAACGGGTAAATGTTCTAAATCTGAAATATATTTTTCCCATGTTTCATTATTAACTTGACCGTATTGATGTTCAATTGATAATGGAGTATGAACATGTAAATCCCATTTTCTCCACTCTGAACCTTTTGAAAAACTACTCATTACTATTACTCCTTTTATATTTGTTTACTTTTATTCTTTTCACACCTAAACTTCCACAACCCGCTCAAACATCTCTTTTATCTCCATTTCATGGCTTATCAAAAATATCTGTCTATACTGTTCTTTGATAGTATGAAAAGCTTCTAAGATTTCCATTCTTCTGCTTTCATCTTGGCTTCCAAATACTTCGTCAAAGGCTAAGAATTCTACGCTACTTGCACCACTTAGTTCACTGAGTGTTTTTGATATGGCAATTCGCAGAACCAAGTTTGCTAGGTCGATTTCACCACCAGAAAATCTTTCAATTGGATATTTTTTGCCTTCATCGTAGATATAAAAGTCAAAGTCATTTGATACTTCTATGTGTTGGTATTTGCCTTTTGTGATTTGGGCGTACATATTTGAAGCTATATCTGAAATTCGGGGAGCTACTTTTGAGTTTAGTTTTGTTTTGAACTCAGCTAGGCTTATTTTGATTTTTTCGTAGTCGTTTAGGTCATCTTTTTTTGTTTGCACTTTGCCTAGCTGTATTTCGTTGTTATTTAGGCTTTCTTGGATTGTTTTGATTTGACCTTGGATTGTGGCTATTTTTACTTTTAATTCATTTATAACAGCTGTTAGACTATCTTTTTGGGCTTGTACCTCATCATATTGTTTTATTTTTTCTTTGTGTTTTAGCTCATCGTAGTTTATGGATTGTAATTCTAGGTCTTTTTGTAGAAGTTCTAGGTTGTATTTGTCTTGATTTTGGATTGAAGTTTGTAGTTCTTCTTTTATACTATCTACTCTTTTTAGCATTGTTTCAAGACTTAGTACATATTCGTATTTTGTTTTTAGCTCTTTTTGTTTTTCAAGCATTTGTTCGTGTATAGTGTTATCATAAGAGTAGATTTCTAGTTTTGCTAGTTCTGTTTTGTTTTTTACGCCTTTTTGTGTTACTTTTTCAAAATGCTCTTTTTGGATTGTTAAGTCTCTGTTTTTACTCTCTATTAGATTTATAGCTTTTGATAATTCAAAGTGTTCTTTGATATATGCTTTTTGAGACTCTTCTATTTGCTCTTTGTTTTTTTGTATCTCTTCTAGGTTTATAGTGGCTTTATCAATTTTCTCTTTTTGTGTTGTTTTTACTATATGCTCTAATGAGAGTATTACATTATCATACTCATCAAGAAGTGGTCTTGTACATGTGGGACAGTTTGACTCTCGTCCTAGATTTGTGATATTTTCTATCTTTTTTGAAATATCTGATATTAGTTTTTGTTCCCCTGCTATTTCTTGAAGTAAAGCTTTTTCCTTTGTTTGTATTTGTATAAGGGTTTGTTTTATACTCTCTAATTTTAGCTCAAGAGCTTTTTCTTTTTCTACTAGCTCTTTATGCTCTTTTGTTTCAGATTCTAAAAGGCTTATTGTCTCTTTTGCTTTTTTGTATTGATCTCTCAGTTCATTTTGCTCTAGGATTAAACCCTCTTTTCTTATATGAAACTCTTTTAGTTTCTCTTGCTCTTTTATACTCTCATGTAAGCTTATATACTCTTCTTTAACACTTTGTAATCCTCTAAGCTCAGTTTGTTTAGTGTTTAGGTTATTTAGCTCATTTGAGAGCTTATCTTGATTTACTTGGTGAGATTTAATACTATTTTTTAGAAGTTCACATCTTGCGTGTAGGTTTTGTTTTTGTTCTTTTGTTTTTGTATATAGTTCTAACTCTTGTTTTATATTTAACTCTTGTGTTTTACTATTATCTAAAAGTATTATTCTTGTATTTATATCTTTTTGTAAAACTTCACTTTGATTTGTGTATTCTACTATATGCTCTTTTTTAATACTTATATCTTCAGCACTTAATAACACTTCTGCAAAAGCGCTTATTTCTCGTTTTAGTTCACGGCTTTTTTCTATTAGCTCTTTTTCTACAAAATCAATCTTTTCAAGTCCTAGAAGTTTTCTTATCATCTTTTTTCTATCTTCTGGTTTACTATTACTTAGACTTGTAAGTTCCTTTTGACTAGCAAATAAAGTATGTACAAAAGCATCTTTGCTCATTTTTGTAAGATTCATGATACTTATAGTTACTTCTTTTGCTCCTGTTGTTATAAGCTCAGAGTTTTTATATAGTTTTGCATTGGCGCTTAGAGTCTTTCCTCTAAACTCTCTTATTACTTTATACTCTATATTGTCAAATTCAAAATCAAGTTCTACTATAACTGCATCTTTTGAACTTGCATTTGAGTTTCGCACTACTTCTTTATCACCTTTGCTTTTTAGTTCTCCATATAAGGCAAATAAAATAGCTTCAAAAATAGTTGATTTTCCAGCACCATTTTTTCCTATGATTCCTATAAGTCCTGATTCAAAGGCTATTTCAAAATTTGTATATTTTTTGAAGTTTTCTAGTTTTAGATTAGTTAGTATCATAACTTAACTCCTCATACTTAGAAAATAGTTCTTGAATTTTTGGTTTTAGTCTTTCATACTCCAACTCTTTACTATCTTCTTTTATATGTTCTAAAAAACCCTCTTCTAGTGATATGGCTTCTAGGTTTTGTAAGTTTTGAGTAGAATCACTTTTTTTGAACTCTCTTTTTACACTTACACTCATAGAGTTTGGAAATAAATCTTTGATTTGTTTATTTGAAATATCTATTGAACTAAGTGGTGTAAGATTTTTTAGTTTTACTTCTACTATAGCATTTAGACAATCACTAACATCTAGATTTTGTATAGAAGTTTCATACTCCTCACAATCTATTTCTTTTTGTAGTATAGCTCTTATGTTTATCTCTTTATACTCTATAGTTAAACTCTCTTCAAAAGTTGCTAATATAAAACCCTTTGAGTTTCGTTTATCATTTAGACTTGTTCGCTCGATACTTCCACTATAATAAACATTTTCATATTTACCAACAGAGCCAAATCCATGCCAATGCCCAAGTGCTACATAATCCATTTTAGAAAAGATATACTCTTTGTCTGAGGGATAAACCCACTCTCCAAACTCTTGCATCAAATACCAAGCTCCAACACTACAATGCATCATCATAATATTTTTTTTAGATTCACTTATATTTGCTTCACATGATTCTATTTGTGATAAAGCTTTTGAGTCATCATTTAGATGAGGTAGAGTATGAAAGATTACATCATCAAACTCTATTTTTTTATACTCTTGATTATATGAGACATATATATTTTTAAAACTATCAAAAATACGTAAGATTGGTGAGCTGAGGTTAGTTCGTGGAGTTGAGTGATTTCCTGCTATTAAAATACAAGGTATATCAAAAGAATCTATTTCTAAAAACTTCTCAAGGGCAAAGGTAATAGCCCTATTACTTGGACTACTTCGATGAAATAAATCGCCAGTATGGATTATGTAATCTGGTTTAATTATTTTAATTTGTTCAACTATTTGGGAAAAAGCATCGTAAAAATCTGCTTCTCTTTGGTTTATATTTTCATTGTTTATTATATCAAGGTCATTAAAACCTAAATGTGTATCGCTAAAGTGTAGTATTTTCAAAGTTTAATCTTTTTATTTTATTTTGTTAATAAATATTATAACAAACAAATGACTCTGAAATGACTCAATTTCTCTTTTACTTGTTTTATTGCATATAAAATCTTATAATTCCAACCATGGAAGATTTACTTGAAATCAAATTTTTATCAAGCCTAGAAAATGATGGCTTTGAAATTCTCACTTTAGATAAACTATTAGGAAAATATGATTTAACAAATCACTATATGACTAAACCCCATAGAATCAAGTTTTACAATATTTTATATTTTACAAATGCAGATGATTATCACTATGTTGATTTTAAAGAATATCCAGTAAAAAAAGGCTCGTTGATTTTTTTGAATAAAAATCAAATACATAACTTTAGTAAAATTGCAAACTATCAAGGATATATCATTCTTTTTACTGATAAATTTTTAAGTAGAAACCTCATAAATATTCAAAAAGTTTTTTATAATATCTTATCAAAACCATATATTTTAGATAATTGTTTTGAAGAGTTTGAAACAATTTTCAAACAACTACTAAATGAATATCAAGATAAAAACAATCTTTTTAAAGAAAAGATATTTACCCTACTTTTTAATTATCTGATTTTAAAATCTGAAAAGCTTTTATCACTCAATCTTGATAATAATCAAAATGAAAAATATCTTACATTATTTGAAGAGTTCACAAACCTACTACATGAAAACTATCACTTATTAAGAAATGTAAATTTTTATGCTCAAAAACTCAATATTTCTCCTAAACACTTAAATATCTTATGTAAAAAGTTTTTAAACTTAAGTGCCAAAAATACCATTGATAATTACATCATTTTAGAAGCAAAAAGAGAACTAATCTCAAACTTACCTATCAAAGAGATAGCTTATAAGTTGGGTTTTATTGAGACAACAAACTTTGTTAAATATTTCAAAAAACAGACAAATATCTCACCATCAAAATTTAAAGAGCAATTAGGCTTTTAGTTTCATATTTACCATTTTTAATACTATTTTAACCTTTAAAAAAATTTCCTAAAGTGTAAACTTCTTCATATACATTAAAGGATAAAAAATGAAAAAAAGAAATATTTTATTAACAACAATTACTTTACTCTCTTTAGCATACTCATCATTAAATGCTCAAGAATTAAGTCAAAAAGAAAAAAGTATCTCACTATTAGAGAAAGCATTTTCAACAAATCAAGATAGAAGTGGTTTAGCTTATATAAATGAGAAAAAATATATTCAACACAATCTTTATGCACAAGATGGAATTGCTGGTTTAAAAGGATATTTGGATTATTTAAAAGGAAAAGAGCTTGAAAACAAAGTTCTTATAGCTTTTGAGGATGATAATCATGTAATTACCTTATCTTTGAGTTCTCAAGAAAAACAATTATCAAAGGTTATTGATATATTTAGATTTGAAAAAGGTTTTATTGTTGAACATTGGGATAATACTCAAGAACTAAATAAAGATGAAAAATTAGAAATTGCAAAAATCACCGATTTAAATAAAACAAAAGAAAATAAACAACTTATACAAAAGATGATTGATAAAAAAGTTTTAGAGGGTAAATATTTAAAAAATCATAAGATTTTAGCTCAAGGTAATTTTGTTTTAGCCCTAAATGAACTAGAAAAAAACAATCAAAAAATTTCATTATATGAGCTTTTTGATATAAAAGATTCAAAAATTATAAACACTTGGAAAATAGAAGAAGTAATCCCTCCAATATCACAATGGCAAAATTCAAATGGTAAATTTTAAAGATGGTTTTTACCATCTTTAAATAAGTTTATACTCTATTGGAATTTGTATTTCTATACTTTCATTTGTTTTTGGAAAAGATTTTGAAGCTTCTTGAATTGCTTCAATTGTAGCATTTTGTAAAAACTTATGCCCTTCTAAAATAGTTATATTTTCTATAGTTCCATCTTTATTTATTCTAAATTTTACTATTACTATACCTTCAATTGAAAGTTTTCTAGCACGAGTTGGATAGTGTACATTTTTGTTTATTAGATTTCTTATTTGAACCAAGTGTGTATCTAAATATACCTTTTTCTCATCCACTATTGGTATTTGTATATCTTTTTGTATAGTTTGTTCTTTTACAATATCGTTTTTAATTGGTTTTACTACTTCATCTTTTAACTCTGATTTCAACTCATTTTTTGCTTCTATAGTTTTTTTGATTTGCTCTTTTTCTACTTTCTGTTTTATCTCTTTTTTTACAATAGGTTTTTTGATTTCAGCAATTTTTTCTTGAATTATTGGTTCTTCTTTTTTTATAATCTTTTCTTCTTGTATATCTTTTTGTACCTTTTGTTCTTCTACAATTTCATTAATTTGAGGTTTTAATTCTATTTGATTTAATGATATTATTTGAAGTTTTTTTGGTTTTTCAAAAATTTCTATTTTATTATTTGAATATAAATAGTAAATTCCAAAACCAAATAAAGCATAAAAAGATAAAGAGATAAAAAAAGAGCTAAAATATCTGCTCATTTTTTAGTCACTATTGAAATACTTGAGTATTCGTATTGTTTTAACATATTTAAAACAGATACAAAAATATCAAATCTAGCATTTTTGTCACTATTTATATGAATTGGCGTATCTTTTGGAAATTGTAATATATGTTCTTTTATATTGTCTAAACCCTCTATATCATTATTACAAAAAAGTTTTCCATCTTCTTTTATAATAATTATTATTTCTTTATTTACCTTTATATTATCAGCATTTGAAGCTGTTGGTAAGGATATTGGAATTATCCCTTTTGATATAAAAGTTGAAGTCATTAAAACAATAGTTAAAAGTACAAGTAATACATCAATAAAAGGTATCACATTTATAGAATCATACTTCTTCAGTTTCATATTTACTCTCTAAAACTTCTGCATAACGTCCAAGAATATTATAAAAAATCTGAGAAGCAATAGCCACAACAAGTCCAACAGCAGTTGCTTTTAAAGCAAGTGCCAATGAACTCATGATTTTTGCAGCTTCAATATCTCCATTACTCATAGTCATGAAAGTCAGCATAATAGCCATTACGGTTCCTAGTAATCCAATATATGGAGAATTTGAAGCAATAGTTCCAATGATTGTTAGATGTTTTGTCAAGGCTATATCTAAAGCTTTTTTATTTTTATATGAATTTACATCCATTTTTTTATAAAAAATCACTCGTTCTATAAAGAACCAGAATGAGATAAAACTCATAAATATAAGTAATGCGATTACTCCATAATCAACTAGGTTTTTTAATAATTCTATATTCATTTATAAAATCCTTTTTCTTAAATTACTTCTTAAATACCATCTAATAAAACCTGTAATTAACAATACTAATAAAAGTATTGATGCTAAATCATTTACCCAAACCCACCAAGAAGCGAAAAAACTTCCATCATGTAAAGAGTATAAAAGAGTATGTAAAGTTATATTATCTAAAACTGGCAATTTTACATCATTATTATGAGATGAAAAATATTCTATATTTCCATCTTTTAAAAATACATCTTTAAACATATGAGGAGCATTTTCTAAAACTTTAAAACTGTTATTATCTAAAATTCTATTTGATGACCCCATGCCACTAACATATAAAACATCACCTTTTCTAATCATTTTATATGCAAAACCTTCTGAAACAAATTCAAAATTTATCAAATCACTACTTTTGAAAATTCCAAATCTATTTCCAATATAGAAATCTTTTCCATCAAAATCTGCTCCAAAAATATCACTTTTCAGAGTTTTATAAACAGGTGGTAAAAATTTATTAGAAATTGTAATTTCATTCATAAATTTATTCAAATCTTTTCCATGGTCAAGAAAAATACCACTTATTACTAAAAGTATTATAGGAATAATTGCTATTATAGAAAAAATATTTGAATGGAGTTTTACAAAATACTTTATACTATTTTTGTATCTTTTACTATTTTTCACATTGTAAATTAGCCACCATAAAATAAAACCACTAAAACCTAAAATTATCAGAATAATTGCAGCATAATCATTTATTAATAATGAAATATGTCCATCAAAAAGCCCTCTTCCGTAGTGTATATCTCTTACTAATCTTGAAAGAGTTATATCATTAGTTAGTAACTCTTTAGGAATTGTAACTTCTTTATCAAATAATATTTGACTAGTATTTAAATCCACAAAAATTACATTTGTTTTATCTTCAACGGCTAATAATCTATCTTTGTATATATTTAAAGACTTTATAATTTTTCCATCTAAAAGATATTTATTCCATTTTATACTTTTAAATTCTTTTTTATAAATACCATTTGCAGTTGCCACATATAAAAAACCATCACTATTTTTTATAGAATAAACAACTTCATCAAGGGTTTGAATAAAATTCTCTCCTGCATCAAAACTTTCATAAATTCCTCTAGCACCACCTGTTATTATGTGTTTTTCATCATTTGGATTTATCAGATATACATAAAAACTTCCCTTATTTAGTTTATATAAATAAGAAGGAACATTTTTTAAAGTAGTAGTATGTAAAAACTTCCAAGAATAATGGTCTAAAAAAAATCCTGTGATTGAAAGTATTAAAATAACAACTCCAGCTATTAAGCCAGAGATTTTATGTATTTTTCTATTTGTCATTATTTCTACTAAAACTTATAATTTAAACCAGCATAATACGCTCTTGGATTACCTGAAGTATAACTGTCCGACCAACCACTTGATGCACTTGTAGCGTATTTTTTATCTGTAATATTTGTAACTTTCCCAAAAATAGAAAGACTTTTTGAAAGATTATAAGTTCCTTTTACATTTCCTATTTCATAACCTGTATATTTTTTTGTATTTTCATTATTCATATAATAATCGCCAACATATTGAATTTCACCCATTAGTGTTAGTTTTTTCATAAAATATGGGTTATAAAATAATCTAAAATTTCCAGTATGATTTGGAGCTTCAGCCATTTCATTATCTTTGTAATTAACATCATCAACAAAGTTATGTTTGCTATAACTATATGCAATTTTTGAAGAGATATCTTCTGTTAAATTTGAGAATAATGTTAACTCAATACCTTTATGATCTGATTTTCCACCATTTAAATAATATGTATTTCCATCAGAGTCTTTTTTACTTGTAATCGTATCTTCTATATTCATAAAGTATACATTTGATTCTACATATGCTTTTTCAAACTCTTTTTTATATCCTACTTCATAAGTATTTGATATTTCAGGATCTAATTCTACTTCTGAATATCCAGCTTTCATAGAATATAATTTTGTTGCAGAGGGAATTGTAAAACCATTTGCGTATCTTGTATATAAAGTTGTTGTCTCATCTAATTTATAAGTTAATGAAGCTTTTGGACTAAAATGAGTGAAACTATCTTCTTTATCATTGGGTCTGTAATAAACTCCTGATGCATCTACTCCTGATGACAGATTATTTTTATAATCAAATTTATTATAATCAAACCTTACACCTAAATCAAAATCTAGTTTATCTGTAATTTCCCATTTATTATTTATATAAGGAGCAATTGCTGTATATACTACATCATAGTCATAAATTGGGCCTTTTGGATATGTTTTTCCACTAGCTGTTGTTGTAAAATCTTGATTATAAACTAAAGATGAATCTGTATATTCTGTATCAAAACCGAAAATAACTTCTCCATAATTTGTATCTAAAGTGTTTCTTTGAAGGAAACCAAAAGTATATATCTTAGTATCATTTGATGGAAGATTTTTTTCCCATGTTGCTACATATTTATTTTCATTAAATCTAATATATGGAGTTAAAACTATTTCTAAATTATCATTAGAATAATTTGCCCAATCAACACTAAGTCTTGCAAAATCGAACTCTCTTCTTATATCTGTATTGTTTAATGCTGTATAAAAAGAAGCTTTATCACTAGCTTTTTTTGAAGCATCTGTAATATACGAATAATCACTAAAACTATCGGCTTGTTCTGCATCTGTTTTTGTATAGTTAAATATAGTTTTTAAGATATTTTCATCATTATATTTATAGTCATATCTTAGATTTGCTTCAACTCTATCATAAGAAGTGTGTTCTCTGTATCCATCTTCTGTTGAATAACTAACATTTGCTCTATATGCTGATTTTTCATCTATAGTATCACTCATTTCTGCTTTTGCAGAATAAAAACCAAAACTTCCTGCTGTTGTTTTTACTTCTCTCTCAAGCTGTTTAGAAGGCTTTTCCAATGAGTTTACATTAATAGTTGCCGCAACTGCATCAGAACCATATAATGCACTTCCTGCACCTTTTAAAACTTCAACATTATCTGCATTTTCAAAACTTGTATATGCTAAACCATTGTGATTAAAAAAACCTGAAGATTGAACAGCAATTCCATCTTGCATAAATAAATAATATCCATTTGTACCATTTGGCATACGAATAGCAGTTGTGTGTCCAATTCCTGAACTTGTTTGTTCAATTCGAACACCTGAAAGTGAGTTTAACAACTCTTTTTGAGTAGTAGCTTGGTCTAAATCAATTTCATTCTTATCCTTTTTTGAAATACTATTAGCAATTGTAAGATTTTGTTCTTCTTGTTTAGTTTGTGTTACACTTATTTGATTTAATTCTATTATTGAATCATTTGATGAAAGATAAGTGCAAACACTTAAAGATAAGATAAGTTTTTTAGTCATTGTTTAATTTCCTGAAAATAATTTTAAAGATAATAAAATACTTCTGTTAATTTTCTATTAATTAATTGTTAATGTTTTGCTAAATATAAATAAAAAAAGCCCAAGAATAAATCCTTGGGCTTTGAATTGATAGTATATATATAAAAAGATTAAGACATAATCTCTTCAATAGTAATATAATCTCCAACTCTTCCTGTCATTTGTTCTACATCTGTATTAACTGGAAGTGTTTTTTTACCTGGTCTCCATCCTGCTGGGCAAACTTCACCAGTTTTTTCAGCATGTTGCCAAGCTCTAACTTGTCTTAAAAACTCATGAACATTTCTTCCAACCATTGGAGCTTGAACTTCTTGAGCAACAACTGTTCCTTCTGGATTAATTAAAAATCTTCCTCTTAATGCAATTCCTTCTTCTTCAATCATTACACCAAATGCTCTTGAAACTGTTCCTGTTGTATCAGCTCCAATTGTAAGTTTTAATCCAGCTAATAAAGGTTCAGTTTCAACAAATCTTTTATGAGAAAATTTTGTATCAGTAGAAACTGCTAAAATTTCAACACCAAGTTCTTGGAACTCATCATATTTTGCATTCATTGCTGCAATTTCAGTTGGACAAACAAATGTAAAATCTGCTGGATAAAAACAAACTACATGCCATTTACCTTTGTAATCCTCACTACTTACATTTGTATAGTGACCTGTTTTTGAATCATACGCTGCCATTTTAAACTCTGGTGCTTTTCTTAATACTAAACTTGAACTCATATTTTTTTCCTTTTTTATTTGGTTATTATTTTCATTTTCTACAATAATTTTGTTTTCTTCTATTGGTTTTGAACCTGTATCACAAGCCATATTAATCTCCTTGTTTTACAAATGATAATATTTATCCTTTGATAAAAGAATTCTACAAGAATAAAAATAAATTTAAGCTTAACTATAAAATATATTTATAAATATATCATAATCTAAACTTATAATTTAATCCTAAAGAGACAAATTGAGATTTTACATCATTTCTATTTTCTGGCAATTCATTTGAATTTGAATATATATATATCTACTTATTAAATCTATATTTTTAAACTTTTTTCCTAGACTTACCATATAAGTTTTATTTTGTTCAAGGGCATGATGTTCTACTTTTAGTCCATCTTCTTGAATAGCAAATAATCTATCCCCGTTCATAAATCCAAGACCAAATATAAAACCGTTATAGTTTGCATTTAGATTTAAAAAGTAGCTTAAAAAATAATTATCTTTTAAAATATAGTTTTCATAGTTCTGCCCATTTATATTTATATATTTACTTCCTAGTTGAGCTTCCAAATTTATATTGTCTAATTTAAACTTTTTTACAAATGTTAAATCATATTGATTTACATTAAAATCCTCATAATCACTTAAATATGTATCTATTTTTATTCCAGTAGAACTGTTCATATTTTTAATAAGTCCTAATCCATATATTTTCCCATCATCTGTTGGGGCTAAATTATCTTCTATATTTATAAAAGAAGTTTTAAAAGATAGTTCATCACTAATATGATAAAGATATTTCATACTTAATTTTTCAACTTCAAGTGAAGTTAATTTTGCCTTTGTAATCTCATTTTCTCTTTTTGTTAAACTATCTTCATAATTTATTACAATTTGTGAACTTTCAAAATTATGTAAAAATCTATAATCTATTGTTTTTCCATTAGTTTTTGTTTTAGAATTATCATAATCTTTATATGTATAGTTTGTTGATATTTCACTATTTGCTAATAAACAAGAAGTTAAAAATGCACTTGTAAAAAATATTTTTTTCATTTTATTCCTTAATTTTTTCAAAATTCTAACAAAAAATACTTATATGCAACTTAGTTGCATATAAGTATTAATAATAATATTTTCATAAGTTTTTAATATAATTTTATGTAATATCACAAAAAATATTATTATTAAGGATTTATATATGATTTTAAGAAAAAAATTTTCACCCATGTGTTTTTTAGCCTCATTAGGAGCAGGAGGATTAAGTGTTTCATTTTTTATGTATCTAATGTTTCTAGTTCCACATCCAAATACGCCAATGGCAACATATGATTTTATAATGCCAGCTTTAGTAAAAGCTGATTGGTTATCATTTGTTGTTGCTTTTTCTTTAGTTTTTATTATTGCTTTTGCATTTTTGCATTTTAAACTATTAATTTGGAATACAAAACAGTTTAATCTGTATAAAAAAACTGCAGCTTATGAAGAGTTGATAAATTCAAACTCTCAAATTACACTTATGACTATTCCATTAACTTATGCAATGACCATTAATGTATGTTTTGTTTTGGGAGCTGTATTTGTACCTGGTCTTTGGGGAATTGTTGAATTTTTATTCCCATTTGCTTTACTTGGTTTTATAGTTGTTGGTTTTTTTGCATTAAAAATATTTTTTGAATATTTTTCTAGACTTTTAATCAAAGGTGATTTTGATTTTTCTAAAAACAACAATCTATCACAAATGATTTCTATTTTTGCACTTTCTATGATAGCTGTTGGATTTGCAGCACCTGGAGCTATGAGTCATAATTTGATTATAAACTCTATTGGTATATTTGGAGCTTTATTTTTTGCTTCCCTTGCACTTTTATTAATGCTTATAAAACTTACAATGGGTTTTAAAAATATGTTTGAAAAGGGTTTAGGTTTAGAAGCTGCTCCTTCTATTTGGATTATTATTCCCATATTAACTCTGCTTGGAATTACTTTTATTAGAGTTTCTTTTGGTTTAGAACATAATTATGCAACACCAATGGCTAAATCATCACTTTTTGTATTTACATCAACTATTTTATCATTACAAATTATATTTGGAATTTTAGGATATATGGTTATGAAAAAAATGGGTTATTTTGAAAAATATATTCACTCAAATGATAAATCATCAGTTTCTTTTGCTCTTATTTGCCCAGGTGTGGCATTTTTCGTTTTTGGTATGTTTTTTGTAAATTTTGGATTAGCATTTAATGGTATTATTGCAAAATATTCTATTGCTTATTTTGTAATTATGATTCCATTTATTTATGTTCAAATAAAAACAATCATTTACTTCTTCAAACTTTATAAAAAGTTTTCTTTCTAAAAAATAGAAGTTTAATACTTCTATTTTTTATTTTATTATAAGTTTGTTTCACCTATACTTCATAAGTTTTTTTTATAATAATAAAACAATTAAATATAAGGAAATATAATATGAAAAAAGGTTTACTAGTTTTATTATCATCACTATTGTTAACAACAGCATCAATTGCAAATGAAAATTCTGCAAAAGGATTAAATGTGATTATTACATCAGAAGATGCACAAACTCAGATGATGGGAATGGTTTTATCAATGATGACATTAAAACAAAACAAAGAAGTAAATATGACTCTTTGTTCAAAAGCTGGTGATTTAGCAGTAAAAGGAATGGAAAGTCCTATTTTAAAACCACAAGATAAATCTCCAAAAATGATGCTTCAAGCTTTGATTAAACAAGGTGCAAAGGTTAATGTTTGTCCTTTATACTTACCAAATGCTTCAAAAGATGAATCAGTATTACTAGAAGGTATCACAGTTGCAAAACCAGCTGAAATTGCAAGTAGTTTATTAAACAAAGATTATCAAAATCTAAGTTACTAAAAAGAAGTAAGAGTTCTCTCTTACTTTTATATTTAAGAATCTAACAAAGTTATCAAATCCTCTTTTTTACTTATTTGTTTTTCAATAGTTTGAATACCTTTTGCAAAAAGCGAATTTTTCAAACCTTCCCCTACTCTTGTAGATAAAAATATATTAACTTTATGTTGCATCAATATTTGAGGTAAAACAATAGCTGGTTTTAAATTTTTTGAAGCAACTTGATTTTCAAAACTATGTAATAATGTAAGTTCATTATTTTGAACTTTATAAATCAATAAATATTTATCAGTTGCTAAAATTGAATTAAAATTTTCTAAACTTGAACTACAAAGAGCAACAATATAGCCTAAATCATCATCTTGAATTGTAATTTTATTTCCATAAACTAAAGCTCTTGTTAATTTTTGTCTAGCATTTTTTAAAATTCTTGTAAAAGTTGGTCTTGAAACTTCCATACTAATAGCTGCTTCTTCTTGGTATAAGTTTAAAACATCCATCAAATAAATAGCTTCCATCTCTTCATCTAACAACACAGTAACACCAGTAAATGGTTTATTTTCTGGTATAAAATCTTTAAATGCTGGTTTATATATTAAGTTTCTTTTATTTTTATCTCTACCCATTTTTATCCTTGTTTGAAATAATATCAAAATTTTGTTTAATTTTTATTGACATATGTTCATTAAATTGTTATCATTTTGAACATATGTCAACAAAAGGAGATTTTATGTTGAATATTAAAAATATTTACTCTTTTTATTTAAATGGTTTTAAAAATATGACAATTGGAAAAACATTATGGAAAATCATATTAATAAAACTATTAGTTATATTAGTTTTTCTTAACTATTTTATCCATGATAAATCTATCAAAACTGAATATAAGACATATGAAGAGAAAGTTGATTTTGTATATAAAAATCTAATAAAAGAAAATTAAAAGGAAGAGAAATGGAAGAACATTTAGTTGATTGGTCCAGAGCTCAGTTTGCTCTAACGGCTATGTATCATTGGATTTTTGTTCCTTTGACACTAGGACTTGGTTTTATTGTTGCTATTATGGAAACAATTTATGTAAAAACAAATGATGAATTTTGGAAAAAAACTACAAAATTTTGGATGGGTTTATTTGCAATAAATTTCGCAATAGGTGTTTCAACTGGAATAATAATGGAGTTTGAATTTGGTACAAATTGGGCAAATTACTCTTGGTTTGTTGGAGATATTTTTGGAGCTCCACTTGCAATTGAGGGTATTTTAGCCTTTTTTATGGAAAGTACATTTTTTGCTGTTATGT
>JBGSBO010000021.1:0-27045 GCA_041730535.1 Minisyncoccia bacterium
CAACTTTTTATTCAAATACTTACAAAAATCTCTGAAATCCAAAATGTTGTCAAGGATAATAAAGATTTACTTCAAATTATTGCAGTGATAAGTGCTTTCACTCAAAAAGAGTTAGGTTTTATGTGCGAAAGTTGAGTAATATTATTCAATTTTTTTATTATTTTATAAATTTCTTTTATCTTTGAAAATGCCATAAAATAGGCTATTAATCTCTTGTTAATAAGTTATATATAATAAAAAGTATATAATTGCGCGAATATTTAAGGAGATGATATGCCAAACAAAAGTCAAATTGACGAGTTGAAAATAATTTTACTTGCAAGAAAAGATAGTATATTAGCAAATATAAGCAGTAGTAGGGCTAATATTGATGAATTAAAAAATCAAGAAATTAATGATGATTTAGATTATGCTGAACTTGTAAGTGATTCTTTTACAGAAGGAATGATTGCAAATCATCAAGTGGAAGAGTTAAGACAAATTGAAGAATCTTTAATAAAAATATCAAAAGGTACTTATGGGATTTGTGATATGTGTGGAGTTGTGATTCCATTGGGAAGATTAAAAGCAAAACCATTTGCAAAGTTTTGTACAGAGTGCAGAACAGTTTATGAACATGAGTTTGTAAAAAGAGCAAAAAATTGATAGAACGATTTTATCCTGCCAATGATAAAGTTTTAAAATTTAAATTTGTTCAAAATGATGAAGATTTTATAGTTGAAGAACAAGCAATAAGATTTTCTGGAAATGGAAGTTTTTTAGTTTTAAAAATTGAGAAAACAAATTGTGATACTTGGGAATTAATTGATAGATTAGCTAAATTTTTGAATGTATTTTCAAACGAAATTGGATATGCAGGTTTAAAAGATAAAAGAGCTACAACTATTCAGTATATAACTATTCCAAAAAAATACTCAAAAGAAATCAAACTTTTTAGAAATAAGAAAATTCAGATTTTAGATACTTATTTACATAATGCAAAATTAAATATTGGTGATTTAGAAGGAAATAGATTTAAAATAAATCTACATGATGTTGAAATAGCAGATATAAATCACATTCAAAAAATTATTAAACAAATTTCAAAAGATGGTATGCCAAACTATTTTGGATATCAAAGATTTGGAAAAGAAGTTGTTGATAATTTGGCAAAAGCAAAGGATGTAGTTTATGGTGAAGAAATAGTTAAAGATAAGAAATTATCAAAAATGCTTATTGCCGCTTACCAAAGTAGTTTTTTTAATGCTTGGTTAGTTGAAAGATTGAAAATTTCGAAAGATGAATTTGAGCTTTTGGATGGAGATGTTTTTTTAGATTTAGAAAAAGATAAAATATTCACTCCAAAATCAATTACTGCAAATATCTTAAATGATTTTAAGAATTCAAAAATAACTCCAACAGGACTTCTTCCTGGTCGTAAAGTATTCAAAGCGATGGGTGAGGCTTTAAAGATTGAAGAAAAATATGATGATATATATATTCAAGAAAAAGGTTATAGAAGAGAAGCTATAGTTTTTCCACGAGATATATCATGCAAGTATGATGCTTCTAAAAAAATATGTACTTTGGATTTTATTCTGCCAAAAGGCTCATATGCAACTGTGTTTGTTGAGTGTCTTGCAAATAGGAATTTTTCTTAAAAGTGTGAGTTTTGTAAGTCTGTTTTTACAGACTTACAAAAAATATTTTATATTATGGTAAAGTTATATATTTTGAATCAAAATATATTCTATTACCAATCGCTATCATTCTTTCTTCATTATCAAAACTAAAATCATATACAGAATCTTTAGAGAAATCTGAATTTATATTAACTAAAAATCCTTGTGATTCAACAGCATACAATGAATCTGTAAATGCTAATGCATGGAATTTGGCATATTTATACTTTTTACTTTTTACTTCGTTTAAGCTAGCACTTAGTTTTATTAATTGCCCATCAATTGTAGCTACATAAATATCTTCTTTATTTATAATAATATCTCTTACTTCATAGTCTTTAGATAAAACTTCTTTTGGAGAAATTGAAACTATTTTGTTAGGAGTTGCAACAATTAGTGTTTGAGAACTTTCAATTACATTTAATGAAATAATATTATTAAATTCACTGTCTGGGTCAACAGAAATATTTTTTACTGATTCATTATTTGTTGAAGAAATAATAATTACTTTTCCATTTAAAGTAGGAAATAAAATTAGATTCCCCATAAAATATGGATTTGTAATTCTTGTATCATTTGCCAATGATAATGGTAAATACTCCTTAAAAAGAGTTTTTGAAGTATTTACATCAATTAGTTCAATAGTGTTATTTGAATAAACTAAAGCTAATTTTTCATTTTTTAAAGAAGCCGCAATTACAACATCTTTTAAAATTTTTTCTTGATTACCAATTAGTATTTTATCAACATAATTTGTTGCGATTATTCTTCCATCTTCTGTAAGATTTAGAAAATCAAAACCTTCTGGTAATTCATAATTTGAAATACCATTCTTTGTTATAAACTTTTTATTATCAAGTGTTGCACCAATTTTATTCATTGATGTTATAGATGAAGACATAGACTCTTTGCTTAATACTATATTACTACTTACATCTTCAGGCTCAAAATATTTTTTGCTAGAACAAGCTGTAAATAAAAATAGCGCTGATAATGAAATTAAAATATATTTCATGGTTTTTTCCTTATTTTGTAAGTAAATAATGATTTAATAAATTAGCTAATTCAAATGCTTTTGATGTTTGTGGAATCAATTTTAAAGCGGCTTTTGCATCTTCATATTTACCTTCATTTGATAATAATAAAGCTTTATTAAAAATTGCAAATTCTTTTAGTAAAAAATCATTTTGCATTGATAAATTATTTAGTTCATCAACATTTTTGTTTGCTAGTGCAACTTGATATTTTGATAACTCTTTTAATAAAGGAATACTCACTTCAATAGATTTATTATCATTTTTTGCTTGTAAAAATAATGCAACTTCATAAAGTTTCGCATTTTTATTTTTTAATTCTTCAAGTGCTTGTGCATCGTTGCTATTTTGAAGCACTTTATTAAAAGCTAAATTTGCTTCTAATTTATTTGCTTCATCCATATTATTTTTAATTATAGTTCCTATTGAACCCACAACAATAATAGCTATAAATGCAAAGATTAATGTTCTGTATTTTTTGTAAAATCTTTCACCTTTTACGAAATTTTCAAGAAATTTTTCTTGGCTACTTAATTCTTCTTTCACATAATCAACATTTTCTTTTATACTCATTTTTATAACCTTTCTAAAAAGTAGTTGATATGGTACAAAATTTTTAATAAAATCTTACTTTTATGAAATTTTTTGTATAATATTTGTCTATAAATTCTAAAGGTTATTACAAATATGAAGAGATTATTATTAGCTTCTGCATTTACACTGGTTTTATCACAAACTCTTTTCTCAAAGGAAGAAATTGTAACTCCAGAACAATCAAGATTTGAGTCGTTATCAAAATTAACAAAAGTTATAGGGACTGTAGAAAAATATTATGTAGATGATATAAAACTACAAGAAATAGTGGATAAATCTTTAAAAGGTTTAATGCAAGAATTAGATGCACATTCATCTTACTTAGATAAGAAAGCATCAAAAGAGATGAACGTTCAGACGCAAGGTGAATTTGGTGGATTAGGAATTACAGTTGGTATGAGAGATGGTGCATTAACTGTAATTTCTCCAATTGATGATACACCTGCCTTTAAAGCTGGAATTAAAGCACTAGATATTATTTTAAAAATTGATGAAACATCATCAATTAACATGACTTTAGATGAAGCTGTTAATCTAATGAGAGGAAAACCTAAAACTGATATTGTTTTAACAATTGTTAGAAAAGGGGAACTTAAACCATTAGAAATAAAAATCCAAAGAGATATTATAAAAATTCAATCAGTATTTTCAAAAGTTATTGAAAATGAGAATTTACTTTACTTAAGAATTGCAAGTTTTGATGCAAATGTTACTGAAGATTTAGAAAAAATCATTATGGCAAACCAAGATAAAAAAGGATTAATTCTTGATTTAAGAAATAATCCAGGTGGATTACTTTCTCAGGCAATTGGAGTAGTTGATTTATTTGTTGACAAGGGAATAATTGTTTCTCAAAAAGGAAGAAATGCTGAAGATGAAGAAAAATTTGAAGCATCAAGTGCAAATACAAGAACAAAACTACCTTTAGTAGTACTTGTGAATGAAGGTTCAGCCTCAGCTTCTGAAATCGTAAGTGGATCACTTCAAGATCATAAAAGAGCTATTGTTATAGGTGAAAAAACTTTTGGAAAAGGTTCAGTACAAGCTGTTCTTCCAATTGATAATGAAAAAACTGAAAACATAAAGTTAACAATCGCAAAATATTATTTACCAAGCGGTAGAACAATTCAAGCTGTTGGGGTTACTCCTGATGTTATTGCTAATGCAGGAAAAGTTACTCAATCTGAGGATAATGGATTTAAAATCAAAGAAGCTGATTTGAAAAAACATCTTGAGGGAGAACTTGAAAAAGTAAGTGATGTAAAAAAAGAAGAGAAAGTTTTAGAAAATGAAACTAAAAAAGTAATTACAGGTGAAGATATACTTGCAGACAACCAATTAAATACGTCTATGGCTATCTTAAAAAGTTTAATAATTATGAATAAATAATAGGAGAATTAATGAAAATAAGTGATATTGTAGCACTTGGTCTTTGGCCTGATTCAAAGAAAACTACAACTCAAAAAGGTATTTTAGAACTTGAAGAGTTAGGATATAATTTATTTTATATTGGTAAAAATGCAGATCTTTATACTTGTGCTGGTGATGAAGCTAAAGTTTTACTAGTAAGAAGTGATAGATGTTCTGTATTTGATATTCCATTAAATCTTTTAATTGAGGGGAAAGGTGTTTCTCAAACAGCTATTTCTAATAATGGAGCAGCTTTTGCTAAAGAATCAGGAATTAGAACTGCTATTTTATCTGAAATTGTAGATCAATCTTTAGCTATTGCACCAAGATGTCAACTTATGGAATTATGTAAACCATTGGAAGCTAATGTTGATGGAGATATAGTTCAATTTGAATTAATTTTTAGAAATTATTTAACAGGTTCTCTTTTTGATGCATGTCAAAATGGAAGTGATCCATATGGTTTAGATTTACCAGCTGGATTAGAACAATGGCATAAATTTGAAACTCCAATTTTTACACCAACTACAAAAGGGATTAAAGATGAACCTTTAAACTCTGCAAAAGTTAGAGAATTATTCCCTGAAATTGTTACAAATCTTGAAAAATTATTCAAAGATTTTACAATATTTGCGGAACAAAGAGGTATCATTGTTGTTGATACTAAATTTGAAATATTTGTTAATTCAAAAGGTGAGTGGGTTTTAGGTGATGAAGTTTTAACGCCTGAGAGTTCAAGATTTATTTCAAAAGAAGATTTTGATGCTAAGAACTATATTTCTATGGATAAACAAATTTTAAGAGATTTTGGTAAAGCTGATAATTGGAAAGAAAAAGCAAAAGAGCTTAAATCAGGTGAAAAATTAGAAGTAAATGTTCCACAATCTATCAAAGATAAAATTTTAAGTGGATATACAACAATACTTAATAGATTAAGTAAATAGTTTTAAAGAAGAGTTTGTAGACTCTTTTAACCTAAATCACTAAAGGTGGTTTTAGGTATAATCGCGAAAATATAAATTGAAGGTAATAAATGAAAGCAATTGTCAATGTAGGATTAAAACAAGGTGTTCTTGACGACCAAGGTAAAGCAACACATCATGCACTAGATACATTAGGGTTTAAAGAATTAGTTAAAAATGTAAGAATTGGTAAACAAATTATTATTGAACTAAATACTTCAGATGAAGCACAAGCAAAAGAAGAAGTTACAAAAATGTGTCAAAAACTTTTAGCAAATACAGTTATTGAAGATTATGATATCGAAATAGTAGGTTAATTATGAAAATTTCAGTATTACAATTTCCTGGAACTAACTGTGAATATGATGCGAAATACGCTTTTGAGCAATTAGGCTGTGATGTAGAAATCATTTGGCATAAAGAGAAAAGTATTCCAGCTGATACGGAACTTTTAGTAATTCCTGGAGGATTTTCTTATGGAGATTATTTAAGATCAGGAGCAATTGCTAGATTTGCAAATATTATGGACTCTGTTCAATCTTATGCTGCAAATGGTGGAAAAATATTAGGAATTTGTAATGGATTTCAGATTTTGCTTGAAGCTGGATTGTTACCAGGTGCTATGAAAAGAAATGATTCTTTACATTTTATTTCAAAATATCACACTTTAAAAGTAATTAATAATGACAACACATTTTTATCGTTATTGAAAAAAGATGAAGTTTTAAATATTCCAGTTGCTCATCATGATGGAAATTATTACATTGATTCAGATGGATTAAAAGAATTAGAAGAAAATGGTCAGATACTTTTAAAATATTGTGATGAGAATGGGTCTTTAGTAAATATGAATGGTTCAGTATCAAATATTGCAGGTATTTGTAATAAAGAGAAAAATGTTTTTGGTTTAATGCCACATCCTGAGCGAGCTATTGAAAAATTATTAGGTTCTACTGATGGTATTAATATGCTAAAGGGTTTTTTACAATAAAGAGATATTAATCTCTTTTTGTAAAAAGTGAAATGAAAAAAGCATTTTATCTAATAATATTATTAAACATTTTTTTATCTATAAATCTTTTTGCTGCAAAGAATTTATATCTTTCTTATAAAAAAATCCCAAATCAAGTGTACAAAAATCAAAAAATAGAAGTTATTGTTAAGGCTTTAATTACAACAGATAATTTTGATGGTTTATCTACATCTTTTTCAAACTCTTCAAATGTAACAGTTTTAAATGCAAATAGTGCATGGAAAAAAATTTCAAATGACACATATGAAAATAGCTACTATTTCAAAGCAAAAAGTAGTAGTTTTAGATTACCAAATATTAACGTAAGTTTGCAAGCAAATGGTTCTGTATTAGATGAAAGTGAATTATCATCACCATCAATTAGATATTCAGATATTGGTACAGGAGATAGTAGATTCGCAGGTATTATGGCTGATAAATTTATCCTAAAAGCCTACAAAACAAAGCAATATAACAATAAAGAAGCTTTAACAATAATAGATATTGATGCAGAAAATTCGAACTTAGAAGATTTTAAACTACAAGGTATAACTGAGCAAGGTATTTCAGCTATTAAAGATGAAAATGGTAAACAAAATCTTGTATTTTATTTTGTAACACCTATATATGAAAAAAAAGTTATTTTTACATATTATAATTTAGCAACAAAAAGTTTTAAAGATATAAAAGTCCCTTTAATTTTACAAAATGAATTAGTAAGTACTCAAACTGATTTAAATCCAAATGATTCTACTTTTGAAAGATATAAAAAAATATTTGCAATAGTTCTTTTTGTTATATTTTTGATTTTATATATTATTAAAAGAAATAGAATATTGATGTTTCTATCAATAATTACTTTTATAATTGCACTTTTATACAATTTACCAAATAGTAAAGGGCTTGTAAAAGAAGGTTCTTATGTGTATATTTTGCCAACGAAAAATTCAACAATATTCTTTAAAGTAGAAAATAACCAAAAAGTTGAAATTTTAGAAAGAAAAAATGGTTTTATAAAAGTTTTAGGATTGGATAATGATTTTATTGGTTGGATAAAGGATGAAAGTTTTGACACGAATTAGAGGAATAATACTTTTAATACAATTTTCAATTACAGTTGCAATTACTGTTATTCTAATGTATACATTTAGAAATCATACTCATAAAGTAATAAAAGCATGGATGAGTTTTCAAATGTTTGTTTTAGGTATAAAACTTGAAATTGAGGGAAAATTGGATGAATCATGTGATATGGTTATGTTGAATCATCAATCATTGCTTGATATTATTGTAGTTGAATATATTCATTCAAGAGATTTAGCTTGGGTTGCTAAAAAAGAGATTGCAGACCTTTTCTTTTTTGGACATATAATAAAAGCTCCAAAAATGATAAGTATTGATAGAGAAAATAAAGCAGGTCTTATTCATCTTTTAAAAGAAGCAAAAGATAGACTTGATAAAAAAAGACCAATAGCTATGTTTCCAGAAGGTACGAGAAGTGATGGAACTAAAATGTTAAGTTTTAGACCAGGTGCTAAAATGATTGCAAATAAATATAATTTAAAAGTACAACCAATAATTTTATTTAATACAAGAAATATTGTAGATTCAAAAAGACTAAAAGCAAGTCCTGGAATTGTAAAAGTTGTTTTTTTAGATCCTATTCAAGCAGATAAAAATACAGATTGGTTTGAAAAAATAGAAGAAAACATGAATCAAACTTTTAACAAAGAGTATAAAAATTATGTCTCTTAGTTGGCAAACAGTATTAGCAATTGGTATTGGAGGATTTTTAGGCTCAATTGCAAGAGCCTATGCTGTTCACTTTACAAATAAGCATGTACCAATAGAATTTCCACTTGGAATACTTCTTGTAAATCTTATAGGTTCATTTGTAATAGGTATTCTATTTGCTTATTTTTCTCACTATACAGTTTCAATTAATTTAAAAGCATTTTTGACTACAGGTTTCTTAGGTGGATTAACAACTTATTCAACTTTTGCTATTGAGTCTTATTTATTATTTGGTACATCAATTTATTTGGCATTTACAAATATTGTATTAAACTTATTTGGAACAATAATAGCAGCTGGAAGTGGATATAAATTAATTCATTTCATTTTAAAATAGGGCTTTCAAAAATTCTTTAAGCATTATATAGTTATAATAATCGCAAAATTGAATAGAAGGATAAGTCATGAGTATGCCAGGTGGTATGGAGTGGTTATTAATTGCATTAGTTGTATTGTTATTATTTGGTGGTAAGAAAATACCAGAACTAGCAAAGGGTTTAGGTTCAGGAATCAAGAACTTCAAAAAAGCTGTTAAAGATGATGAAGATGAAATTGCAGAAGTAAAAAAGTCAGATGAGATTGAAAAAAAATCAGAGGCAACAACTGCTGATAAAAACGAAACAAAACAAGTATAAGAGAAACTATTGCAAAATTTAGTAAAAGAATTTATTGAAAAAACACTAGAAACAAGTGTAGTCTTAGAAAAACCAAAAGATATATCTTTTGGTCATTATGCAACTCCTGTTGCATTTTCTTTGGCTAAAGAGTTAAAAAAATCGCCAATGGCAATCGCTGATGAGTTAGTTTTAAAATTTGAAAATTGTTTTATGTTTGAAAAAGTTGAAGCAGTAAAAGGTTTTATTAACTTTAAATTATCAGCATCTTTTTTACAATCATTAGTTGATGCTGCATTATTAAATAGAGATAATTTTGCTAAACAAGATAAAAAAAATGAGAAAATTTTATTAGAGTATGTTTCTGCAAATCCTACCGGACCTTTACATATTGGTCATGCAAGAGGTGCAATAGCAGGAGATTCACTTGCTCGAGTTGGTAAATATTTAGGTTTTGATATAACAACTGAATATTATATAAATGATGCTGGTGCTCAAATGGATTTATTGGGTTTATCAGTTTCACTAGCTGCTAGAGATTTTATTTTTAATGAAGATGTAACTTATCCTGAAACTTACTATAGAGGTGAATACCTACTTGATATTGCAAATGTTGTAATTGAAAAGTTTGGAAAAGAAATTATTTATGATGAGTCAAAATATAAAGATATTGCATTTTTCTCTAAAGATTTAGTAATGGATATTATTGTTAAAGATTTAAAAGATTTAGGTATTGAATTTGATAATTTTGTATCTGAAAAATCTTTATATTCTTCATGGGCAGATACAAAAGAAGTTTTAGAAAAAAATGGTTCACTTTATTCTAAAGATGACAAAATCTATTTAAAATCAACACAATATGGCGATGATTCAGATAGAGTAGTTGTAAGAGATAACGGAATTCCTACATATTTAGCAGGTGATATTATTTATCATAAAAACAAATATGATAGACCATTTGATAAATATATAAATATTTGGGGTGCTGATCATCATGGATATATTCCAAGAGTTAAAGCAGCAATTGAATTTTTAGGAAATGATTCTTCAAAACTTGAAGTAATATTATCTCAAATGGTTCAGCTTTTAAAAGGTGGAGAGCCTTATAAAATGAGTAAACGTGCTGGTAATGTTATTTTAATGTCTGATATTACAGAGGAAATTGGTCCTGATGCTCTTAGATTTATATTTTTAACAAGAAAAAGTGATACTCATCTAGAGTTTGATATTGATATGTTAAAAAATCAAGATTCTTCTAATCCTATTTTTTATATTAACTATGCCCACGCAAGAATTAATCAAGTTTTTGTAAAAGCTGGAATTACTTTTGAAGATATAAAAGATATTAAATTTGATAATCTAAATGAAGATGGATTAAATTTGGTTTATGAATCTTTGCTGTTAGAATCAATTTTAAATGAAGCATTTATAAAAAGAGACATGCAAAAAATTACTGAGTATTTATATTCATTAGCATCAAGTGTACATAAGTTTTATAATGAGCATAAAGTTATTGGCAGTGATGAACAAAATACATATTTAAAAGTGCTTAGTATTGCATCATTAAGTATTAATGTTGGATTATCACTATTGGGAATTAAAGCTAAGGAAATAATGTAATGAAATGGGTAATTCTTATTTTAGTTATTATTGTAGGTTATGCAATTTATACAGATAATATGGGTGGTGCGAGGGATGCTGCTGGGAATTATAATAAAATTATGAGAGGAGGAGAGAAGTAAACTTCTTTCCTTTTACTCAGCTTCTTTTGTACCTAATTTAGATAAAAAATCTTCTAAAGAGTATTTTTTCCTATAATTTTCACTCATTAAGTGAATAAACATATCACCTAAATCAATAATTGTCCATTCATCATCTTCATCTACTCTTAAAAATTCTTCACCTGTTGGTTTTAGATCAGTTCTTAAGTAGTTTAATAAAGCATATCCATGCTTTGGGTTTAATGTTGTAGCAATTACAACATAATCTACAATATAGTCTTTTGATTTTAAATCAATAATTTCTATATTTTCCGCTTTTTTGTCATCTAATATTTTTCTAATGTTTTCTAATCTAGTGCTCAAAAACTTTACCTTTTTCTTTTAAGATTTAATATATCATCTTTAATTTCAATTGGAATATAATTCAAATCAATTTTATCTCTTAATTGTGTAGAGCTAATATTAATATTTATATCCAAACTTTTAAACTCATTAGCTTCTTTTGTTTCAAATCCAGCTCTAGATGCAACTACAAATTCTACAAGTTTTTTTAACTCATCATACTTATACCATTTATTTAAGCTTTTTATATTATCTTCACCAATGATTAAATAAATCTTTGATGGATTATATAGATTTTTCAAATAATTTACCGTATTAAAAGAGTAGTTTTGTTTTTGTTGATTTATTTCATAATCAGAAATTTCAACATTATCAAATTTATAAAAAACTTTTTTTAATAATTCAAATCTAGTTTTAGGATCTAAATAAAAGCTATTTTTGAAAGGATTTAGATAAGTAGGAACAATAATCAATTTATCAATATCTAATTTTTTTAACGAATCATTCACTATAGCAACATGAGCTATATGTAATGGGTCAAAGCTTCCACCAAATATTGCAATTCGCACCTATTTAAAACCTTTGTAATATACTTAAATATTATTATAGCAATTTTTCGATAAAATATCTACAATTAGATTTATATAAGGGGAACAAATGGCTATTAAAGTTGCAATAAATGGTTTAGGAAGAATCGGAAGATGTGTAGCAAGAATTATTGCTAGCAGAGAAGATGTTGAATTAGTAGCAGTAAATGCTAGTGGTAGTGAAGAAATGATTCAATATAATTTAAAATATGATACAGTTCATGGACCTAAACACGATGTAAAAGTTAAAGATGGGTATCTTTACATCGGAAAAGATAAAGCAAAGATATTAAGCGAAAGAGATCCAGCTAAACTAGATTTTGCTTCTTATGGTGTTGATGTTATTCTTGAGTGTACAGGAGCATTTTTAACACAAGAGTCTTGTCAAGCTTATATTGATAATGGTGTTAAAAAAGTTGTAATGAGTGCACCTGCTAAAGATGATACTCCTACTTTTGTATTTGGTGCAAATGAAAATACATATGCAGGTCAAGCAATTGTATCAAATGCATCTTGTACTACAAATGGATTAGCTCCTGTGGCAAAAGTACTTGATGATTCTTTTGGAATTGAAAAAGGTTTAATGACTACAATTCACTCTTATACAAGCTCACAACCAATCTTAGATGCTAAAGATAAAAAAGATCCAAGAAAAGGAAGAGCAGGAGCTACTAACTTGACGCCATCAAGCACAGGTGCTGCAAAAGCAATAGGAAAAGTAATGCCTCATTTAAAAGGTAAATTAAATGGTCAAGCAATTAGAGTTCCAACTCCAAATGTATCTTTAGTGGATTTAACAGTGACGCTTAAAAAAGATGTAACTTTAGAAGAAGTTTGTGAAGCTTTTAAAGCGGCAAGCACAGGTTCTTTAAAAGGAATTTTAGGAATTGATGAAGAGTATAGAGTAAGTTCTGATTTTAATGGTGAGACATTATCTACTGTAGTTCCATTAGACACTATTCAAGTAATTGAAGGAAATATGGTAAAAGTTTTATCTTGGTACGATAATGAGTGGGGATATTCTACAAGACTTGTAGAAATGGGTATCCACATAGCTAGCAAATAATTTTAGGAGATAAATTTGAAATTACAAGAGATTAAAAATATAGATATTACAGGTAAAAAAGTTTTCATTAGATGTGATTTTAATGTTCCTATGGATGAATATAACAATATCACTGATGATAGACGAATTAGAAGTGCTTTAAATACTATTAGATATTGTATTGATAATGATTGTTCTGTTATTTTAGCATCACATTTTGGTAGACCAAAAGGTGGATTTGAAGAGAAATACTCTTTACAACCAATTGCAAAAAGATTACATACTCTTTTAAAACAAGAGATCAAAATGGCAACAAGTATTATTTGTGATGAAACAATGAAGATGGCAAAAGAACTAGTTTCAGGTGAAATTTTACTTTTAGAAAATATGAGATTTGAAACAGGTGAAACTAAAAATGATGAAGTTTTAAGTGCAAAATTGGCTTCAATGGCAGATGTTTATATAAATGATGCTTTTGGTGTTTCTCATAGAGCCCATTCATCTGTTGAAGGAATTGCTAAATATTTTGATATGGAGCATAAAGCAGCTGGATTTTTAATGGCTAAAGAAATTAAATTCTTTCACCATATTGTTCATAATCCAAAAAGACCATTTGTTTCAATCGTTGGTGGTTCAAAAGTTTCAGGAAAACTTGAAGCTCTTCATAATCTTGTACCAAAAGTTGATAAAATCATAATTGGTGGAGGAATGGCATTTACATTCTTAAAAGCCTTAGGACATGAAATTGGTAATTCTTTAGTTGAAGAAGATTTAATTCCTGAAGCACTTAAAATAATGGAAGAAGCTAAACACTTGGGTGTTAAATTATATTTACCTGTAGATGTTGTTGCAGCAGAAGCATTTAATTCAGAAGCAATAGCAAAAATTGTAACTATTCAAGAGATACCAAAAGATTGGATGGGACTTGATATTGGGCCTGCATCTGCTCTATTATTTTCTGAAGCTTTACAAGACGCGAATACAATTTTATGGAATGGACCAATGGGTGTTTATGAAATGGATAAATTTGCAAAAGGAAGTACAAAAATTTCTCATGCAGTTGCATCTTCATTTGCAACAACTGTAGTTGGTGGTGGAGATACGGCTGACTTAGTTAGAATTACAGGTGATGAAGATGAAATGACATTTATAAGTACAGGTGGTGGAGCTTCTTTAGAGTTGATTGAAGGAAAAATATTACCAGGTGTAAAAGCACTTGTACTTGAGGAAGATAATTAATATGCCTATAATTGCAAGTAATTTCAAAACAAATCATACAAGAAAATCAACAGCTTTATTTATAAATGAAGTTAATGATTACTTAAAAGAGAAAAATATTTCAAGTGAAGTTTATGTGTTCCCTCCCGCTACTTCACTTGATTGTTTTAATACAGTTTCAAATTTTACTGTGGGCACACAAAATGCTTATGCAACAGCTAGTGGTTCATTTACAGGTGAAATAGGAACATCTCAACTTGATGAGTTTGAAATTAAAACGATTTTAATAGGTCATAGTGAAAGAAGACATATTTTAGGTGAATCTCAAGAAGAAATAGCTAGAAAATATGAATTCTATAAAGAATTAGGATATAAAATAATTTATTGTATTGGTGAACCTTTAGAGGTTAAAAACCAAGGAATAGAAAACACTTTAGAGTATATTTATGAACAGTTTGTTGGAATTGATACAAATTATGAAAATTTAATTCTTGCTTATGAACCTGTTTGGGCTATTGGAACAGGAGTAACTGCTACTAATGATGATATTAAAAATATACATAATGCAATTAAATCAACAATATCAAAACCACTTTTATATGGTGGAAGCGTAAAAGTTGAAAATGTAAGAGAAATTTGCCAAATACCAAATGTAGATGGTGCATTAATAGGAACTGCTTCTTGGAAAAAAGAAGATTTTATTCAAATATTAGAAAATACAAAGGATTTATAAGATGTTTATGAAAGGTAAAAAAGGTGTAATTTTAGGAGTTGCAAATAATAAGTCAATAGCTTATGGAATTGCAAAAGCATGTGCTGACCAAGGTGCTCAAATTGCATTTACTTATTTAAATGATTCTTTAAAGAAAAGAGTTGAACCAATCGCTGCTGAATTTGGAAGTGAAGCTTTTGTATATCCTTGTGATGTATCAAATCCAGCTGAAATCAAAGCTTTAAAAGAATCAATTGAAAAAGATATGGGACAAATTGATTTTATTGTTCACTCAATTGCATTTGCTCCAAAAGAGGGATTATCTGGAAGATTTTATGATATTTCTAAAGAAGCTTTTGATATTGCTATGGATGTTTCAGTTTATTCATTAATTGAAGTTGTAAGAGAATTAAAACCGTTATTATCAGATAACTCATCGGTTTTAACATTAACTTATTATGGTGGAGCTAAATATATTCCTAATTATAATTTAATGGGTGTTGCAAAAGCAGCTCTTGAGATGACAACTAAATATTTAGCTGAAGATCTTGGGCGTGATGGAATTAGAGTAAATGCAATTTCTGCCGGACCTATTAAAACTTTAGCAGCAGCTGGTATTGGTGAATTTAGATTTATGCTTAAATGGAATGAAGCTCATTCTCCATTAAAGAAAAATGTTTCTATTGAAGAAGTTGGAAATTCAGGTATGTATTTACTTTCTGATTTATCAAGCGCAGTTACGGGTGAAATTCATTATGTTGATTGTGGTTATAATATTATGGGAATGCCTGCAACTTCTTTTGATGAAAATGGAAGACAAACGATTGCATGGAATGGTACAGATAAATAGTCAATAAGCGTAAGCTTTTGACTATTTTTCATATAAAATATTTGATAAAATTTTACTTTTAAATTTAATGAAATTTTAAATTAAGATTTTAAATATAGGATAATTATAATAATGAGTATAAATTTTAAAGAGTTAGCAAACAAATATCAAACACCTTATTATGTGTATGATTTTGACCATATTACAAAACAATATGAAGAATTAAAAGGTGCATTTAAAGCTAGAAAATCACTTATTGCGTATGCTGTAAAAGCAAATTCAAATCTATCGGTTATTAAACATCTAGCAGATTTAGGTGCAGGTGCTGATTGTGTTAGTATTGGTGAAGTAAAAAGGGCTTTAAAAGTTGGAATTCCTCCCTATAAAATCATTTTTTCAGGTGTTGGAAAAATTGACTTAGAAATTAAAGAAGCTTTAGAATTTGATATTTTAATGATAAATGTTGAAAGTGATGCTGAGTTAAATAGAGTTGAAACAATAGCAAAGGAACTTGGGAAAATTGCTAGAATTTCAATAAGAGTTAATCCAAATATTGACCCTCAAACACATCCTTATATTTCAACTGGTTTACATGAGAATAAATTTGGTGTGGATATTGATACAGCTAAAAGAATGTATATTCAATGTAAAAACTCGCCTAGTTTAGAGCCTGTGGGAATGCATTGTCATATTGGTTCTCAATTGACTCAATTACAGCCAATCATAGAATCGGTTAAAATTATTGCTGATTTAGTGAGAAATTTAAAAGCAATTAAAATTGAATTATCATTTATGGATATTGGTGGTGGTTTAGGAATTGTTTATGATAATGAAATATTAATTGACACAAAAGAATATGCACAAAGTGTTTTAGATGCAATGTTTAAATTAGATATTACAGTTGTTTGTGAGCCAGGAAGATTTATGGTTGGAAATGCTGGAACATTTGTAACAAAAGTTTTATATGAAAAAGTAAATGGTAATAAAAGATTTGTTATTGTTGATGGTGCAATGAATGACTTAATTAGACCATCTTTATATAATGCATACCATAGAATTGAAGTTTTAAATGATAATAAAGATTTTTCTGATTGCAATTTAGTTGGACCTATTTGTGAAAGTGGTGATTTTTTTGCAAAAAATGTGCAACTTCAAAAAACAGAACATAATGATTTAGTAGCTATTTATTCTGCAGGTGCTTATGGATTTACGATGGCTAGTAACTATAATACAAGAGGAAGAGTAGCTGAAATTGCTATTGAAAATGGAAATGATAGATTAATTAGAAAAAGAGAAACTTTTGAAGATATAATTGCTTTAGAAGAAGAATTTATTAAATAATTAAATTAGATAAAGGGCTTTATATGAGTGAAGAGGGATTATTAGAACTTAGAAATAAACTTGATAATATTGATAATACACTTTTAGATTTAATTAATGAAAGAATGCATATTGTTCATCAAGTTGGGGCTCTTAAAGCAAAAAGTGGTGGAGCAATTTATAGACCTGAAAGAGAAAAAGCAATTATAGATAGACTTGAAAATATTAATAGTCAAAAGTCTGGATTATTAAATAGAAGCGCAATTGAAGCACTATTTTTAGAAATATTTGCAATTTCAAGAAATATTGAATTGCCAGAAAATATAGCATATTTAGGACCTGAGGGAAGTTTTACTCATCAAGCTGCTGAAGGTCGTTTTGGTGCTATGAGTTCATATATTTCAGTTAGTTCTATAAAAGGTGTTTTTAGAGAAGTAAACACTAAAAAAGTAAAATTTGGTGTAATTCCTATTGAAAACTCATCAAATGGAATTGTAACAGATACAATTACGTGTTTAAGTGAATATAATTTAAAAATTATTGCAGAAGTAGTTTTGAATATTCATCATACTTTAGCAAGTACTTGCGATAAAATAAAAGATATAAAAAGAATTTATTCAAAAGACATAGCTTTTGATCAATGCCGAAAGTTTTTAACAAATATGGGACTTGATGAAGTTGAGCAAATACCTGTTGAATCAACTACAAAAGCAGCAAAGTTAGCTGCACGAGAGCCAGGAACGGCTGCAATTTGTCCACATGTTGGGGCAAAATTACATAATCTTCCTATTTTATTTGAAAACATTGAAGATAAAGATAACAATAAAACAAGATTCTTTATAATTAGTGATTTTGAAAATGCTCAAAGTGGAAATGATAAAACATCAATTTTAGTGAAACTTCCAGATAGACAAGGTGTATTGGTTGAGTTTCTTTCAGATTTTAATAATGCTGAAATAAATTTAACAAAAATTAAATCACATATTGTTGAAGGAAATTCAATATTTTTTATTGATTTTGATGGACATAAAGATGATGAAAATGTCAAAAATATTCTACTAAAATACAAAAATAGTGTTAAAGTATTAGGATCGTACGTAAAAGAAATAAATGATATTTAAAAGAATTTAATATAATAGGAAAATAGATGAAATTCAATGATGTATTAGAAAATGTTACAACTTATGAAGCTGGAAAACCAATTGAGTTAGTTGTGAGAGAATATGGCGTAAAACCTGAAAATGTAATTAAGTTAGCTTCAAATGAAAATCCTTATGGAACTTCACCAAAAGTTACTGCAAAGATTCAAGAAATAGCTAAAAATATGTTTGTTTATCCTGATGATTCAATGTATGAATTAAAAGAAGCACTTGCATATAAATTTGATGTTGAAAGTACAAATGTAATCATTGGTTCAGGAAGTGACCAAATATTAGAATATTGTGTTCATGCAAAATGTGAAAAAGATTCAAAAATTTTAATGGCAAAAACTACATTTGCTATGTATGAAATTTATGGAAAACAAACAGGTGCAACGATTATCAAAACAGCTGATGACCAACATAATCTTGAGCAGTTTTCAAAGCTTTATAAAGAGCATGGGGCTGATGTAATATTTTTATGTTTACCAAATAATCCATTGGGTGAATGTGTAGATAAAGATGATGTTTATGCATTTTTAGAAACAGTTGATTCAAATACTTTAGTTGTAGTTGATGGAGCTTATCAAGAATATGCAGCTTTTAAAGATGAGAAAAAAAGAATTGTAGCAAAAGACTTGATTACAAAATTCCCAAATACAATCTATTTAGGAACTTTCTCTAAAGCTTATGCCCTTGGAGGAATGAGAGTTGGTTATGGTATTGCTCAAGATGATATTATTAAAACTCTTTATAAATTAAGAGCTCCATTTAATATTACAACATTAACACTTGCAGCTGCAATTGAAGCTTTAAAAGATGAAGAGTTTGTAAACTCTTGTATTGCTAAAAACTTTGAAGAGATGACAAGATATGAAGATTATGCTAATTCAAGAGGCTTTGAATATATTCCTTCTTATACAAATTTTATTACAATTAAATTTGCAGATAAATTTGTATCAAAAGAAGTTGCTCAAAAATTACTTGAAAGAGGAGTAATTGTAAGAGATTTAACGGGATATGGTCAAAATGCAATTAGAATTACAATTGGAAGAAATGAGCAAAATACAAAAGTATTTGAACAATTAGACGAAGTATTAGAAAAATTAAAATAAAGTATTAAAAAAAATGGAAATAAAAGATAAATCATTTAAAGAGTTAGAAACATTATCACAAGAGATAAGAGATAGAATTATTGATGTGGTATCAAGGAAGGGTGGACATTTTTCATCTACACTTGGAGCTGTTGAGTTAACTCTTGGAATGCATTATGTATTTGATGCATATAGTGATCCTTTTATTTTTGATGTATCACATCAATGTTATCCTCATAAACTTTTGACTGGTCGTTGGGAAGAATTTGAAACTGTAAGACAATTTGGAGGACTTAGTGGTTTTACAAAACCAAATGAGAGTCCTGCTGATTATTTTGTAGCAGGTCATAGTTCAACTTCTATTTCATTGGCGGTTGGAGCTGCTAAGTCTATCAAACTAAAAAAAGAAAATAGAGTTCCTGTTGTTATGATTGGTGATGGTTCGATGACTGCGGGGATGGTTTATGAAGCCCTAAATGAGTTGGGTGATATTAAACTTCCTATTGTAATTATTTTAAATGATAACGAAATGTCAATTGCAAAACCAATTGGAGCTATTTCAAAATATCTTTCAAAACTTCTTGCTGGAAAACATTATCAAAGTTTTAAAGGGAAAGTTGATTCTTTTATTAAAAAAAATATGCCTGAGGGTACAATATATATTGCAAAAAGAATGGAAGAAGCACTAAAGTTAATAACCCCTGGTATTTTGTTTGAAGAGATGGGAATTGATTATATAGGACCTATTGATGGGCATGATATTGCTGAAATCATTGATACTTTAAATCTTGCAAAGGGTATGGGAAAACCTGTTATTGTTCATGCAAGAACAGTAAAAGGAAAAGGTTATAAAATAGCAGAGGGTCAACATGAATGTTGGCATGGAGTAGGTCCTTTTAATGTGGAAGATGGTGCCTTTGTAAAGAAAGTTGCCCCAAAAGCTGCAACTGCTGTATTTGCAGAAGCATTATCTTCATTAGCCTGTAAATATGAAAATATTGTTGGAGTAACTGCTGCAATGCCAAGTGGTACAGGAATAGATAAACTAATGGATAAATTCCCTGACAGATTTTGGGATGTTGCAATTGCTGAACAACATGCAATTACTTCAATGGCTGCCATGGCAAAAGAGGGATTTAAGCCATATATTACAATTTATTCTACATTTCTTCAACGGGGATTTGACCAAATAATACATGATGTTTGTTTAATGAATCTTCCAGTTGTTTTTGCAATGGATAGAGCCGGAATCGTAGGAAATGATGGAGAAACTCATCAAGGTGCTTTTGATATTTCATATTTAAGATTTATTCCTAATATGATTTTATTTGCGCCAAGGGATAATAAGAGCCTTGAAGAAGGTTTAGAGTTTGCTTATACATTGACTAGCCCATGTGCTATTAGATACCCAAGAGGTGCTTTTAAAGAGCTTGAATTCCCATCAACTCCTTTTACTTTAGGAAAAGCAGAACTTTTAAAAGAAGGTAAATCTAAAAAACTATTTATTGGATATGGTGCGGGTGTTAATAGAGCTATTGATACAGAACTTTTACATAGTGATGATATTGCTATTTTAGATTTAAGATTTGTAAAACCAATAGATAAAGAGATGTTAATAAAACTTTCTAAAACTTATGATGATTGGTATGTATTTTCTGATTCTCAAAAACAAGGTGGAGTTGCAAGTGCAATTTTAGAAGTTTTAAATGATGAAAAAATTCATAATGTACAAATTACAACATTTGAGTATGAAGATAATTTTATAGAACATGGTGATACTAAACATGTTGAAGAAAGTTTAGGATTATTACCACAACAACTTGTATTAAGGGCTAAATAATGAATGATAATTTTACTAAACTATTAGAAAACTCTTCACAAAAAGAGATATTAGAAGTTTTAGAAGATAAATTAAGAAAAAGTGAAGAACCTGAATTCTGGAAAGAAAAAATCTTACCATTCACAGAAGCAATTCTTTCTATTTTAATTCCTTTAAAAGAGCAAAATTTATTATTCAATCCAGAAGGGCAAATAATAAATACAATAAATAGTGAATTATTTTATAGATGGAGTGATTTAGTATGTTTAAAAACTCTTGCTTTTATTATTCAACAAAGTAATGAACAAAATACATTGGTAAGAACTGATTATAAAGATGTTAAATACGAAGTAATTAATTTAGAAAAATTAGGAGTTTATTTATCTTCTAATCGAGTTAATATTGTTGATGAAGATAGCTTGGATTTTCCACTTTCTGTTTATAATTTGCATCAAGGAATGATTACTATTATAAAAAATTTATTGGCTTAGATAAAATATTTTAGTTTTTCAACGCACAATCCCATGGCTGTGCTTTCAAAACCAATTACATTTTTTATATAAGGTTTACAAAATCCTTCAACCATAATAGCACCAGCTTTTCCAAAACATTCACCTGAATCTAAATATTCTTGCATATGTTTTTTGTCAAAAGGTAAAAATTCATAGCTAGTAATAGAAATGTCAATAATCTCTTTACTTTTTGATTTATAAATCATACAAGTAATCACAGATGTTTTATTAGCACTTTGAAGTTCTAGCATATTTCTAGCATCAGCTAAGTCCTTTGCTTTTCGCAAGAGTTTCCCCTCACAAGTAACAACTGAATCAGCAACTAATAAAGGCATATCTTCTATGCCATATTTTTTATATAACTCTTCATATTTACCTTTTGTAGCTTCATAACAAAAAGATTTAGGATTTGTAGTTTCTATAGAGTCTTCATCAAAATCACCACCATTTTGAATAAAATCAATTCCAAAGTTTTTTAAAAGAAGTGAACGTGTGGGTGAATTTGAACCAAGTCTAATCAATTTGAGCCTTTTTTATTTGGATTATACTCTATTTGTATATAATTGTTTTTTAAAAGATTTATCAATTATTTACAAAGAAGAAAATAGATTAAATGAAATATTATATATTTTTAGTATTAGCCGTACTGTTTTGGTCAGGAAATTTTATAACAGGTAGATATATATCAAGTAGTATTGAACCAATGCAATTGTCATTTTATAGATGGTTTTTTGTTTTGATTTTATTACTTCCATATATTGTAATAAATTATAAAAACTTAATGAGAGGGTTTAAAAAAGATTCCTTACTTTTAGTAGTTTTTGGTGCTTTTGGTATTGCTGGATTTAATACTTTTTTATATTATGGTTTACAAACAACAACGGCTACAAATGCACTTTTGATAAATTCAAGTACACCTATTTTTATAATTCTTATTTCAAGTATTATTTTTAGAACGCTAATCACAAAAGTTCAATTTTTTGGAGTTATAGTTTCTACTATTGGGGTTTTATATCTTATTTTAAAAGGTGATATCAATCATATTTTAGAATTAAAGTTTACACCAGGAGATTTGTGGATAGTAGCTGCTGCTCTTGATTGGGCTTTATATTCAGTATTATTAAAATTTAAACCAAAAGATTTAAGCTCTTTTGAGTTTTTAACAATTACAACTATTATTGGTGTAATAATATTATATGTGGCATTTATTTCTCAAGGATTTACTTTAGAGTTTAGTTTTTTACAAAATAATGATATTTTATACTCTTTGATATATATAGTTATTTTTCCTTCAATTTTATCTTTTTATTTTTGGAATATGGCAACTATTGAAATAGGAGCAAATAAAGCAGGTCAATCAGCACATCTGATGCCAATATTCGGAGCATTTTTAGCTTATATATTTTTAGATGAGGTATTACAATTTTATCATATGGTTGGAATGATTTTAATTGCTTTGGGAATTTATTTAACAATGTTTTTTAAAAAAGTGAATTAAAATATGAGTAAATTAAATATTTCAGGGATTTTAATATTTTTATCTTTTATAGTAAGTATTTATTCTTATTTCTTTCAAAAAGAGCTATTACTTCTTTCAGGAATATTTGCATGGTTTGCATTTATTTTATTGTTTGAAAGTTTAAAAAATAAGAAATTTCTTTGGGCTCTTTTTATTTTAAGTTTTTTATCTTTTCTGATTTGTTTGATAAATGATTATAAAATTGATTTTATAAAAGTATTTACAGTAAATCAATATTTACTCACACTTTTAATTGGAGTTGGATTTCTAAGATTAATCGCAACTCCAAAGAAAATAAAAGTAAAAGAGCTACCTAAAGGTGAAAAATCTTTTCTCAAAACATATTTTGGAGTACATTTATTTGGTTCTGTAATAAACCTTTCTTCACTTATTTTAGTAGCAGATAAGATGTATAAAAAAGCATCTTTGAGTTCTTTACAAGTGTTGTTATTGACAAGAGCATTTGCAAGTGATGCTTATTGGTCACCCTTTTTTGTAGCTTTTGCAGCAGCTATTACTTATGCCCCAAATTTAAATACTTTTGTCATTTTACTAAATGGATTATTTTTATCATTAATTGGATTTTTGATTACATACGTAGAAGTAAAAAAAGATAAAGATTTTGACATAAGTGAGTTTAGAGGTTATCCAATTTCTTTTGATACATTGTATTTACCTTTTATGTTAGCATTTTTAGTTCTTCTAACTCATAGTTTTTTCCCAGATATAAAAGTAATAGTTTTAATTTCAATATTTTCTATAAGTTTAACTTTTTTAGTTTTACCAATGAAAAAAGGATTTTTTAAAGCAAAAATAAAATTTAAAAATCATATTTTAGAAGAATTACCAAAAATGAAAACAGAACTATCTTTGTTTTTAGTCGCAGGAATGTTTGGAATTTTAGTGGGTTCAATTCTTTTGGGTTTGAAACTCACCCTTCCTTTTGATAATTTCGATTGGTTTATTGCATCTATATTATTAGCTATTTTTATTATTTTAGGGTTTATAGGAATTCATCCAATTATTACAATTGCTATAATTGGTGATTTTTTAAGTGGTGTAAATCATACTTTACTAGCTATTACTTTTTTAATGGCATGGGCAACAACTGTTTCTACATCACCTTTTAGTGGATTAAATCTTACTATTGTAGCAAGATATGATTTTGATGCAAAAGAGATTTTTAAATTAAATATATTATATGCTTTTAAAATGTACATAGTTTGTACAATTTGTCTATTTTTATTATCAAAATATCTAAATTTGTAAAAAATCATACAATTATCATATTACTTTTGTAAAATTTCTTCAAATAAGGGTGAACGCACTTTCTTTGTATCCTTTCTGCTTCCTAAATTATGAATCGAATGCGTTTACCTTATTTTTAACTTTATCAGTTACAATTAGCCTAATTTATTTTAAGCGATGTCACACATGAATTTATTCTTTATTTTATTAGGAAAAATCTCACCTTTATATCTCAATATTGCAATTGGATATATTTTAACAAGATATTTAAAGGTTAAACGAGATTACATCGCTACCCTTCTTATATATATTTTAGGTCCTATTGTAATATTTTTTGCAACTTTATCTATTGAAATTAATCTTCAACTTATTTTTCTTCCTCTTTTTGTTTTCTTTTTTGGTTCAAACATAGCTTTTTATATTCTAAAACGATATAGAAAAGATTGGAATGATGCGAGTATTAATACTTTGGCCTTTACCTGTGGAACGGGAAATACAGGATATTTTGGAATTCCACTTGCTATGATTTTATTAACTCCTGATGCTGCAAATATTTTTATTTTTGCTACTCTTGCTTCTTTGTTATATGAAAATACAACAGGATTTTATGTTACAGCAAAAGGTACGTTTACTGCACGTCAATCAATTATCAAAGTAATTAAACTTCCATTGTTGTATGCGTTCATATTAGGCCTTACACTGAATTTTTTTGGATTTAGAACACCAGAACTCATAATTACTTATTTCGAGGGTTTTAAGTGGGCTTATGGGATATTAGGGATGATGATGCTTGGTATGGGAATGAAAGGTTTTAACCTAAAAGAAGATTTGGATATAAAATATTTAAAAGTAGCATACTTTTATAAATTTATTTTTTGGCCAGCAGCTATTTTATCTATTATTTTTATTGATAAGAATTTTATAGGTTTTTTAAATGAAGAAATTTATAAAGTTTTATTTCTATTTTCAGTTGTACCACTTGCAGGGAATACAGTAACTTTAGCAGTTTTGTTGAAAGCAAGACCTGAAAAGGCCTCATTTACAGTACTTTTAAGTACGTTAATATCAGTTATTTATATACCAGTTGTTTTGATTATTTATGGAGGTTTTTAGAAGAATTATTCAATAATTCTTCTAGAAGTCCAGTAGTTCTTTTTATAAAAAGGTTTATCTAACTTTGTGTATTGAACACCTTTTATAGAAGAGTGTAAAAATTCACCATTTCCTACATAAACACCAACATGTCTATCTGTTTTCCCCGTCTTAAAAAATACTAAGTCACCTGGAATTAATTCAGACTTTTTAACTTCTACTCCCACATCAACTTGTGTTTTTGTACTTCTTGGTATTTTTACACCAAATTTTTCTTTATAGATTTTTTGTGTAAATGCAGAACAATCAATTCCACTTTTTGACTCACCACCAAGTTTATATTTTACACTTTTCCATTCACTATAAAAATCTGTAAAAGCTTGTTTTTTTATAGGAGGAGTTGCTGAAGCAGTAGATCTAATTTCTTCTTCTTTATCATCAAGCAATAATTTTTTATACTCTTTTGGAGTAATTATTGGTTCATAATTAGCTATAGGTAGATTTTTTACTTTTTTATTTTTAGTTTCGTATAGTTCTTTATATTCATTATAAGAAAGTTTAATTTCATTTATCGTATTTTCATTTGAGTTCACTTGAACATCTTTATTACTACATGCTGTAAATAATAGTACTACAGGTAAAAGTAGAAAGGTTTTCTTGGTCATTATTACTCCTTGTTATAAATAGAAAATCTATTTTTTATTAATCTATAATTCGCTGGGCTTTCCAATAATTCTTACTAAAATAATGATTATTTAAATCAGAAATAGTAACCCCAATTTTTGTTGATGCATGCATAAATTTCCCATTTTCTATATAAATCCCAACATGTTTAGTTTTTCCTGTATGAAAGAAAACTAAATCACCAACTTCTAATTCATTTTTACTTATCTCTTTTCCTACTTCGGATTGAAGAGTTGTAGTTCGAGGCATTTCTAAAGCAAATTTTTCTTCAAAAGCTTTTCTTATAAAAGCAGAGCAATCAATTCCACCTTTTGATTCACCACCAAGTTTATATTTTACACCTTCCCATTGTGAGTAAAAATCATATAATTCTTCATTCAAATTATTTTTACCAGGTGTAGTATTACTTGAAAAATCGTAATTACCAAAAGTTTTATTTTTTGCTTGAGTATTCGTAGTATTGTTATACTTTTTATACTTCGAATCTTTTTGATTTATAGTCTTTTCTAAGGAAGCACTTCTAAATGTTGAATTTATACTGTTATCTGACATATCTATATTTTCTTCCATACTTTTGTAAGAACAACCCGTAAATAGGTAAATACACATAGATATCATAAATAAATGTTTTAAATTCATGTGAATATTTGCCTCCAAGATATAGAAATAGTTCCCTTATGATATTTAAAAAATAGAAATATGTCAAGTCTTAAGTTCTTAAGAGTATAATATTTTCTTATTTCAAAGGATTATTTATGGGTAAATATTTTTTTATAATAATACTTTCTCTATTTATAAATGGCTGTACTTTAGCTAATAATTTCAATGATAAGGTAGAATTGATTACTAATAATCAGAAAAAATCAACTTTTGATTCTTGTACTAATTTTTCATATATTTCTAATATAAATGACAAGGATTTTGGAGTTTTATTTAGTGAATATATTATTACTCCACCGATAAAATACAGTAATATTATGATATAATTTGAGTATGAAAAATGAAAGAATAGATGCAAGAAAATTAACAACAGAGCAACAACAAGAGAAAAGGAATATAGCTGCAAAATTATTTCAACGGGAA
>JBGSBO010000022.1:0-26545 GCA_041730535.1 Minisyncoccia bacterium
ATAAAATGCTTTCCTAAATAGTGTTTTCGTGTTGTCATATTTTTAAAACTCTGTTTTTTTGTAAACTTTTTTGAAGATGATTTTATCTCATTTTGACTTATCATAAAAACTTTTTTATTGTGAATATTATTTGATTTTAAATAATAAATCACATATTCAATTCTAATATTTCCAATAATTTCATCGGAATTTATTTCAAAAGAAAAATTAAAATCATCATTTAAAAATATAGTTTTATCGTAACAAAAATTTGTGAGATTTATATGATGGGATTTATCAAAATTAAAAAATGACAAAATCTCAATATTTCCTTTTTTCAAAAGAGTTCTTGAACCATGTTTGCAAATCCAGTCTAATTCTTTTGTTTTTCCTATATTTTGTTTTACAAAATCTATAACTAATTGTGGATTATCCTTTGAAATATCGTTTAAATTATTTGCCACAGATTTTTGAACATATAAACTTTTATCATTTTTTAAAAGTTCAATTATTTCAAGAACTTTTGAGGGATTTTGTTTGTATTTTGGAAGAGCAATTGCCCAAGGAAGACGTGGACGACTTCCTTCACTTGCTAATCTTCTTATATGCTCATTTGGTGATTTCGCCCAAATTTTCATTTGATTCATAGTTTGAGTTTCATACTTTAAAATAAATTGCCTAATAGCAAACTCACTGCTCGAATTTATAGTAAAAACTTCCAGAGCTTTCATAGATTCATCAAAATCATCAAGCCCAAAAACCTCAACAAAATCCTGAAAAATCATAGCTTCAAGACCAGTAAAATCCTCTTTTGTTTTTTTTAAAATTTCAAGTTGTTTACTATAAGAAAAAGGCAAATATTTATTTAAAGAAAAAGCGATATGCCTCATTCTTTGCTTTAGTTCTAAATCTTGCCAAGAAGCATCAAAAATAGAGTTTATAAAATTTTCTTTTTCAAAGTTTGAGTGGGTGAAAAGAAGTTTATTTGCAAGTTTTTCAATAAACTCTTTTGAATATAGATTTTTTAATTGTTCTGCCATTATTTAGTTCCATAATTTTTGTTATATTTTATAACAACTTCTTGAAATAAGAACCTAAAATTAACTTAACTATTTCCTTAATTATTCTATAATCCCAAATCAAATAAATAGAATAATATTAGGAAAAATGATGACTTATAGAACTTTAAAAGAAGATATAAAAATATTAGAATTAGGACTTCCTCCACAAGAAGGCGATGGTTTTATTGGTGGAAGATTAGACACAAAGGAAGCTAGTTTAGTTTTAATTCCAGTTCCTTGGGAAGCAACTGTTTCTTTTGGAGAAGGAACAGCAAAGGCTCCTGATGCTATGAGAATAACAAGTCACCAACTTGATGTTGAAACTTTTCACTATATTAAACCTTACACTGCTGGTATTACGATGCTTGAAACAGATAAAAGTCTGTTAAAACTAAGTAACAAAGCTAGAAAAAAAGCTTTAAAAGTTATTGATGCGCTTGAAGAGGGAAAAACAAACAAAAAAGCTTTAAAATTTGTAAATGAAGCATCAGCTATTTTAAACTCTTCAGTTTATGAAAAATCAATAGAACAAATAAAAAATGGAAAATTTGTAGCTGTTGTTGGTGGTGACCACTCATCACCTCTTGGACTTATCAAAGCTTTAAACGATACGCAAACTGAATCTTTTGGAATCTTGCATGTTGATGCGCACCATGACCTAAGAAAGGCATATGAAGGATTTACTTATTCTCATGCTTCAATTTTTTATAATGCTATGAATGAATGTGATAAAGTTTCAAATTTAGTTCAATTTGGAATCAGAGATTACAGCAGTGAAGAAGCAAATAGAATGAAAGAATACGGGCTAAAAGGTGCATGTTTATACGATACAGATATGCAAGCACAATTAGCTAGTGGTAAATCTTTAGAAGAAGTTTATACTCCATACATCGAGCAACTTCCACAAAATGTTTATTTATCAATTGACATTGATGGTTTAGAGCCATTAAACTGTCCAAATACAGGAACACCAGTTCCTAGTGGTTTAAGATATGGAGAGTTAGAGCATCTTATTTTTATGGTTGTAAAATCTGGGAAAAATATCATAGGTTTTGATTTATGTGAAGTAGGTGACAGTGAAGATGGATGGGATGCAAATGTAGGTTCTAGAGTTTTATATCAACTTTGTGGAGCATTATTGGCAAGTCAAGGTAAAATCGAATATAAATAAAATTAAAAGTAAGTTTTAAAACTTACTTTTAACTATTTAACTTTTTATATAGTTCGATTATTTCTTCTTTTTCTAGCTCTCTTTTTAATTTATCAGATTCATCTTTTATAACTAAACCAAATTTTATAGCTTCCTCTTTACTCATATTCACGCCTAAAAATTCACTTATAATAAAACTTGCTCCGCCTTTTCCTGATTGAGAATTTACTCTTATTACTTTTTCATAACCTCTTTTTATATCTTTTGGGTCAATTGGTAAATAGGGAACATTCCACTCTTTTGAGTTTTGAGTTCTATAAAAATCCATCCCTTTTTTGATAGCATCTTGATGTCCTCCACTAAAAGCTGTAAATATCATATCGCCTACAAAAGGATGTCTTGCATGCACAATTAATCCAGTTTTTTCTTCATACATGGCTTTTACTTCATCAATAATTGATAAATCAAGTTTTGCATCTATTCCTTGTGAATAGATATTAAAAGCAAAATTTACTAAATCCAAGTTCCCTGCTCTCTCACCATTTCCAAATAAAGTCCCCTCAACTTTATCTGCACCTGCAAGCACTGCTAACTCTGCACTTGCTACAGAAGTTCCCCTATCGTTATGAGGATGAACACTAATGATTAAAGCTTCACGATGGTGTAAATTTTCACACATCCACTCTATTCTATCGGCATAAACATTTGCAGTACAAGCTTCTAGGGTATTTGGTAAGTTTATTATCATCTTTTTATCAATAGTTGGTTTTACTACATTTATAACTTCATTACAAATTTTTACTGCAAACTCTAAATCAGTTTGAGAAAAACTCTCAGGTGAATATTGATAAGTTACATTTCCTTTGAAATCTTTTGTTAATTCAACTAAATATTTCATTGATTCAACAGCCATTGAGATTATCTCTTCATCACTTTTTTGAAAAACTACTCTTCTTTGAAACTCATTTGTTGGGTTGTATAAATGAAAAATTCCATTTTTTACTCCACTCATTGCTTCAACACTTTTTTTAATCCACTCTTTTTTTGCAGGAATCAAAACCTGAATAAACACATCATCTGGCACTAAATTTTCTTGGATTAATTTTCTAGTAAATTGAAAATCCGTATCACTAGCACTTGGATAACTCACTTCTATTTGTTTAAATCCTATTTTTACTAAAGTATTAAAATACTCTAATTTTTGCTCAACGCTCAAAGGATTTATCAAAGCTTGATTTCCATCTCTTAAATCTACACTGCAATATATTGGTGCTTGTGTGATTTGTTTATCTGGCCATTTTCTGGGGAAATTTTGGACAATAGGATATTGTTTATATTTTTTAAAACTCATGGTTTGCTCCGATTATTTATTTTATTTTTTAGATTGTATTTGATTGAATGATTAGAAGTTTAAGAGGAAGAGGAAAGAAAAAGAGATAAATTGTTTTGAAATATTTATACTCATGCAAGACTCCTTTTTTTTAATTTTGCAAAGTATAACAATAAAAAAAAATTAAATCTTGTACAAAATTAACATTTAGGGAAAATATTGTTTTGATACTCTTTTGGTGTGATTTGAAAGATTCTTTTAAAACTTCTATTTAGATGGCTTTGGTCAAAAAAACCGCTGTTTTGTGCAACTTCAATAATGGGCAAATTTGAAGATAATAACTCTTTTGCAAAATGCACTTTTTTATTTAAAATATATGAGTGAATCGGAAGTCCAAACTCTTTTTTAAATACTCGAATTAAATGAACAACACTTAAATCAAAACTCTTTGCTAAATCATCTAAGATAAACTCTTCAAGATAATTTTCATCTAAATATTTTTTGATATTTGTTGCCAAAATTGACTCTGTTTGTTCATTTGTTTGTTTTTGCTCAAATGAAAAAAAAGTTAAACAAAAAGAGTAAAATATCTCCTCTTTTTCAATTAAAGATACTTTTTTATCCAACAGGCAATCGCACAATTTTATAAAACTTTTATAGATATTTTTTTGTTTGATTATCTCATAAAATGAATTGAAATTTAGATTTATATTTTTTAAGTACTCTTTTTTTAAATACAAAACATATCCATCTTTTGATATTTCATTTGTTGTGGCACAGTGAGGTATATCACTATTAATAATGGCTATTTCATTTGGTACTAATTCAAAAGTAGTGTCATTAAATATCAAATTTAATGAACCTTTTTTTATGGCTGTGATAGTTAATTCCTCATGGATATGCATCTTTGTACATTCAGGAATATCTTGAACATATCTCAACTCTAGGAAGTTTAATTTAGGATTTTTAAAAATATCTGATTTCATATATGAAAAAGTATGGAAAACTCCATACTTTTTATCTTCTTACGCTAGATTTTGCTCTACAAAATTCCAGTTTACAAGTTTCCAGAAATTTTCTAAATATGCAGGTCTTGCATTTCTTACATCAATATAATAAGCATGTTCCCACACGTCACATACTAAAATAGGTTTTAGATTGTCTGTTAGTGGATTTGCTGCATTTGCTGTTGTTACGATTTTTAAGTTTTGATTTTCATCTTCAACTAACCAAGCCCAACCAGAACCAAAATGTCCAATAGCTTTTGCTGTAAACTCTTTTTTGAACTCATCAACTGAACCAAAAGTTTTAACTAAAACAGCCTCAACTTTTGCTGGAATTGCACTTTGAGCAGGAGTTAAACCATTCCAAAAAAAGTCATGGTTATAAACCTGAGCGGCATTATTAAAAATTCCTCCATCTGATTCTAAAACTATCTCAACTAAAGTTGCATTTTCAAATTTTGTACCAGTGATTAAATTGTTTAAGTTATTTACATAAGTTTGGTGATGTTTTCCATAGTGAAACTCTAAAGTTTCCTTTGACATAAGCGGTTCTAAGGCATCTAAAGCATAAGGTAAAGTCATTAATTCGTGTTTCATTTTATATCCTTTAATAATATTTTTTTCAACCGCCAAAGATACTCTTTTTTAGATTTTGTTTAACTTAGTGAGAAGAAGTTTGTATCCAAATTGGAATCTTTAATTTTTTATCATATTTCTTCAAACTCAAAAATATCAACACCCATAAATCGTGTTTTTATTTTTGTTATTTGTGTCATATAATTCTCTTTTAGTTTTGAAGTAAAGGCTTCTTCGAAAAATTCATTTATTATATGATTTAGACTATGAGCTAAAACATTATCATCGATTTTGAAATTATCAACTCCAAACAGATAAGTTTTGTAGATTTGAATCGCGTTGATTTGACAACTTATAAAAAGGTCATTTTCATCGAGAATAGTTCTGATTTCTAATTGTTTTGAGTTTGAAGGAGTTGAAACATTATCGTTTTTTGTTTGTTGAGTAGTTTCTAATTTTTGGATAAGTTTTTTGTACTGACATAACATATCAATAAGTTCATACATTTTTGAAAAATAACGTATTCCGTCATATTGTGTTATGTGGTCAAAATAAGAGAGGTATTTAAAAGAAGCAATTGTAGGGATTAACTCAAAATTATAAGGAGATACATCGATAATAGTATAGATTAATTCTTCACGGTCATCATTTGATGTAATATCATCTAAAACTTTTTTTATTGAAATTTCAAAGTTTTCAGTTGATTCAGATTTTCTTTCTATTGTTTTCATTTGCATCTCTTTATAAAATCATCACTATATAATTTTATATTGCAAATATTGTTCTTTTGGAAGATTTGAGAAAATTAAATAAAAAAGAATTCAAACTATCCAAGAAAAAACTTGGTAGTTTGAATATTAAATTTATGCGAATGCAGGTTCTAAGAAAGGAATAATTTGTTTTTTTCTTGATAAACAACCATCTAACCAAACTTTGTTATCTTCAAGTTTACAGTTAAATGCTTTTTCAAAAATTGAGTTATCATCACTAGCTACAAGAACTTCTGAACCTTCTTTGATAATATCAGTTAATAAAAGAGCAACTGTGTGAAGATTATTTTCTTCTTTTACTTTTTTAATATCAGCCATTAGTTCATCTTTAATGTCATCAAATACGCTCCCATCAACAACTTCAAGTTGTCCAACACCTACTTTTGTTCCATGCATATCAAAGTTTTTGTAATCTCTCATTACAAGGTCTCTGATTGGAGTTCCAATAACTTGTGATTTAACTTTGAACATTTCCATACCAAGAGCACCAAAATCTTCAATTCCACAGATTTTTGATAATTCTCTAACAGCTTTAATGTCTGTATCTGTACATGTTGGTGATTTGAAAATAACTGTATCAGATAAAATCGCACACATCATGATTCCAGCAATGTTTGCAGGAATTTCAACTTTGTGAAAATCATACATCTCTTTTACGATTGTATTTGTACAACCAACAGGTCTAATCCAACACTCTAATGGCGTAGAGGTAGTAATTCCACCTAACTTATGATGATCAACAATACCAACAATAGTTGTTTTATCTAAGTCTTGTGGTGCTAATTCTAAATCTGAATAATCAGTAATAAATAACTCTTCACCTGCAAATGAAGTTTTAAGAACAGGTGCTTCAAATCCAAATCTATCTAAAATAAATTTTGTTTCTGGATTTGGTTCACCTTGTCTTGCAGGAATTGCTGGTCTTCCTATTTTATTTAGTAAATATGATAATGAGATTGCTGAACAAATAGAGTCAGAATCTGGAATAATATGTCCACATGTATATAAAGCCATTTTATAAAGTCCTATATTTTGAATTTTAGGCATTTTATCTAAAGTTAGGTTATTTTACTTTTAAATAAAATGATTAGTTTTTGTTTATTAATTAAAGTTCTATAGTAAACATAGCTCCCGTAAAAGTTTTGTTATTATGTTCATAGATACTGTTTTCAACTTTTAATTTACCATTCATATGTTTAGTTATAATTTCAGTAGACATATAAAGTCCTATTCCTGTTCCTTGGCTTTTATGTTTTGTTGTAAAATATGGTTCAAAAATACGATCAATAATACTTTCATCTATTCCACCCGCATTATCTTTAATTTGAATATACAAATTATTTTCTTTTTCAAAAATATCAATAAATATATATTTTTCTCCATCAACTTTTTCCAATGCATCCATTGCATTTTTTAGAATATTTAATAAAACTTGGAGAAGTTCTCTTTCATAATTATTTATCTTTATATTTTTAATATTTTTAACAACATTTATTCCCATTTTATTCAAATGCAAAGATAAAAGCTTATCTACCTTTTTGAGTGCATCTTCCAAATAAAAGAATTTTTTTTCTTTTTCTGAAGAAAAAAAATCTCTAAAATCTTCTATTGTTTCATTTAAATGTTTTGTTCCATTTTCTATGCAATCAAGTGCCTCCATTAAAAACTTGTCACTTAAAATATTTAACTCTTTATTTATTTTTATTCCACTTGCTGCTACGCTTACTAAAGATAATGGTTGCCTCCATTGATGGGCAATATTTTCTAACATTTCACCCATTGCAGCTAACTTACTTTTTTGGGATAAAAGTTCATACTGTTTTTGATTTTCTTCCACATAAAGTTGAATACTCTTTTTATAATTTTTAAATTTCTGCTCAATTATAATTGAAATATAAAAAGACAATCCTGCTAAAATTAGTGTACTTATTATTGAAACAATGAAAAAACTTTTTAAATTTTCTTCATATCTTTTTATTAAAATCTCTTCTTCTTTTTCTATTTGTGTTCGAATATCATCTTTATAAAAACCCGCTCCAAGTAACCAATTCCATTTAGGAATTAATCTTACATAGGAGTTTTTTTCTCTTGGTTTATTTATAATTGGATTTGTTTTTTGAACATATTCAATAAATCCTCCACCATTTTTTGCTTTATCCCACATATTCTTGATTACAGTCTCTGTATTATTTAAATTATTTTCTTTAAAAACATTTTTACCTATGGCACTAGCTCGATGGGTTGTTAAGTATATATTATTTACATCAAGAATAAAATAATACTCACTAGAACCAAATCTTAATTTATTTATCTGTTTTAAAACTTTTTCTTGAATATCTGCTTCAAAATCATCTACATATTCTCCTGTACCTATGAGCCAATCAAGTTCATAAATATTTTTTAGAAAACCTATTTTTTTATATTCCATAGAATCTGTTTTTGATTTTCTCCAGTACCATTCTTGATAAGCTTCATCATTATCTTTTAATAAAGCTAATCTTTCTTTTAATACAAAATTATCTGTTATATCTTGATGATTTATTAAATTTTTACCCTCAAGTTCAGGTAAAAGAGAATGAATTATATTTTTCCCAGCCTTATCATAAACAAAAAAGTAACCCCGACCATTGTTAAATCGAATATCTTTTATTACAGTTTTAATTATATTTTTTATCTCTTCTTTTGAATAAATATTTTTATATTGATTATGAATATCTATGATTATTTTGTGTACTTCATAAAGTTTTAATTTAAGGGATTCTTTTAATTGGATTTCCATATCATTTTGTTCAGAAAATATATAGTCGTAGGTATTATCCACTTGTTCTTGGATTATATGTTTTTTATTAGTTATTAGTTTTTCTTCAGTACTTTTTTTTATCTCTTCAAATGTTGATTTACTTTCATAATATAAAAAAGTTGTAATTATTATTGAAAGAAGTAAAATTAGAATCAGTAATCCATATCTAATTACAAAAAGTAATTGATTTTCATTCTTAATATTCATGAAATACCTTTTTTCTAATTATACTTAAATTCTTAAGGTATATTTCAATATCCCAACTCTTCATCAACTAAAATAATAATTATTCTTCCTTTTTCATCATCAGCTTTTACCCATGAGAATTTATTTGCAATATTGTCAAGATTATATTTTGGCTCTTTTCCCATTTCTATTGCTTTGTTATTTATTCTATTTATATTTTTAACAGCGGCAACTTCCATAACTCTTTTAAAACCAGATTCTACATCTTCAACAATTTTATTTATTCCAACAATCACCAAAACATGAGTAGGACCATAACAAAATGCAGCGACCCGATTACCACTTCCATCTGCATTTACTAATTTCCCATCTTTGGTAATTGCATTTGTACTTGTAACAAAAATATCAGAAACTAAACCTTGTTTTCTTCTTTTGATATTTTCATCCATTGAGATGCCCGCTTCATATTGATTGAATAAAGTAATATCTTTTTTATTTAATAAATAATCCAATAGTCCAATCTCTTGCACACTAACGCTGCCACCAAGTCCTACGCTCATTCCAGATTTTATATATGTTTTTGATAATTCAAATGCTTCTTCTTTTGTTTTTACAAAATGTGCATCATAACCACAATTTTTAAAACTATTAATCAATTTTTCCATGGAATCGTCCTGTTTTTTAAGTTGTCATATTATTCAATGAATAAACTTAATTCTTTACTAAAAACTGTCCTAGTGATCTATCTTTTTTTAGTTTTGAGTGTTCAACTACAACGCCATGCATAGATAAATAAATCCCATCTTCAATTGGTGCATTTAAAAATCCAATTGCTTGAGAAAAATTCATAGTAGCTTCAACTTCATCAATACTCATAGGAACCATCGCTCCTGTAAAAACTATCTTTTTACCTTGAATTTTATCTTCAATGAATTTTGAAGTTAAATCAACCGTATCAGTTCCATGAATGATAATTATTTTGTCACTTGTACTATTTTGTATCTCTTTTAAAATTGTTTCTCTATCTTCTTGTATAAAATCCAAACTATCTTTTGAAACAATATTTTTAATGTCAAACTCTACATTAAAACAAGATTTTACAATCTTGTCTAAAGCGATATTATCAGTTGGAACTTCAAGTAGTCCCTTAATTGGATTATATCTTTTATTAAATGTTCCACCTGTATTTAATACAGTTATTTTCATTTTGTTTCCTTAATAAAACTATTAACCATATTTTCAGGTTTTAATAACTCATCCAACTCCTCTTTTGTGAAAAGTTCTTGTTCTAAGATTATGTCATAAACCCTTTTATTCATTTTTAGTGCTTCTTTAGCAATTGCTGAACTTTTTTCATATCCTAAAATCGGATTTAAACAAGTTACTAAAGTCACAGAATTTAAAATATTTTCCATACAAATCTCTTCATTTGCAGTAATTCCCTTGATACATTTTTCCCCTAAAGAATAAAATGCTCTTCTCATCATATTAATAGAATTAAATAATTTAAAAGCAATTATTGGTTCAAATACATTTAGTTGTAACTGTCCACCTTCACTTGCCATTGAAATAGTAACGTCAGCTCCTATTACTTCAAAAGCAACTTGATTTACAACTTCAGGCATTACTGGGTTTACTTTTCCTGGCATAATTGAACTTCCAGGTTGAAGTGGTGGAAGATTTATTTCATTAAATCCAGCCCTTGGTCCTGAACTTAAAAGTCTTAGATCATTACAAATTTTAGAAATTTTAATTGCAACACTTTTTAACATTCCTGAAATTTGTACAAAAGAACCCGTATCTTGTGTAGCCTCAATTAAATCTCCAGCACTTATATAATCAACACCTGTAACTTCTCTTAAATTTGAAACAACTTTTCTTTTATATGAAGCTTTAGTATTAATTCCAGTTCCAATAGCAGTTGCACCTAAATTTACCTCTTTTAACAGTGCTTGTACTTCTCTTAATCTATAAATATCAGCATCAATCATAACAGCAAATGTTTTGAATTCTTGACCTAAAGTCATTGGAACAGCATCTTGAAGTTGAGTTCTTCCCATTTTTAAAACATCTTTAAACTCAATTGATTTTTCTTCAAAACAATCTCTTAAAAATCTAAGAGAATCTTTTAATTTATATATTAATTCATGTAAAGTAACTTTAATAGCAGTTGGATAAACATCATTTGTCGATTGGCTCATATTTATATGATTATTAGGATGAATGATGTCATATGAACTTTTTGGATGCCCTAAAATTTCTAAAGCACGATTTGCAATAACTTCATTTGCATTCATATTTGTAGAAGTTCCAGCTCCACCTTGAATTGGGTCAACAATAAATTGGTCATGAAATTTTCCATCAATAATTTCATTACAAGCTTGAACAATTGCATCTTTTTGAATATCTGTTAAATCACCTAATTCAAAGTTTGTTAAAGCACAAGCTTTTTTAACTTTTGCAAGTGATTTTATAAAATTTGGAAACAAAGATATATCTGTTTTTGTAATATTAAAATTCTCTTTTGCTCTTAAAGTTTGAATTCCATAATATTTACTTGATTCTATCTCTTTTTCACCTAAAAAATCTTTTTCAATTCTGTATAACTTTTCCATAAAAATCCTCTTGATTAATAAATTTCATAATAATATAAAATAGAAGTATGTAAAAAGTGTGTATTATTTTATTAGCTTCTATTTGTGTAAAGTATACCCTTCTTGAGGTACATTTTTAATTACATTAATGGGTATTTTGTTTCTTAATTCTTTTATAAATGATTTTAATGCATGACTTGTCATCTCTTTATCATTCCAAAGTTCAAACTCAATTTCTTCATATTTTAAAATTGAGCCATGTTTGTTATATAAAAGATGAAGAAAACCTTTTTCTCTTTTTCTTAATGGAATAATTACTTCATTTTTATAAATTAATTCTCTTTTTTGTGAATCTAAAATTAAATCTTCAAATAATAAAATAGGTTTTATAGCTTTTTGTAAATATTTTTCTAAAGCAACATTAAGTTTTTTTAGATTTAAAGGTTTTAAAATAAAGTGATTAATATTTAAATTTATTAATTCCATTAAATACTCTTCATTTGAGTGTGCTGTTAACATAATAATCATTGTATCATTATCTTTTTCTCTAATCTTTTTTACAAGTTCTAAACCATTGCAATCTTTCATTTGAATATCAGTTAAAACAATTTTTGGTTTATAATATTCATACAATTCATAACCTTCATTTCCATCACAAGCTTCATAGACTTCATTAAAATAATACTTCAAAGTGCTAACAACCATTTCTCTAATACCATCTTCATCTTCAACACATAATATTGAAATATCTTTTAGCTCTTTTAATAATTCATCATTCATTTTCTATCCTGCTACTACGATTTTAAAAACAGCACCTTGTTCATCATTGTAAACACTAAGTTCTCCACCCATATTTCGCTCAATTATAAGCTTTGAAATATAAAGTCCAAGACCTGTTCCCTTAGATGAATCTTTAGTACTAAAATATGGGTCAAAAATCAATTCTTGATTTTTTTCTTTAATTCCACCTGCATTATCTTTAATTGTTATTATTGATAATACTCCTTTTGAATTTATATCTAAATCTATTTTTGGATTATTGATATTTTTCTCTACTAATATATCTGTTGCATTACTTAAAATATTTAAAATAACTTGAGAAAATTCTGTTGGATAACCAAATATTTTTTTATCACTTACGATATTGACATTTAATTTTATATCAAAATTTCTAAGTGTTGCATCTATAATATTTATTGCATTTTTACAAGAGTCTGAAACAAAAAACTCTTCTTTTATCTTATCTGGTTTATAGAAATTTCTAAAATCATCTATTGTATTTGACATAAATTGAATCATTTTATCACTTTTTTCAATAGCAGTTAAAATATGATTTTCATCAGCTTTTTTAAATCTAGTTGCAGTTTCAAGCTCCATTAAAATTCCTGATAATTCACTAAGAGGTTGTCTCCATTGATGAGCTATCATAGAAATCATAGAACCAATTCTTGCTAGTTTTGCCTGCTCTAAAATCTTTTTATCTTTTTGTTTTCCCTCTTCAATTCCATATTGAACTTTCATTGAAAGGTTGTCATTTAGTAATTTTAAATCATCTTCCGTATCTTTAACTTCATCTTTATATTTTTTTATTATATCTCTTACAAGTAAAATCATAATAAAAGAAAAAAATGCCATAAAAATAATTACTACTAAGGTAGCCACTAAAATAAAATCATTAAAAATTTTCTGCGTATTTTTATATTCTTGAGTTTTATTTTGTATTAAAAGTTCTAAATTATTAATATTTTTATTTGTTTCAAAATATAACTCTTTGTACTCTTTTATATTCAAATCAAGATTATTATTGGAAAGTTTTAAATAGTATGAAATGGAAAGGAAGGAAATAAGAATGATACTTAAGAAAGGCATAACAATTACAAAAAAAGGGATTCCCTCTTTATTAAACATATATAAGACCTTTAATGATATTTTTAATTATATGATGTCTAAAGTTTACTTAAAAGTTAGTAGTTGGTTTTTGTTTAATTAGAGGAAATAAATTTATTTCCTCTAAAAATTTAATCTTTTATTTTTTTATCATTGATATTATCAACAATCTCTTTCCATGTTTCTTTATCAAAATTAAATTCAACATAATCGTTATATCTTAAAACAGGAGTTTTACCCTCTTTAATTTGTCTTTCATAACCTCTGATTAGTTTAAGTACTGGTTTATATAATAAAGTAATTACTATCATATTAATAATTGCTAATAATCCCATAGTTAAATCTGCAAATGCAAAAATAGAACTTAAATCTTGGAATGAACCCCAAACAACAAGTAAAATACAAGAAATTCTGAAAATATTAAATATTGTAACATTTCCTTTAACAAAGAAATTCAAACTATTTTCAGCTAAATAATAGTTATAAATCATTGAAGAAAAACCAAATAAAAATAGTGCAATTGTAATAAAATATCCACCAAAAGGACCTATATGTTCAATTAATGCATTTTGAGTTAATAAAACACCTTGAACACCCTCAGCTCCTGGCGTATAAACACCTGATAGAAGAATAATAAAGGCTGTACAAGAGCATAATATGATTGTATCAATGAATACTGAAAATGATTGAACTATCCCTTGTTGAACAGGATGTGCTACATAAGCAACAGCTGCAACATTTGGTGCACTTCCAAGTCCAGCTTCATTTGAGAACATACCTCTTTTTGCACCTTGCAGAATAACAGCACCAATTCCACCACCAATTGCAGAACTTGGATTAAATGCTTCTGTAACTATCATAGTAATTAATGAAGGAATTTCATTAATATTTAAAGCAATAACAACAAGTGCAATTAATAAATATCCTAAAGCCATTATTGGAACAATAACTTCTGACATTTTAACAATTCCTCTTACTCCACCAAAAATTGTAATACCAAAAACGATACTTAGTGCAATTCCACTTACCCAAGTTGGTAAATTAAATGATGCTTCAAATGAAGTAGAAATAACAAATGATTGAGTTGCGTTGAATGCAAGTCCAAAAGTAATTAAAATTAAAACAGAAATTACAACACCTAACCATCTTTGCCCTAATGCTTTTGTAGCATAATAAGCAGGACCACCCCTATAAACACAAGAATCAATTCCATCTTTTTCTTTATAAAGTTGAGCTAATGAACACTCAAAGAAACTTGTAGCCATTCCAACTAATGCAATAACCCACATCCAAAATACAGCACCTGCCCCACCTAAAGTAATAGCAACTGCTACACCTGCAATATTTCCAACTCCAACACGTCCAGAAACACTAAGCATTAAAGCTTGAAATGAACTAATATGTCCATCTTTATCATGTACTGTACCTCTTAAAATATTAAACATTTTAAAAAAATACCTAAATTGTACAAATCTAGAACTGATAGTAAAAAAAATCCCTAAAGCTGGTAATAAATATATTAAAATATTTCCCCAGATAAGGTCATTCAGAAAAGTATTGATTTCTGCGAACATGTTATCTCCTTAATTTATATATAGAAAACTTTATCATCTCAAAGAGTGTTAAAAGTGTCTTTTAAAAGATTAAATCATGAGTTTAAAAAAGAAAGTTGGAACTATTTCATGTTCCAACTTTTGAAGTAGAAAAAAATTTATTTATTTAACTCTTTTACAATTTTGATTAAGTAATCAGCAGAATTTTTTGCACTTGATTTTAGAAATGCATCAAAATTAAATCCTGCATCCATATCAGCAGTATCAGAAATAGCTCTTAGAATAAAAAATGGAACATTTAGAGCATCACAAACAACAGCAACACTTGCACCTTCCATCTCTAAAGCATCTGCATTAAAAGTTTTTTCAATAAACTCTTTTCTCTGTGATGAATGAACAAATTGATCACCTGTCGCAATTGTTCCAACGATTACTTTTAGATTATTTTCATTTGCAACTTTTATTGCAAGATCTCTTAAAATTTTTGAAGTTTCAACAAATACTTTTCCACCAGGTACAAATCCATTAGGATGACCAAATGCTGTAATATCTAAATCATGCTGACATAATTTATCTGCAATGATTAAATCTCCAATTTGAAGTTTCGGATTAATTCCACCTGCTACTCCTGAAAATAAAAGAATATCACATCCAAATTTTTCAATCATTGTTGAAGCAGTTAAACTTGCGAATACTTTTCCAATTTTTGAGTATGCGATTACTATTTCAAAACCATTGTAAGAAACTTCATAAAATTTATTATTTGCATATTCAACAACATTTACATTGTCAAAATATGCCAAAAGAGGTTCAATCTCTTCTTGCATAGCTCCCATAATTGCTAATTTAGTCATTTAATTCACCAAGAACACTTTCTAAAGTTTTCATATCAGAAACATTTATAGTAGGAACCTTTGTAATTTTTCTATTTAGCCCTTTTAAAACTATTCCATTCCCAAATTCAATAAATAAATCAACTTCATTTTCATGTGCAATAATTGATTGTTTATATTTTACAGGACTTGTTAATTGTGCTGATAATAACTCAATTGCTTCATCTTTTGTTTTATAAGCATTAGTACTAACATTTGAAATAACAGGTAAAAACTCATCTTTTAAGAACTCGTCTAAATATGGCTTAAGATTTTCAACAGCACTTGTTAATAATTCACAGTGGCTTGCTACTGACATATCTAAGACAATAGCTCTCTTAGCACCAGCTTCTTTAAAAGTATCCGTTAATGACTCTAAATCAGCCTTTAAACCGGCAAGAACTAGTTGTCCATCCATATTGTAATTTGCTGGCCAAACTTTTTTCCCAAGTTCTCTTTGTTGCTCACATACTTTTTCAACAGTTTCATCATCTATCCCAACTAATGCCATCATTCCAGCTCCTCCACCTGAACAAGCTGCTGTCATAAATAAACCTCTTTTATGAACTAATTCAATGGCATCTAAATAATCAAGTGCACCAGATGCAACTAGTGCAGAAAATTCACCTAAAGAATGACCTAAAACAAATTCAGGTGTAATATCACATTTATCTTTAAAAATAGCAAGGGCAATAGAGCTTACAAGTAAAATAGCAGGTTGTGTAAACTCTGTTTTTCCCAAATTCTCATTTTCTTCAAATAGTAAGTTTTCAAAATCAATACCTAATCTTGTACTTGCACTTAAAATCATCTCTTTTGCAATATCACTATTTTCAAAAAAATCTTTTCCCATTCCGATAGTTTGACTTCCTTGACCTGGAAAAATAAAAGCAACTTTTTTCATATGTTTTCACCTTATTATAAATTTTATATTTAATATTAAAAAGACCAATTATACTCTTTTCTTTTGGTCTTTAAAATAAAAAAGCCCAAGAGTATAAAACTCTTGGGCTTCAAAGCTATTGTTGTCTAATTTATTGATATTAAATCAAATTTTTCACATCCTGTGAACTTAGTGACAACCACAACCACCATGAGATTTTACAGGTTGCGCTGTACCACAAGAACCAGCACCATGGTCATGTCCATGATCGTGATCATGAGAATGACCACCTCCACCGCCACAACAACCACCACCCATAGCAGCCATTCCACCTACAACACCTGTTTGAACTTCTTCTTCAGTTGCATCTCTTAAAGATAAAATTGCAACAGAAAACATTAAAGTTTTTCCAGCCATTGGGTGATTATAATCAATTGTTACATCAGAGTCAGAAAAAGATTTAACTACAACTTGTACAGTTTCTCCGTGCTCACCTGTTCCATATAAAGACATACCTTCAGTTAATTCAATACCAGCAAATTGCTCTTTTGGTAAAACTTGAACAGCTTCATCATTATATTCACCATAAGCATCAACAGGTTGTACTAAAACATCTGCTTCTTCATTTGCTGACATTTCAACTAATTTAGACTCAAGACCTGGAATAATTTGACCTTTTCCTGAAATAAATTCTAATGGAGCTTGACCAACATTTGTATCTAATTGCTCACCAGTTTTTGCATCTTTTAATGTGTATTCTATACCAATTACTTTTGACATATATTTTCCTTAGTTAATTATTAATTATAATTTAGTTAAATTTTTTTTTGCTATCTTTGCTTCACTTGAATCTGGATAAAGATCAATTAATGTACTATAAAAACTCTTAGCATTATCTTTATCTTTTGTATTTTCAAATGAAATAGCACTATGCAATAATAATGTAGGCATATAAGCTGCTTTATCATTAAGAACAGCAGATTTTTTAAAATGACTTATTGCAAGATCATATTTCTTTCTTATATACCACATTTCACCAAGATAATAATTACTTTCAGCTGGTTTATAATTTATTTCAACAAGTTTTTCATATTTAGGTGATGCACTATTATAATTTTTAGCATCAAAATCTTTTTTAGCATCATTTAAAAGTTTTACTTTATCATCAGCAGTAAGATCTTTTTTTATATCTTCAAGTCCAGACGATTTACTTTCAGTTGTTTTACTTGGAGTAACTTGACTAGTCTTTACGCCCATAGACTTTTTTAAGGCCTCAAATTCCTCTCTTGTTATAAATTGTTGCATATTTTTTTCTAATTCAGCAGAAGAAACATAATCAGAATTTATTTTATTTACTAAAGTTGAAATTTTAGAAACTGCAGTTTTTAATGTATTAATACTTTCTTTCATCTCTTTTTCTGACTCACTATTCATATTTAAAAGTTGGTCAGAAACATTCTTTATTTCAGCAGCATCACCATTTTTAGAAGCTAAATCTGAAGACTGGCCCATTTTCTGCGATAATTCATTGATTTTTAATGCCGTTGAATTTAATTTTGCAGAATCACCTTCATATGTAGATTCTAAGCCTTCTAATCTCCTATTAATAGCTTCAATCAAAGAATTCATATCTCCAACTTTTGAAGATAATGTATTTATGCTTGTCTGATTTTTTAAGATGTGTTTTTCCGAAGAATTTAATCCATAAGGATTGTTAGCATTTAAATTATCAGCATCAAAAACCGAAACCTCTTGGGCTCCGGCTATTGAAGAAGATACTACTAATAGAAATAGAAGATACTTATTCATCGAATTATTTACTTAAATCGTGTTCAACTCTTCTGTTTTTTGACCAACAAGCTTTAGTTTTCTCAGTACAAACTGGAGAACTTTCACCTAAAGAAACTAAAGAAACGTTAGCAACAACACCGTTAGCAACTAAAACATCTTTAACAGAGTTAGCTCTTTTTAATCCTAATGCGTAGTTATACTCATCAGTTCCCCATTCGTCTGTATTACCAGAAACTTTAACTGTAGTATCAGATTTTAATGCAGCTAATTTAGAAGCATTAGAAACTGCGTTTTCTTTGTTTTCACCAGCTAAGTCATATTTGTCAAATCCAAAATAGATGTTAGCAATAAACACTTTTTGACCATTGATCATGAAGTATGCACCGTCAGCAGTTTTTTCTAAAGCAGAAAAGCTACCATCATTAACATTTGTGTCTGGAATAGTATTAGCTACTTCTGATTGAGTACCAGCACCATTATCAACATTCATATCAGCATTTTTTTCACTACAACCTGTAGCAAATAATAAAGCTGCAACTAAAACAGAGTAAAGACCTAATTTTTTCATATTTTTTTCCTTGAAATAAAATTTGCTGGAATAATACTGAACTGAACCTTAATTATTGTTTATTTTTTTATCTTCAATAAAAAAAATTGATATAAGTAAAATAAAAATTAATTTAATAACAGTTTTTGTAGTATAAATAAATTAAACTTAAAGTTAAGAATAAATATTTTTTTTAATAAAATTAATATTAAAAGACTACAAACCACCATATAATAAGCTTTAATGAGTATTTTTATTAAATATTTAATTAGATTATTTAATAAAAATATTAAAAATATATATTTATTAATAAGTTTAATAATTTAATTAAAAAAATTAAAAATTAACATAAAAAATTAAAAAAAGAAGAAAATTGAAAAAAAGAAAATTGAAAAAATGCAGAAAAAAACAATCTTAGATGTATTTAAATACATCTAAGATTATAGGTTTTTACCAATCTATAGATTGAATTCTTCCACCATTAAATGGGAAAAGGAAAGATTTATTATAATCAAGTCTAATTATACCAACAGAACTTGTCCCTGAAAATGATTTAATAAACAATAAAGTTTGCCCATCTGTAGAGAATTTTGGGAATTGATTAATTCCACTTGATGTTAATCTTGTTAGATTATCTGTCTTTGTAGATATTAAATATAGATTAAAACTTTTTTCACCCATCTCGTTACTTGAATCTTTACTACTATAAACTATAGTGTTTTTATAAGCTGTAGCAGATGAATTATTATTACTGTGATAAACTAATCTTTCTACACCAGATGAATTAATACTTTTTGCAAAAATATTTGGATTACCTAATCTATCAGAAACAAATACAATTCTTGAATCATCTTCTATAAATTGTCCACCAACATCAATTCCACTAAAATTAGTTACTTGTGTTTTTTTACCACTTCTTGTTTCATACAAATAAATATCTGGTTGATTGTTTGGTGATGCTGTGATTAATAGTTTAGTTCCATCCTCATTTACATCAGAACAAGCTATCATTCCATCTGACTCCATTATAACATCCTTACTTCTAGTATAAATATTTAATTTTACTAAAGTAGGTTTTGCATAATTATAAGACGTATAATAAATTGTTTTTTGATCTTTATCAGCCCATTTAGGGAAAATATTTAAACCACCCGAAACCACAGTTTTTTTGTATGTTAAAGTATAATCTCCGATCATAATGTCTGATTTACCAGCACCTTTATAAACTGAGAAAACTACAAATTTATCCATCCAATCAATACTTGGAGCTTTAAAGAAAGTATTAATAGAAATTGCAGCTTTATGTGCTAGAAAAACATATCTTTCTTCTTGAGAAGTAGTGAAATTTTTCTCTAAAATTAAAGCTCTTGCATTAATATCATATAACTTAATCATCAAAGTATAATCACCTGATGACTCTTTTTGTGCAGATAAATTTAAAAATAAACTCACACCTTGGTTAGATAAACTAATAATATCTGGGATATCTTCATATCTAGCTTGACTATTTGTTGTTGCTAGTTCAAAATGTCCACTAACACCTAAATCTTCAACCAAACTCTTTTTAACTTTATTTAAAGTTTCAAGTTCTGATGCATTACTTGCAACAGAAACTAAAATTTTTGGTAATGAATTTGCTTTTTTTATAATTTCTAAATTTGCATCAACTTGTGCAAAAACTGAACTGAATATCAACGATATTAACAAAAATATTTTATACATAATTTTTATCCTTCTGATTTAAAATCAACATTAATTCTAATTGCTTTATCTTTTGTAGGTTTTGGATAGGGAACATTTTTTTGTTCATCCAAAAATCCTCTCAAAGATGTATCAAACGCTTCATCCCCGGAAGTTGTTACAAAACGATAATCAAATTTACCATCTAAATCTATCATAACTAAAACTATTGCTTTAAGTCCTGATCCAATTGGCATCCAAACTGATAATAAATCGCTAACTTTAGAGAAATATTCATCTGTTTCTTCACCTTTTGCAGAATTTGAAGTTTTTGTATTAGAAGCAGTTTTTTCGTCATCTAATAATTTATCAATCTTAATATTGGAAGATTTTTTTTCTTTTTCAAATTTTGATTTGAAACGTTTTGGGTCCATTGATTTTTCAACATTGTTAACTTCTTCTTTTGCTACTTGTTTTGCTGTTTCTTTTACATTAGCAAATAAAGATTTCAAATCAGGTCTTTTTTCATTTGAAGCAGATGCTGTTTTTTCTTGTACTTCTTCTTTTTCAATTTTTTTCTCTGCTTTTTTTTCTACCATTTTCTTTTCACTTTTCTCAACAATCATATCAAGTTCTAAAACCGTTGAAGTAGGTTTTAAATTAAATGTTTTAGGTGTTGGAGCCATTATATAAAAAATAACAATAAAACATAAAGAAAGGTAAATTGAAACTGCGATTATACCTGAAATTATAAATGAAAATTTATTCTGCATTAATTATTATCCATCTGTTACTAATGATACTTTAAGAAAACCTGCTTCTTTACATGATTTTAAAACAAAAATAATATCATCATATTTTAAATTTTTATCTGCTCTTATATGTATTGGAGTATTTTGATCTTTACCATTTGCAAATAGTAAAAAACTATCTGGGAAATTTGCAATTTCTACTTTATTTTTATTTAATGTAACTATTCTATCTTGGGTAATTATAATATCAATTTTTTGAAAATCTTGTACTTGTTGAGATTTGCTTCCTGATGGAAGGTTTATAGGTTCTTCAAATTCAATTACTGGTGCTGTAACCATCAATATAGCTAGTAGTACTAGCATAATATCAACTAAAGGAGTAATATTTAATTCTGGTTTCTGATTAAAATCGTACACAGTATTACCCTTTTGCAATTAAAATTTGCGATTCTGCCTTAAGATAAATATTTAACTCATAAACTTTTCTTGAAATAATTTGATGGAATGTATAAGCAAATATTGCTACTAATATACCTGCAGCTGTTGCAACTAATGCTTCAGAAATTGCCGGTGCAATGATAGAAAAAGCAACTTTTGATTGATTTGCAAATTTTGCAAATGATTCTAAGATACCAACAACTGTTCCAAAAAGACCAATAAAAGGTGATGTTGAAGATATTATTGCTAACCAAGATATACCTTGACTTGCATCTTTTATTAAACTAATTTCACAAGCATGTAGCAATTCTTTAGAATTTGAATTATTTGAGCACTTGCTAAGTGCCGACAATGGCGAAAATCTAGCTTCTCTAGATGTTAAAGATTCTAATGCTTTTTTTTCATTACTAATAAGTAAAGAAAGAGCAGAGTTTCTATAAATAAAAATCCAGAAAGTCATGATTAGATAAATTGACAATAGTGCTAAAACTATATAAGTTATAGCACCACTATTTGCCAAATAATTTAGTAATGTAGTAATCATGAGCTTTTATGCAAATGAGTTGATTTTTGCTTCAACAGCAGCAACTGAAATATTAGAATCTTTAACAGATTTAACTAATTCTTTAGCAGCTTCAATGTTTTTAGCAATTTCAGAGTCTTTTCCAGCTGTTAATGCAATAGCACCATCTGCTAATACATCAACTGTTTTTTCATCTACTTTTACATGTCCCCAGTTAATGGCAACAGCTTCAGTAGAATTTGCTTTTTCTATAACAATTACACCAACTGTTAATGAAGAAACTAATGATGAGTGTCCTGGTAGAACACCAAACTCTCCCTCTTTTCCAGGGAGAGTTACAGTTTTTACGTCATCATTAAAAATTTCCCCATTAGGTGTAACTATTGATAATCTAATTGTATCCATGTTATGCCTTATGGTTTTGTTCTTATTTCATTTTCTCGGCTTTAGCAAGAACCTCGTCGATTCCACCAACCATATAGAATGCCATTTCAGGGATGCTGTCATATTTACCAGCTAAAATTCCTTGGAATCCAGCGATAGTATCTTTTAATTCAACATATTTTCCTGGACTTCCTGTAAATACTTCTGCAACGAAAAATGGTTGAGATAAAAATCTTTCAATTTTTCTTGCTCTTGAAACAACAAGTTTGTCAGATTCTGATAACTCATCCATACCAAGAATAGCAATAATATCTTGTAAATCTTTATATTTTTGTAATACAGATTGAACACCTCTAGCTGTATCATAATGCTCTTGCCCTAAAATATCTGCACTTAAGATTCTTGAAGATGAATCTAGTGGATCAACTGCTGGATAAATACCTTTTTCAGCAATTTTTCTATTTAGTACTGTAGTTGCATCTAAGTGAGCAAAAACAGAAGCTGGAGCTGGATCTGTTAAGTCATCCGCTGGTACATAAACCGCTTGAACAGAAGTAATAGAACCTTTAGAAGTAGAAGTAATTCTTTCTTGTAATTTTCCCATTTCTGATGCAAGGGTAGGTTGGTATCCAACAGCTGAAGGAATTCTTCCTAATAATGCTGACATTTCAGAACCTGATTGTGCAAACCTAAAGATATTATCAACAAACATTAATACATCAAGACCTTTTTCATCTCTAAAGTATTCAGCCATTGTTAAACCTGTTAGTGCAATTCTATTTCTAGCACCTGGTGGCTCACTCATTTGACCATAGCACAGAGCAACTTTATCAAGAACGTTTGAGTCTTTCATCTCATGGTAAAGGTCATTTCCTTCTCTTGTTCTTTCTCCAACACCTGCGAATACTGAGTATCCTGAGTGTTTAAATGCAACATTATGGATTAATTCCATGATGATAACTGTTTTACCAACACCAGCACCACCGAATAGTCCAACTTTTCCACCTTTTGAATATGGTGCTAAAAGGTCAACAACTTTGATACCTGTTTCAAACATTTCTGTTTTAGTTGATTGCTCTTCAAAAGAAGGAGCAGATCTATGAATAGACCATCTTTCAGTATCTGCAGGAATTGGTTCACCTTCATCAACTGGTTCACCAATTACATTGAAGATTCTTCCAAGTACAGCATCACCAACTGGAACTGTAATAGGTCCACCTGTAGCAATACACTCTTGACCTCTAGTTAAACCTTCTGTCATATCCATAGCAATAGTTCTAACTCGACTATCACCAATATGTGCAGCAACTTCTAATACTAATCTATCAGCATTAGCATCAGCTAATACTACATTAATAGCTTCGTTAATTTCTGGTAAGTATCCGTCGAACTCTACGTCAACAACCGGACCCATTACCTGAAGAATTTTACCTTTCATGCGGGCAGCTCCTTTAAATTATTTTAATGCTTCAACACCACTGATAATCTCTATCAGCTCTGTTGTAATTGCAGCTTGTCTAGCTTTATTATATTCAACTGTTAAACTATTAACTTTTTCTTTTGCATTTTTAGTTGCAGCTTCCATTGCTTGCATTCTTGCAGAATGTTCAGCAGCTAAAGAGTCAATTAAAGCATAATACATATTGAAATCAATATATTTTTCAGTTAATTCATTTAACACTTCTTCTTCATCATCTTCAGGTTCAATGTTTAGCATAGAATCTGTATCTTTAATCTCAACAGCTTCTAAACTGATTGGTAATAATTCTCTAACTCTAATTTCTTGAGTTAACATATTTAAGAATCCATTATAAACAACTATTACTTTATCAGTAACTTCATTTTTAAAGTCTTCTACAACATTATTAATAAAATCAGCTGCTCTATCATAATCAGGAGCAGAAGATAAATCAGAGACTCTTTGTTCTAAAGTAATACCTTGAAAAGAGAAAAAATCAACTCCCTTTCTTCCAGCAGCTCTTAATCTAACTTTTGTACCTTTAGCTTCATATTCTGCAATCAACCTACTAACTGTTTTAATAGTCGCCATATTAAAACCACCGCAAAGTCCTTTATCAGCAGTTACAAAAACAATATCAATTGTTTTTGGAGTATCATTTTGTACAAATGCTCTACTAACATTTCCTTCGTCTTGAACTTTGCTAACTCTAGCAGCAATATCAGAAAGAACATCATTAATTTTTCTTGCATAACTTCTAGCTTGCTCAGACAATTGTCTTGTACGAGTTAGCTTTGCAGAAGAAACAAGCTTCATAGCTTTAGTTGTTTTCTGAGTATTTTTAACACTACCTATTTTTATTTTTATTTCTTTTAAGTTAGCCATTGACTAATCCTTAGTTTGCACTAAATACAGTTTTAAACTCTTCTAATGCCGCTTTTAATTGCGCTTCTGTATCATCATCAATTTTTTGTTTAGATTTAATTGCTTCTAAAATATTTGAATACTTTTGTTCAAAGAATACATGTAATTCAGCCTCAAATCTTACAACATCACTAACAGCAATATCATTTAAGTATCCTTTAGTACCAGCATAAATAATAACAACTTGTTTTTCAATAACAAGTGGCTTATTAACACCTTGTTTTAATACTTCAACCATTCTTTGACCAAGCTCTAATTCTCTTCTAGTAGCTTCATCTAAGTCAGATGCGAATTGTGCAAATGCTTCAAGTTCTCTATATTGTGCAAGTGATAATTTTAAAGTACCAGCAACTTGCTTAGTAGCTTTAATTTGTGCAGCTCCACCAACTCTTGAAACTGATAAACCAACATTAATTGCAGGTCTAATACCTGAGTTAAATAGGTTAGTTTCTAAGAAAATTTGACCATCAGTAATAGAAATAACATTTGTTGGAATATACGCAGCAACGTCACCAGCTTGAGTTTCAATGATTGGTAATGCAGTCATTGAACCAGCACCTCTTTCATCACTCATTTTAGCAGCTCTTTCTAATAATCTTGAGTGTAGATAAAATACATCCCCTGGGTATGCTTCTCTTCCTGGAGGTCTTCTTAAAATTAATGACATTTCTCTATATGCAACAGCATGTTTAGATAAATCATCATAAATAATAAGTGCATGTTTACCATTATCTCTAAAGAATTCACCAATAGTAACACCTGTATATGGTGCTAAAAATTGTAATGCAGCAGAATCAGCAGCTGAAGCGTTAACAACAATTGAATATTCCATTGCACCAGCTTCTTCTAATGTTCTAACAACAGAAGCAACTGAAGATGATTTTTGACCAATAGCAACATAAATACAAATTACATTCTCACCTTTTTGGTTAAGAATAGTATCAATAGCTACAGTTGTTTTACCAGTTTGTCTATCACCAATAATAAGCTCTCTTTGACCTCTTCCGATTGGAACAAGTGCATCAATAGCTTTAATACCTGTTTGTAATGGTTCATGAACAGATTTTCTAGCCATTATTCCAGGAGCTTTTTCTTCAACTAATCTTGACTCAGATGAAGCAATTTCACCTTTACCATCAATTGGCTCACCAAGTGCATTTACAACTCTTCCAACCATTCCATCACCAACAGGTGTAGATAAAAGTTCTCCAAGTCTTCTACAAGAAGTACCTTCTCTAAGACCTGTACCTCTTCCAAGGATAACAACACCAACTGAAGATTCTTCTAAGTTAGAAGCAAGACCTCTCTCACCATTTTCAAACTCAACAATTTCCCCAGCCATAACATTTTTTAGACCGTAAACTTGAGCAATACCATCTGCATAAGAGATAATTTTACCTGT
>JBGSBO010000023.1:0-25517 GCA_041730535.1 Minisyncoccia bacterium
CTAAAATTGACCCATAAAGCGGTAAAATGATTAAAAGTTTAAAAGATCTGCTTGATAAGTTTAGTAGGTTTACAAATTCACTAGTTTATGATGGTGGAATTTGCAAGCGGCTCATATAAATAAAGATTAAATATAATCATTAAAATATTTAAAATCCAAAACACTTTTTTATTAAAAACTGAAGCAAGTGAGAAAATCATATAAATCAGTAAAAAATAAAAAGGTGTTTCTACACTAAAAACATTTATCTTATATGATAAAAAATCTTTTATAAAACCATCAAAATATATGGCAAATCCAAAAATATGTGCAACTATTTCAAATACATAAAAAATTGCAAAAAGTATATTTATAATTATTGATAAAAATTGTTCATAAGTAGTTTGTGGAAAATAAAAATGCACTATTGGATTAAAAACTAAAAACATCCAAAAATCAAAAAAAATAATTTGGAAATATTTATTTAAATTTTTGAAATATTGTATAAATAAAAATATATAAAAGACTGCAATTATAGAAAACCAAAAACCTAAAGAAAACAAAAATTTTGGAAAAAGTGCAATAACAATCAAAAAAGTAAAAAACAAATTTGTATATGAAACGATTTTTATGTTTGAGCGAAGAAAATAAATAGTTAAAACCAGCATAACAAAAGCTCTTAAAAGTGATGGAATAATATCTGTTAAAATCAAATAATAAAAAAGTATGACCAAAGAAATCAGAATTAAATCATATTTCTTGTTGCGATATGAAAAAAATCGTTGGTGAAAAAATGAATAGGGAAAATATAAAATCCAATATATTGTAAAAGACAAAACAGCTAAATGAAATCCTGAGAGAGCTATTACATGACTAATTCCATAATTTGTACAAATATCCCTTAACTCTTTAGATATTGATGTTCCTAAAAATAGAGTTTGAAATAACTCTTTTATCATCTCATCTTCATGATTTGAGTTGATTTTTATTATGATTTTATCTATAAATTTTGGAGTTTTTTCTATTTTATTAAAATATATAATTTTGGTATAAAAACCTTTTAAATAATCCAGAAAACTAACATCTAAAGATATAATTGCCATACTTAGCATATCGGATTTTTTGATATCTTCTGATTTATTTATATTTGCAAAAAAATCAAAGTTTTGAGATTTTAGCCTTAATATATTATTTGTTGGTTTTTCATAAATATTTAAAACTTCTGCTTTTACTTCATAAACTTCTTCATCAATGAAATCTAAATATTTATTATATTCTATTGATAAATTTATCAAAAAGATAAAAAGTAAAAAAAGAGTTAAAGCTAATTGCTTATTGTGGTTTTCAAATTTAATAATCATAAAGATTATTGTACATAAACTAAAAGTTTAATACAATAATCTTTATTTAAATTTTAAGCTTTTTTCTTCCAAATACTCATTTGAGAGATAGTATGTTGGTATTTTCTTGAAGTCTCTTTTATAACAAATGGAACATCAATAGTTTCTAAAAGTTCAAATTGTGATAAATTTTCTTTTAAAGTATCTAAAGTATATACTTCCTTGTTATCCTTTAAAAACCCACCAAGCCAATTCTCTTTAGGTGTGTAATCTTCAAGCCATGTATAAGGGCTTAAAAGTACTAATAAACCATTATTATTGATTCTACTTGGAATATCGCTTAAGAACTTTTGAGGATAATATAATCTATCAATTAAGTTTGAACAAAAAATTAAATCAAAACCTGTATAAATATCTTTTAAATTACAAGCATCTCCTTGCATAAAAGTTACTTTGTCTTTGATTTCTTCTAATCCTAAACTACCAAGTGAAACAGATTTTTCTTCAAAAATTTCACCCTCTTTTTTTACTTTATAAATTAAATTATCATAGGTTTTAAGTTTTACGCCAACATTTATAAAATTAGCAGAAAAATCAATTCCAACTACTTCATCGAAATATTTTGCTAATTCAAAAGTAGAACGTCCAACTGAACATCCTAAATCTAAAGCTTTAAATGTTTTAATATCTTTTAAATATGGTTTTAATAATTCAACTGAATTTACACAAAAATTCTTAACTCCAAAATTTTCACTTCCATAATGGAACTCACAATATTGGGCAATTAATTCATCTGTTTCATAAACATTATCATTTAATTTTGTTCTATATTCATTTGATGATTTAACATATCTAAAACCAGCATGCTGAAAAAAGTGCTTTCTAAAGGCATATCTAGCCTCTTTTAAAGTTTCATTTCCCAAAGATATAAAAGAACCACCTTTCATAAGTGCATGTCTATCATCAAAAGTAGGAGTTGTAAAATCATCATAAATAGGATGTGTTATAAAATTATCAAAGGGATAAATTGGAGTTAAACTCCATTGCCATACATTTCCAATTACATCATAAAATTCATCGTTCTGGGTTTTAAATGCATATTTATCTACAGGACTTTGATTAAACTGTTTTAGTCCAATATTTGCATCTTTTTGCCCTGCATTTGTATATTCATATAAAGCATAATATTCATCTTCACTAGGAAGTCTTACTTCAAAACCTAATTTAGAAGATTTATATTTACAAAAAGCCTCTGCTTCATAAATATTTATATCAACTGGATAATTCAAAGGAAGTGGAATTTCTCTATTTATTTCTCTTAAAAAATATTTATTCTCTTTTTTTATCCAAAAAGTTGGATGTTTAGATTGCGTAAAATCTAGCCACTCTTTTCCTTCATCTGAAAATAACTCAGGTTTATTATAACCACCCTCTTTTACAAACTCTAAAAATTCACCATTTGAAACAAGATATTTAGATGCTTCAAAATCATTTATATTTGCTTTATGAAATGAAAATTCATTATCCCAACCATAATAAATAGGATTTTGTCTATCTTTTTCTAAAACAACTGTTGAACCTTTTACTCTTATTAGATCATTTTTGGGATATTGTTCTGAGCCTTCATTTACATAAGTAAATATCTCTTCTTCTTTTAAAAACTTAATATCAAGCTCTCGTAATAATACAGATGAAGTTTCTATATGAATATTTTCATGTTCAATTCCCATTAAAATAATCCACATAGAAGAATCCCAATTGATTGGTAATGTAAATTCAATATTATCAATCAAATCTAAAACTATTTGTTTTACTTCATCTCTATAAGACTTTGTTTGCTCATAAGTTGGCCAAGAATAATGTTTGTGATTCAAATCATCCCAAGACATTTCATCAACACCAATTGCAAAAATTGATTCATATTCAGCATTTACTCTTTCTTTTAGAATATTTGCTAATATTAATTTATTTACAAAAAAAGTAGCTGTATGTCCATAATAAAAAATCAATGGATGTCTTAAAGTATTTGGTTGTTCATAAATAAAATCTTTTTCTTTTAATAAATCAAAAAATTTTTCATCCAATTGGTAAGTTTGTAAAAATTGTTTTTTAATTTCTATTCTTTTTTCTTCTATTGTTCCTGTTGCCAAATTTATACTATCTTTTATATAATTCATATCTTCCCTTATCTTATTTCTAATAATTTATAATATTTTTTCTAAAAATTCTAAACTTTTTATTTTATTTGTTTTTTTAAACTCTTTGTATATGTTTAATAGCTCATTCAACTCACTTTGACCAAGATTTGATAAATGAGCTTCTAATTTTAAAGCAATATCTTTGTTACTTATTTTTAATAAATCTTTTACTATAAAATTTTCAATTAAAACCATTCCTAATCGTTTAATTGATTTTGTTTTTTCTAAAATTTCTAATGCTTCTTGTGTTAAATCTAAAACTTCATTACATAAACTAACATCAATTAAAGTATTTGAAATCTTGTATAAAATATTTAGTGCCAAATTATGTAAAACAACTGGCATTTCATCTTTTTCCCCAACTGATTGTTTTAATAACAATCCTAACCTTCCTAATTTTATAGATTTATTTATAGTTGCTACTTTTTTAATTTCTTGCTCAATGTATTTACATCTATAAGTAATAGCCATATTTACGAATGTTGCACCATATTCAAAAGCACCTAAAGTTGGTATTGACAGACATTTTTTATAATTTTCAATTGCTTCTTCTAAGTTTTTATTCCATTCTTCAAGATTTGCTTTTATATTATAATAGTGCCACAACCATAAAGGATTATTATCTTCATTATGACTAAAAAGTAAATTTGAAAGAGTATTTAATGACTCAATTCCTTCTTGTTTCAACTGCTCATTTCTTTGAGAAATAATTATCCAAGCTGATTTTCTTTGATAATACCTAACTTCTATTTCATTTGGGGAGTTTTTTATTCCAATATTTAAAGTTTTTGGCAAACTTTCATATGCCTTTTCAAACTGCCCCATCCTTTCATATAAAGAACAGATATTAACTGCGTATTTATTTGGATTAATTTCATACAAATATTGTGTTAATAAAATTGCTTGTTCAAAATGTCCGCTTCTTTCAAATAAAAAAACCAACTTATTTAAAGCATTAATTGAAAGTTTTCTATAATATGAATTATTAGAATTTTCAAAAGTATTTAAATCTTTTGAATCAAACATTAATCCAGCAATTTCAAACCAATATAAATCTATTAACTCATATTGTTGTTTTTGCTCGATAGAACATATAAATTTTTCTAAAATCTTTATATTTCTTCTTTTATCTAAAACTATATCTTTTACATAATAATATAAAACCAAAAGAGAAATAGGATTTTCAAAAAGTGTCAGAAACTCTTCAATATGATTTCTTAGATAATAAGCTAATCTTTTTTCTTCTTCATTTAAATCTTTGAAAATAACATTTGATGTAAAATAAACTTGAAGTGATTTTTCTTGGGCTATTAATTTAAAATCATCAAAACTTCTATTTATAAAATTTTGAAAACCAAAAATCAATTGATTTTTTGAGTCAATTTCCTCTTTTATAAAGTTTTTTCCACAATATTCAAAAAGTTCCAAAGATATGAAACTTTTTTTATCCCTTTGTTTTATAACAACAGTCGAACATAACTGCATTAAAGAATATAACTTTTGCTCTTTTTGTGATAATAAAATTTCAATATCACATTTTTTTGAGATATTTTCTGTTTTAATTATTTCAATATTTATAACTTCAAAAGTATTTAATCTATTAATAATATTTTGAACTTTGTCGTTTCTAACATAAAAATTTACATCATTAAATCTATTTAAAATTCTATTAACTAAAATTTGCCACAACCAATGATCAGCATCTTCCAAATCAAAATTATAAATATGAATAGTAGTTTTTCTATCAAAATTTGATAAAAGTAATGAAAGTTTTTTTAATCTTCTAATATCTTTATTAAACCAAGAAGATAAGATATTTCTAAATTCACTTCTTTCACCATCTAAAATTGATGGCATAATTAATAAACCTAAAAAAAACACCAATACAAAAGATAAAGATATATAATCACTTAAAACCCAAGTAAAAGGCATTTCAAAAAGAATTTTCTTTAAAAAATCTTCATAAATAGAAGCTGATAAAAAAGCTACAAGTATTACAAAAACAGAAATAATTGAGATTAAACTAGAAGAAAATCTTTTTTTTAAAAAATATAAAGCTGATGTTCCAACCAAAGAATTTATATCAGACTCAATTTTATCAAGGCTATCATTTTCACAGTAAGTAATATATAAATCATCATTTTTCTGAGATATTGAACTATCTTCTACTCTTTTTCTTTTTGAATTACAAAGTTTAGACACATAAATAAAGCAGTTATTTTGTTTCATTTTTTTTATTTATTCCCTCTCGTGCAGCACTATTTTGAATAGGATCACTAAATGTATAATTTCCTTCTTTCAAAGGAAATGGAAGATTTTCTAAACACTTTTTAAAATCATTTACAAAAAATTCATCATAGTTTTTTAAACCCTCAGTTACTATATCAATATATTTTGAAGGAATAAAACAACTTTTATCATTTCTTTTTGCAATTTTTTCTTCATTTGTAGTCATAAAAGCTATTAAATCACTATCAAATTCTCTATTTAGCACATCTTTAAAGCTAATATTTATACAAGAATAGTTTTTTTCTCTTAATTTTAAAATTTCTAATTCTTGAGCAGTTATTTTTATAACTACCCCAGAAAGAGTGTTTTGTGGAGATTTTTCAATATTTAAAAAAACTCCATCAACTGGCTCTTCATCAAATTTTATAGATTCAAGAGCATTCCAAACCCTTTGAAATCCTTTGATTTGAACAGGAATTAAATCTTCTTGTTTTAAAACTCTTTTAAAAGATTTTTGAGCGCTATTTATATTTATTAATGAGCCAAAACCAAATAGATACATTATTAAACTATTTTTTCTTTTGTAATTACAATGCCATCAGGATCAACATATATATAATCACCATTTTGAATTTCAACACCATCAATGAATAAAGAAACTCCTATTTCTGCACTTTGAACAGGAATATATTTTCTAGGACAAGTTCCTTTTGCAATTAATCCAACATCAAATTCTTTTGTAGTTACAGTATCTCTTACATAACCATTTACAATGATTCCTTCAAATTTATTATCACTTGCAAATTTCATTAAATTATCACCAACAACGGCGAAATATTTCATATCAACATCTACAATTACTACTTTTCCTATACCATTATTAGATTTTAAGAACTCAGCTAAATCTTTATTATTTTTATCTAATTTTACAGTTACCACTTCACCTTTAAATTTTCTATTCCCACCATAAGAGTTGAAACCAGCTCCTAAAACTTCTGTTTTATCACTAAAGTTATCACATAAATCTGCTGTAAAAAATCCCATTAAATACTTCCTTCTTTATAAAATTTATTAATTTATAATATTATCCCATTTTAGTATTAAATTCCTCTTATTTAATAAAAGCCTTTCACATTATTTATACAAATAGGTTATAATATTCACTTAATAAAGGATTTACATGAAAATTTTATTTAATATTTTTATTCTTAGTTTAGTGGCTTTATTCATAAATGGTTGTAGTGCAAAAAGATTAACAATAAAATCTTTGCATCCTTCAAAAATAGAAAAAGAAAAAATTTATACCATTAAAGTTGATAGATTTTTTCATGATGATGTTAATCAATCAATTAGTTTAGAAAGTAGAATCGAAGATAAAATAGTTGATAGTAAAAGAGTTTTTATGCTAAAAAACAATGATTTTGGAACAGATGCTGTTGTAACAGGTGATGTACTAAATTCTTCTTTAAGATATGAAACCTATTATAAAACTGAAATAGATTATTCAAGATGTAGATATTATAGATATGATGAACGAAATAAATCAAGACAATGTATTGAATATGCAGTAAGATATATTCCTTGTGAAAATAGAGAATATAATGTAACTACAAGTGTTAAAGTTATAAAACCTATAACAAATGATTTATTATTTTCTAAAACATACGATAAATCAAGCCATGAAAATGTATGTTTTGATTATAGCCCTTATCCTTTTTATGGAAATTCTAGTGATAAATATAGGATAAACTCAAAAATTGCAGATCAAATAGCTCAGGATATTGTAGATGATATTTCACCCCATTATGTTTATTATAATATAAATATAATTGAAGAACTTGATGATAAAAATACCCTTTATAATAAAGCTCATAAAAAAAGATTTGAAAAAAGTGTAGATTTGCTTGAAAGTAAAAACTTAGATTTAGCTCTTGTTGAACTTGATACTTTAGATAAAGAATTAAATAATCAAAGTTTTGAAGTAATATATAATATAGCTTTAATATATGAAGCTAATAATAAATTAGAAATAGCAAATAAACTATATATACAAGCACAAAGTTTGACTTTAGATATAAAATATTTAGATTTAATTAACTATGCAATAGAGCGAACAAGCATAAATTTGCAAGAGAAAATAAAAGCAAAATCACAGTTGCCATAAGTCATTATAAATTGCCTATTTAACAACTTTTAACCATTATTTTTGTATATTAAATTTTTATTATAAATATTAAAAATTTTGAATTTAAAAGGTTAGATAAGGTGTCAATGAATAAATTTAATTACACAGCTATTTCTGATGACTGTGTAAAATGTGGAAAATGTAAACCAGTTTGTACGATATTTAACATAAACCAAGATGAAGCTACGAGTCCCCGAGGATTTATTGATTTATTAGGAGCTTATGAAAGAAATGAATTAGAGCTTGATCAAACAGCAAAAGATATATTTGAATCATGTTTTTTATGCACAAACTGCGTTGAAGTGTGTCCAAATGACTTACCAACAGATATGATAATTGAACAAGTACGTTCTGATATTGCAAAAAAATTTGGAATCACTTGGTATAAAAAACTATTTTTCTTTTTGTTAAGACATAGAAAAACTATGGATTTATTATCCAAATTAGGATGGATGTTTCAAACATGTGCTTTAAAACTTGATAATAAAAAACAATCAGGTTTACCTAGATTTTCTTTACCAATTGTAAAAAAAGATAGAGCTTTACCATTTGCTGATAGCACAAGTTTTTTAAATAAATATCCAGCAAATATAAAAGCACCTAACAAAAAAATCGAAGAAAATAAAAAAAATAAAGTGGCAATTTTCATAGGATGTATGAGTAATTATACATATACAAATACAGGTGATTCTTTAGTTAAGATTCTAAAAAAACTTGAACTTGATATTATGATTCCTAAAAAGCAATTATGTTGTGGAGCACCTGCTTATTTTACAGGTGATTTTGATACAGTTGATTTTTTAGCTAAAAAAAATATTGAATATTTTGAAACTTGGATTGATGAAGTTGATGCTGTAATTATTCCAGAAGCTACATGTAGTGCTATGATTAATCAAGATTGGGCACACTATTTTCATAATCAACCCGAATGGAAAAAAAGAGCTGAAAAACTATCTACAAAAATATTTATGGCTACTAAATGGTTAGAAAATAGTACAGATTTGAAAAATATGTTAGCAAATACAGGTAAAAAAATCGATCAATTAGTAACTTATCATGACCCATGTCATGCTAAAAAAATGCAAGGTGTATGGAAAGAACCAAGAAGTTTATTATCACAAAATTATGTTTTAACAGAAATGAGTGATTCAAATAGATGTTGTGGATTTGGTGGAGTTACTATGCAAACAGAGAAATATGACTTTTCAAAAGCAGCAGGTGCTCCAAAAGCAGCCATGATTAGAGATACAAAAGCTCAAATTGTAAGTGCTGAGTGTAGTGCTTGTAGAATGCAAATAACAAATTCTCTATATTTAGCAAATGTTGATGTACAATTTAAAAATCCAATTGAATTAATTGCAGAGGCTTTAGAATAATGATTGAACTTTGGCAAAATATATATTCAAACTTTGACCCCGTAGCCTTTAATTTAGGACCAGTGGCTGTTCACTGGTATGGGATTATGTACGCATTAGCATTACTTTCTGCAATTTTTGTAGCAAAATGGTTTATAAAAAAAGATAATCTACCAATCTCAAATGATTTATTTGATTCTTATATTTGGTGGGCTGAAATTGGAGTAATTCTAGGAGCAAGGATAGGTTATATTTTATTTTATGATTCAAATACATCATATTATTTAACTCATCCTTGGCAAATTTTTAATCCATATGTAAATGGTGTTTATACTGGAATTTCTGGAATGAGTTATCATGGTGCATTTATTGGATTTATTGTTGCTTCTTATTTATTTTGTAGAAAAAATAAATTATCTTTTTGGTTTATAACTGATATTGCAGTTCTTGGAATAAGTGCAGCATATGTTTTTGGAAGAATTGGTAATTTCTTCAATCAAGAGCTAGTAGGACGTATAACAGATGTTCCTTGGGGAATTTATGTTAATAATACATTAAGACATCCTTCTCAAATTTATGAAGCAATTCTCGAAGGATTAGTCGTATTTGCAATTTTAGTTTATATAAGAAAAAGAAAAACATTTGATGGTCAACTAGCATTAATGTATGGAATTTTATACTCATTTATGAGAATTGTTGCAGAATTTTTCAGACAACCCGATATTCAATTAGGATTTCTCTATAACAATTGGCTTACAATGGGAATTTTACAATCGACGATTGTACTTGGAATTTGTGTAGTAATATACTTTAAAATAAAAAAAATAAATAGTTAATTTAACTATTTATTTTCATGTCTTTGCTATAACCAGCATCAAGAGCTAGCTCTGCAATCTTATTTTTTAATAAATCCAGTCTCCAACCATGTCTACCAGCAAAATTTTCTATTTCTACGTCTCTTTGTTCAGGTGTACAAAATACAAAAATTCTTTTTAAAAAAGGTTTTGGCACTTGTATAGCTATTAATTGAAAATAATTCTCTTTACAGCTTCTTGAGCAAAAAGCCTTACTCATAGCAATCTTTTTTTTGCAGAAAGGGCAGTGGGACATTATTTATTACCTTTGATTATTAGTTTGTAGAACTTAGCATTACTAACATCTTGTAGGAATTTGGGTTCAATGTCATGTAAAGCTATTATTTCAAGAGCTTTGCCATCTATTAACCAGCCACGTCCTGTGTCTTCAATTTTTTGAGTTTCAAATAATTGGATTAATTCCTCTTTTGAAATGATCAGTTCTTCCATATTATAACTTTTTTATTAAGATTTTGCAAATAGGCATTCTTAATTATTTTTAAGAATGTCTATTGTATAGCCCTTATTAGAATGATTTTTAATTATTTCATAATAAGTTTTTTGTCTAATTTTATTTACTATATTTCTCATAGTATAAATTGACATATCCTTACCTTTCCAAACTACTTCTTTTATTGTATCATAATCTGTTACATCATTTCTTTTTGTTATTAATAATTTCAGAAAAGATTTTTCTAATCTAGTAAAATCAATTAAAATCCCACCTGATTTAAAAAATTGATCTCTATATTCATCAAAATAGATTCCATTTTCGAATTCTATTTTATCACCTCTTTTTGTTTGGTTCAAACACATAATTACAGCTAATTTAACATCTTTAGCTCTTAATGGCTTTGATAAAAACGAATAAGCACCTGAATTAATTGCTGTAACAATACTTTCATTATTATCTGATTGAGAAATTACAATTTTTGGTAAAGTTGGAGCTAATTGTGATAATTCTGAACATAATTCAGAAAAAGAAAAACCTTGTATATCTGCATCTATAATCGCCATGTCATAATTATTTGAACAAGCCAATGATAATGCGTCACTTAAAGTTGATGCTACTTTTAATTCTTTAAAATAATCATCAAATTCATTTCCCATTGTTTGAGTTATTGTCTCATCGCTAGTTACAAATAATAACTTAGCGTTGTATAATTTTCTTATATTTCTTACTGTTTTTAGCATAATATTTCTCTTTATATATTGGTTTAAGTCATAATAATAACAAAAATTTCTTTATTTGTCAAAAATATTTTAATAATTTAGAAAATATTTTAATAATTTATTGTTATTTTAGCTTTTGCCAAGAATTTCCACGTGCAATAGATACTTTTAAAGGTATATTTAGCTTATACACATTTTCCATTATTTCTTTTAATTCTTTAATAATTTCATCTGCAATATCTTCTTTAATTTCGAAGATTAGCTCATCGTGTATCTGTAAAAGCATTCTCACATTATTATTATTTTTATATTTTTTATGAATTTCAACCATTGATAATTTAATTAAATCTGCTGCACTTCCTTGAAACATTGTATTAACTGCTTCTCTTAAATATGCAGCTTTAATCATAGCATTAGCAGAATCAAAATTAAACAATCTTTTTCTATTTAATAATGTTTTTATGTATCCATTAACATGAGCAAAATCTTCTACTGATTTTAAATAATCTTTTACACTTTTAAAAGCTTTAAAATATGATTCAATATAAATTTTTGCATCTTTTGAAGAAATTCCTAAAGTGTCTCCTAATTTCTTACTTCCCATTCCATATAAAAGTCCAAAATTTATTGATTTTGCAATAGATCTTTTATCTTTTGCTTCATCTTCCCCAAAAATCTTCACAGCTGTTTGATAGTGAATATCTAAGTCATTATTAAAAGCATTAACTAAAGCTTCATCACCACTAAAGTGAGCTAATAATCTAAGCTCAATTTGAGAATAGTCAATTCCAACTAATGTATATCCATTTTCTGGAATAAAAGCTGATCTTATTTGAGAACCTGCTTCTGATTTAACAGGAATATTTTGTAAATTAGGATTTTTTGAGCTTAATCTTCCTGTTGCTGTTCCTGTATGTAAAAAAGAAGTATGTATTCTATTGTCTTCATTTTTTAATCCAAGCTCTAACAATGGCTCAATATAAGTCGACTGAAGCTTGTAAGCTTCTCTGTAGTTCAATAATAAAGGAATTACATCATGTGCATCAAATAAAGAACTTAAGACAGCCTCATCAGTGCTATATCCTGTTTTCGTTTTTTTACCTGCTGATAAACCTAAAGTTTCAAATAAAACAATACCTAATTGTTTTGGAGAGTTAATATTAAATTCAGCTCCGCTTGTTTCATATATTTTATTTGTTAGTTCTTGAATATAAACACTATTTATTTCTTTAAGCTTTTTTAATAAATTTACATCAATTTTTATTCCGTTACTTTCCATATCAGCAAGAACATAAATAAAATCAAATTCTAAATCAAATGCAAGTTTTAATAATTCTTGAGCGTTTCTTTGTTCAAATAATTCTAATTGTTTATTGAAAAGTTTTAAAGTCATTAATGCATCTTCTGCGGCGTAATCACAAGCATTTGAAATATCTACATTAGAAAAATTTTCACCTTTTTTTACTACGTCTTTAAATGCTATCATTTTATGATTAAAATATTTTTCAATTTGATAATCAAGCCCTACTTTTTCATTTGTATCTAAAAGCCAAGATAAAATCATAGTATCTGCATAAAGTTTTAGTTCTAAATCAAAATTATTTTTAATAATTTCAAAATCATATTTGAAATTTTGAAGAACTAATTTATATTTATTTAGTTGAACAATGGCTTGATATGCTGCTTCTTTTGATATTTGATTCCCTACTCCTAAATATGAGTGTGCAATAGGAACATAATAAGCTTTGTTTTCTTCATAAGCAAAAGAAAATCCAACTATTTTTGCTTTTCTTACATCAATATCTGTAGTTTCTGTATCAAAAGATACTATTGCATCCCGTGGAATCGTGTTTATTACTAAAGATAAACTGTTTTCATTATCAAGTAAAACAAACTCTATATTCTCTTGTTTTTCAACTTCTTTTGGAATTTCTGTCTTAAAGGACATTCCATTTTTATTTACCCTATCAAGTATTTTTGACATATCATATTTTATTAAAATATCAGAAATCTTTAAAATTGGATTTTCAGCTGGTAATAAAAAGTTATCTAAATCATCAATTACATGACAATCTTTCGACAAAGTTACAAGTTGTTTTGAAAGAAAAGCCATTTCTTTACTCTCTTCTAAAAGAGTTTTCCATCTTTTTTTCTCAATATTTTCTAAGTTTGCATAAATATTTTCCAAAGTTCCAAATTGTTGAATCAAAGCTTCAGCAGTTTTAGCACCTATTCCTTTAACTCCTGGGATATTATCAGCACTATCACCTAAAAGTGATTGATAATCTGTAAATTGTGAAGGGTGAACTCCATATTTTTCTATACATTTTGCTTCATTTATTATAACTCTTTTTGTTGGGTCAAATAAATAAATTGTGTCATCTTCGATTAACTGGTATAAATCTTTATCATGAGAAACAATTCGAACTTCTAAACCTTTTAGTTTTGCATCATGGGCGATTGATGCAACGATATCGTCAGCTTCAAAACCTGTTCTAATTGCTGTTTTAAAGCCCATTTGTTCAATCCATGAAATAGCAATTGGAAGTTGTTTTAATAAATCCTCAGGAACATCAGGTCTTTGAGCTTTATAATTATCATATAAATCATTTCTAAAAGTATTTCCTTTTGCATCAAGTGCAAAAACTATATAATCAGTTTGAAAATCTTTTCCAATATTTGCTATAAAATTTATAAATCCTGTTAATAAACCTGTAGGGAAACCTTCCTTTGATCTTAGGGGTGGAAGTGCAAAATAACTTCTAAATAAAAAGCCAAATGTATCAATAACTGTGATTGTTTTTTTCATAAAATTTCTCTTTCATATGCTTGTTTAAAGATTTTATAATATAATAATGTCACTAAAAATAAGGTTTTGAAATTATAAAGTGAAAAAGGTAGATAAATGATAATAATCCCAGCAAGATTGAATTCAAGTAGATTTGCAAATAAAATTTTGGTTGATATTTTAGGATTACCTATGGTAATTAGAACTGCACGTCAAGTTAGTAGCTTAGATAAAGTTGTAATTGCAACCGACTCACAAGAAGTTATAGATTTAGCTTCACAATATGGTTTTGATGCAGTGCTTACTTCAAGTTCTCACAATAGTGGAACTGATAGAATAAATGAAGCTGTAAATATTTTAAATTTAAATGAAGATGAAATTATTATAAATGTGCAAGGTGATGAACCATTTATTGAAATTGAAGTGGTACAAGCTGTAATAAATAGAGTAAAACAAATAAAAGAAAATAATGAAGATATTATGATTACTTCTTGTTATAAAGAGATAAGTTCAGAATTAGCAGATGATCCAAATCATGTAAAAGTGATTCTTGATGAACACTCAAATGCAATTTATTTTTCAAGAGCAAAAGTTCCGTATCATAGAGACCATCATGAAGTTTCAACTTATAGTGGACATTTAGGAATTTATGGATTTACTAAAAAATCATTAAATGATTTTTGTAAATTAAATTCTTCAAAATTAGAAAATATAGAAAAATTAGAACAATTAAGAGCAATAGATAATGGACATAAAATTGCAATGGTAAAAGTTATTTCTAAATCTTTTGGTATTGATACCCAAGAAGATTTAAATAATGCCTTAAGAATTTTTAAAAAGTAATCTTAATGTACTTTTATGTACTATGAACATAAAAACAAATGAAAAATAAGGTAAAAAATGCGTTATGATATATCTATAATAGATGATAACCATGAACAATTTCAAAATTTCAAAAATTACTCTTTGAATAAATTAAAAGGTATTCACATTACTCTTTTGTCTCCAAATCAAAATTTAAAAGATGATTTGGAGTTATGTGATTTACTAATAATAAATATTGATTTTATGGAGTATTTTAATAAAATCAAAAAATACTTACAAAATAATATTTATACTATTTTTCTAATAAATGAAGAGTCTGATGTAGAAAAAATTTCACATTTAGAAAGAGTAGATACTTTAGTTAAATCTTTTGATTTTGATACACTTATTCAAAAAATAACTTATTATACAAATAGAAATAATGAAAATACGACGCAAAAAGAAGAAGATTTTTCTAATTCAATAATAAATAATATTAATTATCCAATATTCTCTACAGATGGAAATAGTATTATTTTTTCAAATGACCATTTTTTTAGATTAACAAATTGTTTTACTTTAGATGAATTAAATAGTAAATATTATGACATAGGGAAAATATTTACCCAAGAAGACGGTTGTTTTACACAAATCACACCTCAATGGCTTGAACAATCTGATATTGGAAATGTAAAGGTATGTATCATTGATAAAAACAATAAAAAGAAATTCTTTTCATTACAAAAGATTTTTTTAACACATAATTATACAAATATAATTGTTTTAAATGATATTAGTCATGAGATGGAACATAAAAACGAATTGTATAAATTACTTTACAATGATAATTTAACAAAATTTCCAAATCGTACGAAACTTATTGAGGATTTGCAAAATAAATCATTTAAACCAGAAGCAGTTTGTTTATTAAATATCAATTCTTTTAGAGAAGTAAATGATTTTTTTGGACACAAAGTAGGAGATTCTATCTTAATTGATGTTGCTAAATTAATAAATGAGAATCTTAAACAAAATGAAAATTTACGACTTTATAAATTTCCTTCTGATTCATATTGTATTACAAATACAAAAGATGAAAAAGATGAATTTGTAGAATTAATTAAAAATATAACTGAATCTGTATACAAAAAAGTGTTTACTTTTGAACATTATGAAATAGATATAAGAATGACAGCTGGAATATCTTTTTCTAATAAAAATAATAAATTAATTACAGCAGATATTGCTTTGCAATCAGCAAAAAAGAATCATAAAGATTATATTGTTTTCTATGATGAGCTGGATAAATTTAGAGAATATGAAAATAATATGCTTTGGACTAAAAAACTAAAATCTGCTTTTATAAATGATAATATTGAAGTTTATTTCCAGCCACTGGTAAATAATAAAACTTTAAGCGTTGATAAATACGAATGTTTAGTAAGATTGATTGAAGATAATGGAAAAGTAATTAGTCCTTATTTTTTCTTGGATATATCAAAAAAATCAAACCAATATATAAAATTAACAAGAATTGTATTAGAGAAGTCATTTAAAAAATTTGAACATCTTCCTTTTGAATTTTCTGTTAATATATCTTATGAAGATATAGAAAATGCTGATTTTTTAGATTTTATAAAAAGTATGTTAAAAAAATATAATGTTTCAAATAGAGTTGTTTTTGAAATTCTTGAAGATGAAAATATAAAAAGTTATCAACTTTTTATAGCTTTTATTGATGAAGTTAAAGCATTAGGTTGTAAAGTTGCTATTGATGATTTCGGTAGTGGATATTCAAATTTCGAGCATTTATTAAAGATGAATATAGATTATTTAAAAATTGATGCATCTTTAATAAAAAATATTGCAACAGATGAAATATCATACAAAATAACAAAAACCATAATAGAATTTGCAAAAAGTTTAAATTTACAAACTATTGCTGAATTTGTAGAAAATGAAGAAATATTTAATATTGTAAGAGAATTAGGTGCTGATTACTCTCAAGGATATTTTTTCTCAGAACCAATAGCAATTCCAAGGGCTATTGAATTTAATAAAAAGAAGATTAATGAATAAAGAGATATTAAAAAGTATTTCAATTTTATATGTTGAAGATGAAAATGATGTAAGAGAATTTACATCAAAATTATTAACATCTCTATTAAAAAAAGTTTATACAGCAAAAGATGGGCAAGAAGGTTTGGATATTTATAAAGAGAATTTTAATAATATTGATTTAATAATTTCAGATATAAATATGCCTAAAATGAACGGTCTTATTATGTGTGAAAAAATAAAAGAAATAAATAAAGATATTCCTTTAGTAATCACAAGTGCCCATAATGATACAAATTTCTTAAAAAAAGCTATTGAAGTCGGTGTTAGTACATATGCTATGAAACCTATTGATTTATATCAGTTAATTGAAAGTATCACAAAAGCAATGGAACCTATTTTGTTAAGAAAACAATTAGTAGAATTAAATTTATCACTTGAAACTAAAATAGAGCAAGAAATTTGTAAAATAAAATCTATTTTGGATGCCCAAAATAATATTATTATTCTAACAAATAAAGAAAATATTACAAATGTAAATAAAAAATTTTTACAATTTTTTGGAATAGATGATTTTGATAAGTTTTTAGAAACTAAAAAGAATATTTTTGATTTTTTTATAGAAGAATTTGGATTTATTACAAAAAATCAAATTATAAAACAAGAATCATGGCTTAGATATATAAAAGACTTACCAGAAGTTGATAGAATCGTAAAAATTAAAAATTATTTACATGAAGAAAAAGTTTTTACAATAAATGTTGAATATTATGAAAACAAAGAACATTATTACGTATTTTCTCTTACAGATATTACTCAAATAAAAGAAAAATCAAATTTATTAGAGTATCAAGCTAGTCATGATAGATTAACTGGATTATTTAATAGAAATAAATTTGATGAGTTTTATAGCAAAGAAGTAAAAAGATCAAAAAGATATAAAACAGAATTATCTATTATTATTTTTGATATTGATGATTTTAAAATAATAAATGACACACATGGTCATCAAATTGGAGATGTGGTATTAAAAGAAATTTCACAAATAATATCACTTCATATTAGAGAGCAAGATATAGCTGTGAGATGGGGAGGAGAAGAATTTTTAGTATTACTTCCACATACTAACCTAGATGGTGCTACAACAGTTGCTAATAAAATAAGAACTAATATAGAAGTGTATTCTTTTACGCAATTAAATCTAAAAATAACTGCTAGTTTTGGTGTTTGTGAATTAAAAGAAGAGGATACCGATAAAAGTTTAATTTTAAGAACTGATAAATTCTTATATGAAGCAAAAAATAATGGTAAAAATAAAGTAATAGCAAAATAAGCTATTACTTAAAAGTTAAAGTTTTCACCCAAATAGTGTTCTCTAACTTTTGCATCATTTTTAATTTCACTACTAGTTCCACTAGCCAATAATGCCCCTGCTTTCATAACATAAGCTCTATCACAAATTTCAAGTGTTTCTCTTACATTATGATCTGTAATTAAAACTCCAATATTTATTTTTGTTAATTGATGAATAATTTCTTGTATATCTTTTACAGCAATTGGATCAACTCCTGCAAAAGGTTCATCAAGAAGTAAGAACTTTGGTTGAGATATAAGTGCTCGTGCGATTTCTGTTCTTCGTCGTTCACCACCTGAAAGAGAAACACCTTTTCTTTGTCTAATTGGCTCAATATTAAAAAGTTCAAGTAACTCTTCAACACGTTTATGTTGTTCATCCTTGTCTTTAGTAATAATTTGAGCTGCTAGCATAAGATTATCTTCAACAGATAAATCTTTAAAAATAGAAGATTCTTGAGGTAAATAACCTATTCCCTTTAAAGCTCTTTTATGTAAAGGAAGAGAAGTTATATCTTTATCATCAAAAAAAACATTTCCAGATGTTGGTTTTACTAATCCACAAACAGTATAAAATGTAGTTGTTTTTCCAGCACCATTAGGCCCTAATAAACCTACAATTTCTCCTGAGTTTACTTCAAGAGAAATACCATGTAATATTTGTGTTTTTTTGATTGTTTTTGTTATGTCTTTTATATGTAGTTTATGCATTTATTTTATATAACCTTTTATTGTCTTTTTTTTCTATCTCTATTAAAATCACGTTATATCCATAATCTTTTAATATCTCTTCTAGTTTTTCATCGCCCCACTCTACAAAATGAGTTCCTTTTTTTTCAAACTCTTCAAGCATTCCTAATGAAATAAACTCATTTAATGTTTTATTATACATATCATAATGAAAAATATTACTTGAATATACAGCTTGTAAGGAAAAAGTAGGAGAAGTAACTAAATCATCTAAATTTAATTTTTTTACATAATTCTTAACAAGTGTTGTTTTTCCACTTGCTAAGTCACCTCTTAAAATAACGATATAATCATCATTTTGTAATAGCTTTATTAAATAAACAGTAAGTTCATCTATTTTTTTTAATTCTAATTCAAAAGTTTTTTGCAAAAAAATCCCTAACTTAATTGATTAGATACTCTAATTATTTGTTCTAATTTCTCTTTTGCAGCCCCACTTATAATAGCAGCTTTTGCCATATCAATTCCATCTTTAAAATCCCTTGCTTTTTCATCAACAATTAATGCAGCAGCCGCGTTTAATAAAACAATATCAAGTTTTGCACCAATTAATTTTTTTGATAATAAATCACTTGTTAGTTTTGCATTGAATAGTGCATCTCCACCAATAATTTCATTTTTCTGACTTAAAGGTATTCCATAATCTTCAGGATTTATTTCAAAATCTTCGATTTTTCCATTAAATAATGATGTTGCATAAGTAATATCAGAAATCGAAATTTCGTCCATTCCATCCTTTGATGAAACAATAATTGACCTTTTCGAATCTAACATTTCCAAAGCATATGCAATTTTATTTATATAAGATTTATCAAATACTCCAACTAATTGTTTTGATACAGTTGCAGGATTTGATAATGGTCCTAAAATATTAAAAATAGTTCGATGGGGAATACTTTTTCTAATAGACATAATATTTTTCAGTGCAGGATGATGATTTTGAGCAAACATAAAAGTAAATCCTGTTTCTTCAAGTATCTTTGCACTATTTTCAAAATTTAGGTTCAAGTTTATTCCCAAAGCTTCAAGCATATCAGCACTTCCTGATTTACTAGTAACCCCCCTATTCCCATGTTTAGCAACATAACATCCACAAGTAGCTAGTATGATGGAAACAGTGGTAGAGATATTAAACGAGTTTGATTTATCTCCACCTGTACCACAATTATCAATTAATTTTTCTTTTAAATCATAATGAACAGGCAAAGGTATCATATGATCCCTCATAGCACTAGCCGCTCCTGCTATTTCAGCAGCTGTTTCACCTCTTTCATAAAGTTCAATTAAATATTCTCTTACTTCTTCTTCTGGTAATCTATTTTCAAAAATATCATCAAATTTAAGTTTTGTTGCATTAAACACTATTCAATCCTTTCTACGTATTCATCTTGCTTTGATTTTGGAGTTGATTTAATTGTTGGTATTTGTAATACTTTGAACTTATCACTTTTTTCTAGATATTTAATCTCTATAATATCTCCAACTCTAACTTCTTTTGCTTTTTTTACTGCTAGGTCATTTATAAAAACAACTTTATGTTCTAGCATATCCTCAGCAACGGCTCTTCTTTTTGTAATATTTACTGCATTTAAAAATTTATCTATTCTCATGGAAAATATTATAGCAAATTTTATCTAAAATATTTTTTTAGCTTAAAATATTTAATCTAAGCTACTTCACTAATGAAAATATATTAATTATGAATCACACAGTTTTCATTATTATTATATTTTATACTTTCAGGTTGAATTATAAAATGAGTAATTTCATTTTTACTTAAAATAAATCTAATATTTTCTAAAATTGTTTCAATCTCAAGTAAAGTTAAATTTTCATTTAAAACAATATGAACAGAACCATAACATTCACTTGAATTCGGTCTGTAAAGATGTAAATCATGAATTGATAAAATATGAGAATCACTATTTATTATTAGATTTTTTATTTGTTTTAAATCATCAATATTTGAATCCATCAAAGAATAAAATGATTTTTTAAGTATTGGAAAAGTCTCTTTAATAATATAAATAGAAAATAGAACCGATAATACACTATCAATTGCCACTATACCAAAAAAGTAAATTATTACTCCACCAACTGCCACACTTAAAGATATAACGGCATCTCCTAACATGTGTAAGTAAGCTGATTTTATATTCATATCTTCGTGTTCATGATGATGGTGTTCCTCTTCATCATGGTCATGGTGGTGTTCTATATTGTTTTGTTTGAGTAAAATCGTACTGTAGGCATTTATAAATAAAGCAATCAATGAAACAAAAATAACTATTGGAGCATTGATTTCTGTAGGATTTAAAAATCTATTAACTGATTCAATTAAAATAAAAATCATGGTAATTATCAGAAAAAGTGAATTAATAAAAGCTGCCATAATTTCAGCTTTTATATATCCAAAAGTCATAGATTCACTGGCTTTTTTTGCTCCATAAACAATAGCAATCAATGAAATAAAAAGAGCCAAAACATCTCCAAGATTATGGAAAGCATCAGCTATTAATGCCATTGACCCACTATAAATTCCTGCAATTATTTCAGCAATTACAAGGGAAATATTTAGAGATATCACTTTTTGTAAAGTGCTTTTTTTATCACTCATTTAAGAATTCCTTCTTTTACTAATTTATTTTTTATTTATTTCCACAACTACTAGAATCTTTCATTAAAGCTACAATTTCTTCTATACCTAAAAGTTTCCCACTTGATTTAACAACTCCATCAATTACAAGAGCAGGTGTACTCATAACTCCATAATTCATAATTTTGACAATATCTTCTACTTTTATAACTTCATGAAATCCGCCAACTTTTGCAACTGCTTGTTTTGTAGCTTCTTCTAAAGCTTTGCATTTAGTGCAACCTGTTCCTAATATTTCTATTTTCATTTTTTATCCTTTTTTAAATTAAATTTTTATTGCCATTCTAGTTGGGCAAAAAAGTTTTGAATATTTGAATGATTTAAAGCACTGAAATTTTCTAAATAATTAAATTTTTGAGTATTTACATGTTTTGAAACAACATCACTTTCAATACCATCTTCATAAGCTTTTTTTACATCATCCCTTAAGATTTGTAGGTATTCAAGTGAAGTTTTATATGAGTCTTTATCATACTGCTTTCCATGTCCACCTAAAAGATATTTAGCATTTAAACTTGCAAGTTTTTCTAAAGCTTCAATCCAGCCATCAATATTTGAATTTTTTGTATAGTTTAATAATCTTTCATTAAAAACCATATTTCCAACAAATAAAAAACTATCAGTTTCACTATAAATTGCTATATCACTTTTCTCTTCACTAACAACACTTGGTTTTATAATTTTAAGAGTTTTTGAGCTTCCTTTTATTTCATATCCATCATCAACTAATAAATCAGCTTCAATAACTTTTGTTTTTTCAACTATCTCTTTTGGTAAAGAATTTTTCATTCTATCAAACTTTGAAATATTTGCTTTAATATCTTCATTTAAAGTTTTATGTCCAAGAATTTTCGCACCTAAATCTTTGAAAAAAGATGCTCCTTGAATTCTGTCATCATGAAAATTTGTTAAAACCACATGGGAAATTTTTTTGTTTGGATACTCTTTTTTTATCAAATCATTTAACTCTTTTGCAAATAAATAAGTAGCTCCTGAATCTAATAAAACAATACTATCTCCAATATCTACATAACAAACATTTGAAATAAATCCATTATTTTTTATTGTTGGAGAGTTTAAATCACCTATTAAACAATTTACATCTTCAGTTATTTTTATAGGTTTTAAATCATAAACATTTGCCCACAAAGTTACACTTGTAATAAGTAATAATAAACTTTTTTTCATACTCTCTCCTTTTTATAAAATTGCATTGAATACATATCCAACTAAAAGTATCCCAAATCCTACTATTCCAAAAAAGATTCCAATTAATTTAATATGTAAAATTCTTTTTAAAATCATAGCTTCAGGAAGACTAAGAGCTGTTACTGCCATCATAAAACTTAATGCTGTTCCTAATAAAATTCCTTTTGCAGTAAGCACTTCAATTAAGGGCATAACTCCAGCTGCATTTGAATACATTGGAATCCCCATTAAAACTGCCATTGGCACAGCGTACCAAACATCACCACCTGCATATTTAGTTATAAACTCAGTGGGAACATATCCATGAATAAATGCTCCAATTCCCACTCCTATAATCACATATAAATAAATTTTTTTAAATATATCAATTGTATATTCCCAAGCATCTTTAGCTCTTTGTTTTAAAAATGATTTGATTTCTACATTTTGTAATTCACCCTCAATTGGAGTAACTGGAATTAGAATATATTTCTCAATATTTGGAATTTTTCCTATAAAATATCCTCCTAAAATAGCAACAACTAAACCAAATCCAATGTAAATAGCAGCAATTTCCCATCCAAAAAGTCCAAATAACATAGCAATTGCTATTTCATTATTAAGAGGTGCAGAAATAAGAAAACTAAAAGTAATTCCAACAGGAATTCTTGCTTGCATAAATCCTAAAAAAAGTGGAATTGCAGAACACGAACAAAATGGAGTGATAATACCAAATAAAGCAGCTAATATATTTCCAGTAAATTCACTTTTTCCTTGAAGATAAACTCTTACTTTTTCTGTATTAAAATATGTTCTTAAAAAACTAACTAAAAAAATAATAGCAATTAAAAGAATAAAAATTTTAATAGTGTCATAAATAAAAAAATGTAATGCACTTCCAACGGCACTATCACTATTCATTTCCCAAGTTTCATAAACTAATTTATCAACAATTTTTTCCCACCAATCAAACATATAAACTCCTTAATATTCCATATCCACAATAAAACAAAATCAAAAGTAATACAGATATTTTAAATCTTCTAATCACAAGAAATCCAAGTATTGCAAAAATCAAATCATAAATATTTAAAACTCCACTTGGAATAACAATTGTAACTAAAACACTAAATAATATTGCAACAACACTTGCGTTAATTCCCATAACTATTTTTGAAATGACAGGATTTTTTGAATAACTCTCAAAACTTTTATAAAAAGATAAAATCAAAAGAAATCCTGGTAAAAAGATTGCAAGTGTAGCAACAACTGCACCTAAAAAAGGTGATTCTTCAAAAGCAACAACACCAATATATGAAGCAATGGTAAACATAGGTCCTGGAACTGCTTGAGCTAAAGAATAAGCTACTAAAAAACTATTTTCATCTATATTTATATTACTTTTAATTAAAGGAAGAACAACATGACCTCCTCCAAAAACTAAACTTCCAATTTGGTAAAAAGAGTTAAATAGATTAAGCAATTTTTCTTGATTTGCAAAAAATGGCAAAAATATCAATAAAATAAAAAAGATAAATAAAGGCAAGATATAAGGTTTTTCATATTTTATTTTATTTATATTTTTCTCTTTTATAAAAAATAGTGCAACAAAACCTGAAACAACTAACACTAAAATTTGACTAAAAAATGTTTGATTAAAAACTAAAAATAGAGTTGCAAAAACAAAAATTATTTTACTTAAGGTAGTTTTACATAAAGAGTTAAACATACTAAAAGTAGCATCTGCCACAATAACCACAGCAAATAGTTTTAATCCACTCATCAAAGCATAAATAATAGTGTTATTATCATAAATATTTTGAAAAGTTGCAGCTAAATATAAAAGTAAAAAAGAGGGAGTTGTAAATGCAATAAAAGCCAATATTGCACCAATTATTACACCTTTTTTTAATCCGATTGTAAACCCAACTTGTGACGAGCTAGGTCCTGGCAAAAACTGACTAAGTGCTACGATTTTAGAAAATTCTTCATCACTTAGCCATTTTAATTCTTCGACAATTTTTTTTCTAAAATAGCCAATATGAGCTATTGGTCCTCCAAAACTAAAAAGACCTAAGATAAAAAAATGCCAAAAAATAGATATATTTATCATTATTATTTTAAAGCTTCAACAACTTTTGGAAGTAAAATTTCTTCTATTTCTTTGTATGTATCTTCAAAAGCTTCAAAACCTTTTCCATCTGGATCTTCAAATCCAACATGAATAACCTTTACAGCCTTTGGAAACATTGGACAAGTTTCATTTGCATGGTCACAAACAGTTACTACTAAATCATAAGCATTGTCTATTACTTTATCTATTGTTTTTGAGTGATATTCTTCCCTCCAAATCCCTTTATCTTCAAGTAACTTTTTAGCGCTTGGATTTACTCTTCCACTTGCACGTACCCCTGAACTATCTGCACTAATTCCCTCTAATTTTGCATTGATTAAGGCTTCTGCGATAATACTTCTACAAGAATTTCCTGTACATAAAATTAAAACTTTTTTCATAAAATTAATCCTTTTTTATTGATTTACATGCCAAGATTCAGGGAATCCAGCTTTTATATGTTGTTCTTTTACAAGCTTTATAAACTCTAAAAC
>JBGSBO010000024.1:0-25017 GCA_041730535.1 Minisyncoccia bacterium
AGCTATTTCCTTATAACCTTTTTTAGATCTTTTCTCTGCTAATTTCTCTCTAAATCTATTTGCCATAATATCTCTTTTTTATGCATATTATAGCTGATTTTATCTATTTACTTAATTAAGAGTTTTTAGTGGATGAAGATAAACTTTCATTAAAAAATTAACCTATAACCTATTTTTAATCATTTTTTTGATAAAATCCAGCGTAATACTATAACTGTAAATCATAGGAGAAACGTTTGATAACCCTAAAAGAAGCACTAACTTTAGCTAGTGACGATGTAGTAAAATTAAGAGATAATCTAAATCAAAAAATAAAAGAAAGTAATATCGGTGCCTATGTTGAACAACTAACTTCAACAAATATTTCACAATCTGGTTCAGGTATTCCCATAGCTATTAAAGATAATATAAATGTAAAAAATTGGGAAATAACTTGTTCTAGTAATATATTAAAAGGTTATATAAGTCCTTATAATGCAACTGTAATTAACAATTTAGAAAAAGCTGGATTATCACCATTTGGTAGAACAAATATGGATGAATTTGCAATGGGAAGTTCAACTGAATCTTCTTGTTATGGAAAAACTTTAAATCCGATTGATAATGAAAAAGTTCCAGGAGGAAGTTCAGGAGGAAGTGCCGCTGCTGTTGCTGCTGGAATTGCAATTGCTGCACTTGGAACTGATACAGGTGGAAGTATTAGACAACCAGCTGCTTATTGTGGTGTTGTTGGGATGAAACCAACTTATGGAAGAGTTTCCAGATATGGAATTACGGCTTATTCTTCATCACTTGATCAATGTGGACCAATAACACAAAATGTGGAAGATGCAGCCATTTTATATGATATTATCTCAGGTCACGATCCAATGGATTCAACATCTGCAAATATAAATTATGAAGCAGTTACTCCAAAACTTAATCCAAATAAAAAATTAACTATTGCAGTTATTGATAATTTTGTTTTACAAGCTAGTCCTGCAATTCAAAAAGGTTTTGAAAAAGCTGTTAAGGCTTTAGAAGAGGCTGGGCATAAAATAATTCATAAAAATATGTTAGATACAGATAAAATTGTATCAACTTATTATATTGTTGCAACGGCAGAAGCATCGGCGAATCTTTCAAGGTTTGATGGTGTTAGATATGGAAATAGAAAAGGTTATGCAGGTCTTAAAGATATGTATGTTCAAACAAAATCACAAGGTTTTGGACATGAAGTGCAAAAAAGAATTATGTTAGGTTCTTTTGTATTAAGTTCAGGATATTATGATGCATATTATATAAAAGCTCAAAAAGTTAGGCATTTAATCAAAGATGAATATTCTGCTATTTTTGCTGAAGCTGACCTTATTTTATCTCCAGTTGCTCCAACAACTGCCCCAAAATTTGGTTCATTTAAAACTTCTTTAGATATGTATTTAAGTGATATTTATACAATTTCTATAAATCTTGCAGGGCTTCCTGCTATTTCATTGCCAGTTGATAAAGATGAAGATGGGATGCCAATTGGTCTTCAATTTATCTCAAAAGCATATGATGAACAAACGCTATTTGACGGTGCTTTATCTTTAGAAAAAGCTATAAATTACAATAAATAAATAAATATTAATTAGGATTAAAAAATGAAAATTAGAAAAAGAGCACTTACATTTGAAGATGTTTTATTAGTACCAGCAAAATCGGAAGTTTTACCAAGAGATGTTTCTATTAAAACTAAACTTACAAAAAAAATTGATTTAAACATTCCTTTTGTAAGTGCAGCAATGGATACAGTAACTGAATATGAAGCAGCAATTGCAATGGCAAGACTTGGAGGAATCGGTATTATTCATAAAAATATGGATATTGAAACTCAAGTATTACAATGTAAAAAAGTGAAAAAATCAGAATCAGGAATGATTATTGACCCAATTACAATAAAACCTTCTCAAACACTTCAAGATGCTGAAGATATAATGGCTTCTTATAAAATTTCAGGTGTTCCTGTTGTTGATGATAACAATATTTTAGTTGGTATTTTAACAAATAGAGATATGAGATTTACAAAAGACTTTACTCAAAAAGCTGTAGATAAAATGACCGTAATGCCATTGGTTACAGCTAAAGAGGGTACAACATTAGAAGAAGCAGCAGAAGTTATGCATGCAAATAAAATTGAGAAATTACCAATTGTTGATTCAAAAAATAAATTAATTGGTTTAATTACTATTAAAGATATTAACAAAAAAAGAGAACATCCAAATGCAAATAAAGATGAATTTGGAAGACTAAGAGTTGGAGCAGCAATTGGTGTTGGTCAACTTGATCGTGCAAGAGCATTAGTTGCAGTTGGTGTTGATGTTTTAGTTTTAGATTCAGCTCATGGACACTCAAAAGGTATTTTAGATACAGTAAAAGCAATTAAAGCTGAAATGGATGTTCAAATTATTGCTGGAAATGTTGCAACTGCTGAAGCTACTGCTGATTTAATTGCTTGTGGAGCTGATGCTGTTAAAGTTGGAATTGGACCTGGATCTATTTGTACAACTAGAATTGTAGCAGGTGTTGGAGTTCCTCAAATTTCTGCTATTGATGAATGTGCTGCTGAGGGTGCAAAAACTGGAACACCAATTATTGCTGATGGTGGAATTAAATACTCAGGTGATGTTGCAAAAGCATTAGCTGTTGGTGCAAGTGCTGTTATGATGGGCTCTGCGTTAGCTGGAACTGAAGAAAGTCCTGGTGAAGTTGTTTTAAGTCAAGGTAGAAAATTTAAAACATACAGAGGTATGGGTTCAATTGGTGCTATGACTAAAGGAAGTACTGATAGATATTTTCAAGAAGGTACAGCTGCTGATAAATTAGTTCCTGAAGGAATTGAAGGAATGGTTCCATATAGAGGAACTATTGCGGATATTATTCATCAAATGGTTGGAGGATTAAGATCATCTATGGGATATTTAGGTTCAAAAGATATTCCTACATTCCAAGCTACGGCTGAGTTTGTTGAAATTACAAGTGCAGGACTTCGAGAGTCACATGTACACGATGTAACTATTACTAACGAAGCTCCAAACTACCATATCTAAAAGATGATATTTTAAAGATTATCTTTTAAATTTATTCTGTGTTGAAGTTTGAATTTTAATGCTCATGAGTCTTTCATGTGCTCCACTTAAAATTCAAACTTTACCTTGATTAACTTCAAAATCTAATATTTTTACTAGCCATTTTAAGAAAATAATTAATCATTAACTTCTTTTTTACTATTTTTTAGTAATATTATCAAAAGGAAATTATTATGATAGATAAAATAAAAGAATATTATAAATTAATAAAAATTAAAAAAATTGATGATTATTTAATAAAAATAGGTATTTAGGAGTTATTATTGGTATAGTTTTTCCAATATCTATTATAAATAAAATATTTGTTTGGCTAATTTTAATTGGTATATGTATAAAGTTATATGATTTTACTGAAAAAATTGAGAGAAGTATTATTCCTTATGATTTCAATAAATTATTACCACCACCAGAACAGAAGAAATAATATTTTTATTTAAATATTAATAAAATTTTTAAATAATAGATTGTAGTAATCTTGAAAAAATTGAATACAAAGAGATGAAATAATATTGTTTTTTAATTTGATGGATTAAAAATATAAATACTTAAGTTTTATGCCACTTATGTTACTAAATATTGTGATATCTTTACTTGATCATAAAGTTAATTTATAATCAAGTGAAAAACTATTTTTATTAATTGTGATTTTAGTACAGTTTATAATAACTCTAAGTCTTTTTTTATTTCCAATAAATATTTCTTTAATGTGAGCTTTTGCTAAAATATTATACGTATTACTCTTGTCAAAATCAATAAAAAACATATTTACACAAGGGTTTGTATAAATATTTCCTAATGTATTATATAAATTATTACCAGGCATATCATCAAAATATAATTGTTTAGATGAGATTATTTTTACAAAACCTTTTTCACCACCTTTATATGATACATCAAGCCCTTTTTCTTTGTGACTTGATGCTAAAAAAAATGTATCTGAATTTAATATAATATTTATTAAATCTTGATTCAATTCAAGTTCATTATCAATACTTGTCTTATTTAATGTTTTAAGATTTTTTTGAAGAAATCTTTTCTTTATATACTTAGGACAATTTGAATAAATTTCATTGATTATAACAATAAGTTCATTGTTAATTATCTTAGATTTTCCATTAATTCTTATACGTTTAGCGTTTAAAAAATCTAATCCAATAATTCCAATATTTAGTACTTCTTCCTTAAAAAAAAACTCTGGTATATAACTCTTATTCTTTAAGTTTATAGAAAAACTATTATGATTTATTATTTTTATAAATGACTTGTTATCATATACAGTACTTGTAAATAAATCATCTTTTTGTGTACTTAAAGTAAGTACACAAAAGCTCAGTTTTTCTAAAAAATCAGATGCAATTTTAGGGATTGTATCTTTTATCATTGATGACAGAGTATCAGGAAATTTTCTAATACCCATCATTTCTTGAATGTGATATTCCCCTTCATGAAATTTCTTATTCATTGAATTATCTTGAATAATTTTAAAAAAAGCCACAAGATGAGTGGTCTTTTGTGTCAGGGTTACATTTTTCGATGCCTTCAGCTATACAAACCTCTAATCTTACTCCATCTGGGTCTAAGAAAAATACACCACCTGAATCTGCACCTTCACAATGAGAAACTATTCCATCATATATTTTTGTTATATTGTCATCTTCTAATTTTTTTTCAAATGCTTTTAGCTCATCAACACTATCTAGTATAAATGCCAAATGATGTAGTCCTGCAGTATCTTTTGAGAACCTTTTGTTTGATTGTTCCCATAGTGTGATTATAATTTCACCACTATGTCCAAGAAATATATATCTTTTATCTTTTTGTGTTTCTTCAAATATTACTTCAAATCCAAATAGTTTTAAATAAAATTCTTTAGATTTCTCCATATTATTTACGTTAATCCCTACATGCCCAACTTTCATTTTATATCCTTTGATTTGATTAACTACTAAAAACTATTTAGATAGTTATTGAAATGTTATCATTTTTTATATAACCTGTCAAACTTATTTTAATAGTTAGTTAATGGTAAATTTAAAATAAGCATTTTAATGTTATTATTAAAATAAAAAGGAATCTCTATAAAATCTTTTTTATTTATAGGTGCACATTGTGTAACAGATTTTGTGAATACTCAATTTACTCCTTATGGGGAGATTGTTGAAAATCTTGAAAATTATTCTGATATGGTAGATTGGTTTAGTGAAGTGGGCTTAATACAGAAAGATGAAAAAACTAATTTTTATGATGAAATGAATTATTATAAAGAAATAATTAATTATAGAACTTTATTAAGAAATAGTTTTAAAGACTATCTTCAATCAAATTTGTTACTTGATAATCTATTGGAAATAACAAATAATATTTTACTTGAAAGTAAAGTTCATCCTCAAATTATTTATAAAAATGATTCGTATATACTTGAATTTGTTCCTGCTAGTACAATGTATAATGTGTTACTGACAAAAATTGCAATTGAAGTTATTAAACTTTTAAATTCTAGTGAATTTAAATACCTTAAAAAATGTGATAATCATAAATGTTCTTTATATTTTATAGATACTTCTAAAAATCACTCTAGACGTTGGTGTAGTATGGAAATCTGTGGTAATCGTTCAAAAGTTAGTAATTTTACTAAACGAAAAAAAAATCAAGTTAATAATTAGAAAATTTCTATGTATTATAAAATTATTTTCTTATTGTTTTTCTCTTTTGATTCTCTATTTGCTTCTTATGAACAATTACGTATTGGTAGAATAGATGATTTTTATAAAGATAAACTCTCAGAACATCAATTAAAAATTATTATTGATGAAATCGAACATATTTTTGAATCTCAATTAAACATGAATATATTTGATTATTCACAAAATGGAAAACCCATTGATATTATTTTTGAAACACCTTCTAAATTAGAAGAAAAAATTAAAGAAAAGATGGAAAAATTTACTTTAAAACTAGAAAAAATCGAAGAACTAAAAATACAATTTCCAAAAATTAAAGAGGAAATGACTATTTCTAAAAATACTTATAATGAACAATCTTCTATTTTAAATAAAAAAATTGAAGAGCTAAATGAATATGTTCGAAATATTAATAAAAAAACTAATTTATCAAAAGATGAATATTTAGAAGCCCAAAATTATATTAATATAGAAAAAAGTGGAATTGATATAGAGGGGAAAAAACAGAAAAAATCCCATAAAGATTTAACTAAATTATTTAATAGTTATAATCAAAAAGTTTTCTCTTTTAATAATTTAGTAAATGATTCAAATAGAATAAGTAATGAAATAGAGTCTATGAGTAGAAATTTTAAAAAAATAAAAGGAAAAGTTTTTGCAGAGGAAAATACTACTATAAAAACCTATTATAAAGATGGGCAATTAGTAAAAGAAAAAAATTCTACTATATCCATGAATAAAATTGAGATTTATGGTTTTGATAATTTAAAACAGCTAAAAGTTGTTTTAGCACACGAAATAGCACATCTAGTTGGAATTCCTCATATTGAAGTAAAAAATGCTTTAATGAATCCTCTTTTAGATAAAAATCAGGATGAGCTTGTTTTAAGTTCTGAAGATATTTTAAATTTTAAAGAGAATTTTTAAACTATTTTTCTAGATATACTTACGCTATATTTCTATGTTAGACTCTAAAAATAACTAATTAAAGTTAAAATTAAAATAGGAAAATATAATGATAAAAGTAAGTGTACTGTATCCAAATTCAGAAAATTTAGTATTTGATAAAGAGTATTATCTTGATAAACATGTTCCCTTAGTATCAGAATTATTAGGTGAAGCATTAAAAAATGTTCAAGTAGATTTTGGTTTAACAAATGGAAGTTCCGATGAATCAGCTATTTATGTAGTAATAACTCATTTGACATTTGATTCAATTGAGTCTTTTCAAAATATATTTCCAATTCATGCAGAAGAATTACTTTCTGATATTCCAAGATTTACTAATTCTCGACCACAACTTCAAATTAGTGAAGTTACAATTTAATATTCAGAATAATATTTATTTTCACTTGATTATGAAGTAAATTTATAATTAAGTGAAAATTATAGGAGTTTTTATTAAATAATAATTTCGCCCTTAGTTGTAGCTCTTACTTCTTCAATTTTAAAGCAGTCATTTGCAATATTTCTAGCACTTGTATCTTGATATTGACTTACTATTTTATAAATTGTTTTGATTTCATCTTTATTAAAAATTGATTCATCAAATTCTTCTTCCATTTTAATAAAATTAAGTTCAATAAATTTGTCTTTTTTTATAACTTCAATATCTAAATAATCTAATAATTCTTGCATTAAAAAGATTCTTTCATCATCTTCTTCTAAATCTTCTTCATTTGCAACAATATCAAAAAGTTCTCCTAATATTATAGGTTCAGGATGTCTTGCCCCTTTTATATACTCTTCATTAAATAGTTTTTGACCACAATATTTTTGATGGTTAAAATCCATTAAAAAAAGCATTATTGATACTTTTTTATCATTTAAATGTTTTACTTGTTTATGTAACATATATAAAATTACATTTGCTACTTTTGTCATGTCTATGTTCAAAAAATTCCTTTTTGGTTAATTTAAAATCAATTTATTCTACGGTTTTTATTAAAACATCTCTGTAATGATTTAATTCTTTCATTTTAACATCATCTCCATTATTTATATCTGGATGATATTTACGAGCTAGTTCTTTGTATCTTTTTTTTATCTCTTCTTTTGTTGGAGTTTGAGTAAATCCAAAAAACTCTTTTGCTTTAGCAACTTCATCAAATCTTGGCGCATTTGTAAATCCTTGAAAATCTGATTGATTAAAGTTTTTAAAATCATTAAAGTTAAAATTTTGCCCATTATTTCCATTTTGAAAGTTACTACTATCAAATTTGAATTTAAAACTATTTGTTTGCATCTTTTTTCTGAAATTATAAATTGAAAATGCGATAACAACAAAAATTATTCCTAGAATCATCAAAAAAGTTCCAAAATTTGTAAAAATTAAATATAGAATAAAAAATAGAATGGCTAATCTAACTAGTCTATTGAAAATATAAATAGCTGTATTGTTATACATAAAAAATACCCTTTTAAAAATAGTTTTGTATTATATACTTACTTTTACTATAAGTAAATTAAACAAGAATTTAAAGAAATAATATTCAATATAAAACTTAATTTCTTAGGAGATGTTAATTTTTGTTACAAAAGTTATCATTAATCATCTTTTTTATTGTTATTTTATTGCTATTGTTTTTTATCATAAAAATATCATACTTCATAACTATTCTTAGGATAAATTTTTATAGGAGGATTTTATGAGTATAGGTTTTCAAGCTCTTTTTGCTGTGTTACCAATATTATTTGCGGGGATTTTACTAATTGGTCTTAGGATTTAAGCAAAAAAAGCTATGCCTTTGGTTTATATATCAACTGTGGCTATTGCGTTTGTTGTGTGGGAAGTATCTTTTAATAGGGTATTGGCTTCTACTATTGAGGGAGTTTTAATTACTATTTCTGTGTTATGGATTATTTTTGGTGCAATTTTACTTTTAAATACACTAAAACATTCAGGTGCGATCATTGTAATTCGTCAAGGATTTAATAATATAAGTCCAGATAGAAGAATTCAAGCGATTATTGTAGCTTGGTTATTTGGATGTTTTATTGAAGGAGCTTCAGGATTTGGAACACCAGCTGCAATTGCTGCACCTTTACTTGTAGCTATTGGTTTTCCTGCAATGGCTGCTGTTATGTTAGGAATGATGGTTCAAAGTACACCTGTTTCTTTTGGAGCTGTTGGAACTCCTATTTTAATTGGAGTAAATAAAGGTTTAGATTCAGCTGGAATTGGTGCAACATTACAAAGTTCTGGTTCTTCTTGGGATGTTTATTTACAAATAATTACTTCAGAAGTAGCAATTACTCATGCAATTACTGGAACACTTATTCCTTTATTTATGTGTGTTATGCTTACAAGATTTTTTGGACAAAATAAATCTTGGACTGAAGGTTTAGCAATTTTACCTTTTGCTATTTTTGGAGGTCTTGCATTTACTATTCCTTATGCATTAACGGGGATATTATTAGGACCTGAATTTCCATCTTTAATTGGAGCATTAGTTGGTCTTCCAATAGTTATTCTTGCTGCAAAAAGTGGTTTTTTAGTACCTAAAAAAGTTTGGGATTTTGCTCCAAGAGAAAAATGGCCAGTTTCTTGGGTTTCAAAATTTGAGATGAAATTTGATGCAATGACTGCAAAAATTCCAATGTCTTTAACAAAAGCGTGGATTCCTTATATTTTAGTTGCGATTATTCTTGTATTAACAAGAGTAAGTGCTGATGCTAAAGCATTTGTTACATCTTTAGTATTTTCATATAAAAATATATTAGGTGAGGGTTTAAACTTCACGATGAATCCTTTATATTTACCAGGTGGAATTTTAGTTTTCGTTGTTCTTATTACTTATTTTTTACATAAAATGGAATTTAAAGAATTAAAAGAAGCCGTTGGTGAATCTTCAAAAGTTATGATTAGTGCTGGATTTGTACTTATGTTTACAGTTCCACTTGTTAGAATTTTAATTAATTCAGGTGTTAATGGTTCTGGATTTGATTCTATGCCAATTGCAATGGCAAATTTTGTTGCTCACTCTGTTGGAGATGTTTATCCATTTTTTGCCCCAATGGTTGGAGCTTTAGGAGCATTTATTGCAGGAAGTAATACTGTATCAAATATGATGTTATCTCAATTCCAATTTGGTGTTGCTGATGCATTAGGAATTTCAACTGCATTTATGGTAGCACTTCAAGCAGTTGGTGCAGCTGCAGGGAATATGATTGCAATTCACAATGTTGTAGCAGCTAGTGCAACTGTTGGTTTAATGGATCAAGAAGGTGAGACATTAAGAAAAACTATTATTCCTACAATTTATTATTGTGTAGTAGTTGGAATTATTGGTCTTATTGGAATGTATTATTTAGGATTAAGTGATCCTTTAATAAAATAAAAAAGAAAAGAAGACTTTTAAGTCTTCTTTTTTACTAAAAATAACTATTCTCAACCATATCATTAATTTGTTCTAGCATAGATTTATAATCATTATATTTTATATTTATTGGATACAACTCTTTTTTATATTTTAAAATTAGTGAAGGAAAATTTTTAACATTTAAAGAGCGTCTAAAATTTAACTCATATTGTAAATCTTCTTCAATTTTATTAGATTTTAAATCTTCTTCAAACTTTTTTTCATCCATTCCAATTTGTTTTGCAAGCATTATCAAAGTAGAAGCATCACTTGGATTTTGTGCATTTAAATAATAAGCATTTTGAATAGCTTCAATCATTTCATCTTCTTTATTTTCATAACGTGCAAGTATTGTTGCTTGGCAAGCTAGATAACTTGAACGTCTTGGAATACATTTTTTCCAAAAATCGTGATTAAATTTTGTTCCTACAACTCTTTTTATTTCATACCAAATATTTTCTATTTTTTCTTGTACATCTTTGGGCATTACTTCATCGCTATGTTTTGCAAGTCCACCAACTACATTAATGATTTTTATATTTGAATTTAATTTTTTTCTTAACTCATCTAATGTTGGTTTAAAAGCATAACACCATGAACACATAGGGTCATGAACATAATATAAAGTGTAAATCATTAGAATTCCTTATTACATTTTTAATGAACATTATCATTATTAAAATTAAAGTACTTATAAAAAGTGTTATTAATTATATTTAAAACTTTTTGAGTACAATATGTTACTGTTTAAAGGATTTTAATGGAATATGAAGAGTTTGAGAAAGCTGTTGATATGTTTGGAATATTAACAAGGGTTTCAAAAAAAGATATAAAAAATAAATATTTAAAATTGTCAAAAAAATTTCACCCAGATATGCCAGAAGGAAGTGATGAAAAGTTTATTGAATTGAAAAAAAATTATGAGATTTTATGTGCATATATGGATTCTTATTATTTTTCTTTTGATAAAGATGAGTTTAGGCATCAGTTTCCTTCATTTACAAATTATAAGAATTGGAATAAATAGGAGATTAAAATGTATGAAAAAAAAATAAAAGATTTAGTGCTAAGCTCACTTGTTGCGGATTCTTATTGCTTAGGTACACATTGGATTTATGATGAAAATCAATTAATTAATAATGATATAAATTGGGAAGAGTTAAATGCTCCAATGGCAATATGGCACAAAGGAAAAAGTGCAGGGGATTTCACCCATTATGGTGATCAGAATTATTGGTTATATGAATTTTTAAAAGATAAAAATTCTTTTAATGAAAAAGAGTTTTTAGATTTTTGGTTTGAAAAAATGAAAACATATACAGGTTATATTGATGCTTCTTGTAGAAAAACGATTTTAAATATTGAAAATGGCGTAGTTCCAAGTGGTGCAAATTCACATGATTTATCAATAGTTGGAAGAATTGTTCCATTATTAAAAGTATCAAAAACAAAAGAAGAGTTTTTACAAAATGTAGGAAAATTTGTAAAATTAACTCATAATAGTAAAGAGGCATTACAAAGTGCTGATTTTTTCGCAAATCTTTTACTTTTAGTTCTTGAAAATAATGAAATTGAAAAATCAATTTTAGAGTTGAAAAATTCATATGATTCTTTTTTTCAAGAGATGATAGAAAAAGGTATTAATTCAAAAAATTCTGATACTTTTGAAACAATAAGAAGATTTGGACCAGCTTGTGATATAAATAGCGGATTTAGTGGAGTAATACATCTTTTATGTAAATATGACAATTTAAAAGATATGCTTGTTGCAAATTCAAAAGCAGGTGGAGATACAAGTGCAAGAGCAATGATTGCTTCTGTTATATTTCTTGCAAATAAACAAATAAGTGAAATACCAAAAAATTGGTTAAATTTAAAGATAAGTATTTAAAGGTAGATTTATGAAAAAAACTATAATAAATTTCTTTTCAGAAAAGTTGTATATAGAATTATCAATTGCAGGGGTTTTATTTTTTATTGCTCTTATCATGGATAAGTTGATGGATTTTATTATTTATATGCTTTATTTTATAATTTTTTTAGAAATTGTAAGAGCAGTTGTAAACTATATAAGGGAAGAAAGAGTTTCTTTATCTTTACTTGTGGATGCTTTTATAATATTGGCATTACGAGAGTTTATAGTAAATGTAGTAAAAGTTAATAAAGAAGAATTAAGCACTTTTGAAGCAGTTTTTTCAAGTTCAGTAAATATTAATTTATTGGTTTTATCAGGAGTAATTGTATTTTTATTATTTATTAGATATTTATCTGTAATTTCATCTCAAAGATATTTATTAAAAGACAAAATGAATGATTAAAGAAAGAGTAATAATGCAAAAGAAAATTTTAATTTTAGTTATTATATTTGTTTCTTTTTGTATAAATTCATTTGCAAATGAAGTTTATACAAAAGAGCAAATTGAAAGAATGATTTCAAAAATGGTGATTATAGGATTTAAAGGTGAAACTGCAAATCCTAATGATGAAATTTATAAAAATGTAAAATCAGGATTGGGTGGAGTTATTTTATTTGATAAAGACCCAACTGATAAAACAAAAGTAAAAAATATCAAAAATAAACAGCAGTTGCAAAAATTAACTTCTCAATTACAATCAATATCAAAACAAAAACTACTAATTTCTATTGATCAAGAAGGTGGAATAGTTCAAAGATTGAAAAAAGAAGATGGTTTTGTGGATATTCCAAAAGCCATTGACGTGGCTTCAATGGGTGAAGAAATTGCTAGAAAAACATATAAATCATTAGCAATAGATTTAAAAGAATCTGGAATTAATAATGATTTTGCACCAGTTGTAGATTTAGCTATCAATAAACAAAATAAAGTAATTGTTACAAAAGGTCGTTCTTTTGGAGAATCATCAAAAGATGTTATAAAATATTCTTCAATTTTTGTTGATGAATTAAAAAAACAAAATGTTATTTCAGTTTTAAAACATTTTCCAGGTCATGGTTCATCTTTGAGTGATTCTCATTTAGGTTTTGTTGATATTACAAATACATGGAGCGAAAAAGAGTTAGAACCATATAGGTATTTTATTAAAAATAATAAAGTAGATATGATTATGACAGCCCATGTTTTTAATGAAAAATTAGATGATAAATACCCCTCAACTCTATCACATAATGTAAATACTAAATTATTAAGATATAAATTAGGTTTTGATGGAGTTTTAGTTAGTGATGATTTACAAATGTATGCTATTTCCAAACATTATGATTTAAAGCAAACAGTAACATTAGCCATAAATTCAGGGGTTAATATGCTTTTATTTGCAAATCAATTAGCAAAACCAATAAGTTTAAAACAAATAGTTGATACTATTTATACTCAAATATTAAGTGAAGAAATTTCATTAGAAGAAATTATTAAATCAAATAAAAAAATCGATAGCATGATGGCTAAATATAAATAATATTTAAGTATTATTGCGGACTAAAAAAAGGAAATTAATTATGAAAAAAAATATTGTATTATTATCTTTAAGTGCTATTCTTGCATTAGGTGCAAGTGCAGATACTTTTGGACTTGAAATGGGAGCTGCTGCTTGGGCTTCTAAAACTTCTGGAAATATAGAGTATAAAGGTGATTCTATTGATTTAGAAAAAGATTTAGGTTATGAAGATTTAAATACAAATTTTATTTGGGCTAGTTTTGAACATCCAATTCCTTTAATCCCAAATATAAAAATACAGCATACAAAAATAGAAGATACAGCTTCAAAAATATCAAATGTTACTTTTGATAATAAAAGATTTTCAGGAAATGTAAGCTCTAGTTTACAATTAAATCAAACGGATTTTATAGCATATTATGAATTATTAGATAATTGGGTTAATTTAGATGTGGGTATTAATGGTAAATTTATTGATGCTTCTGTAAGTGTTAAAGATTCTGTGCAAACAGCAAATAAAAATCTTGAATATATCATTCCAATGGTTTATTCAAAAGCTAGATTTGATTTACCTTTTAGTGGATTATCAGCAGAAACTGATTTAAGTTATATAAGTTATGAAGATAGTGAATTTTATGATTTTAAAGGTGGATTACTTTATGAAACTTCATTTGGTTTAGGAGCTACTGCTGGTTATAGAATGGAAAAATTACAATTAGATGATATTAGTGATGTTAATTCTAATATTGAAATCAAGGGCGCTTACGCTGGTTTATTCTACCACTTTTAATATTTTATGGATTTAATATTTTTATATTAAATCCATAACTATTTTTACTATTTAGATATTGTTGTTTTTTTGTTTTTTCTTGATAAATCGGACATCAATATTCCCAACCAATGTGTACTTGTATTTGAATCAAAGGCAATTTTTAAAGTCATTGTAATTGGAACGGCTAAAAACATACCTACAATTCCCAAAAGCCATCCCCAAAATATTAAAGAAAAGAAGATAACTAAAGGAGATAATCCTAATTCTCTACCCATAAGTTTTGGCTCTAAAATATTGCTTATTGAGATATTTATTACCACATATAAAATAATAACCCAAATAGTTGTATTTAAATCAAGATTCATAAATGTTAATAATATAGCAGGAATTGATGCAATAATTGATCCAACAACAGGAATAAAATTAAATAACATTGCAATAACACCCCATAAAATAGAATAATCAACGCCGAAAAATATTAAAACTATAGTAATTATAAATCCCGTTAGAAAACTAGTAAATGATTTTACAACAAAATATTTTTGAATATTAAAAGAAAAAAGATTGAAATGCTCTAATTTTTTTGCATTGTTTCTAAATATTACTTTTAATTTTGTTTGAAATGATTTTGACTCAGCAAGTATGAAAGCAACTCCAATTACAACTAATAAAAATTTAGATAAAAAAGTTCCAATACTTCCTATGATATTTGTAGTAAAGCCAAAAAATGAACCAAAATTTAATGTTTCCATTATTTTAGTTTTATCCATTTGAAATCCTGCATCTTGTGTATAATGAAGTAAATTTAAAATAGTTACTTTAAACTTTTCTTCATAAGCTGGAAGATTTGTAATAAAATCTTTTAATGAAATATTTATTACATAAGCTAGCATCAAACCTATTAAAATTACTATTAACAAAATTATAAAATATGAAAAAATTCTAGGAATATGTTTTTTTTGTAATACATTTAATAATGTTGAAAAAATTGATGAAATAAATATGGCTAAAAAAAGTATTACTACTACTTGACTGGCCATTTTCATTCCCGCTAATATTATTACGAAACTTGAAAAATAAAAGAAATAATTCTTTAAATTGATTGAATCCATTGATTACCTTTTGGTCTTAATTAAATTTTGTATTATAGTCAAATTAACTGATTTTTAATAAACTCCAAATAGTGTCCTTCTTGGACTTCAAGCTCTTTGTGATTGCCACTTTGTACAAGTTTCCCATCTTCTAAAACATAAATCATATGAGCATTTTTTACAGTACTTAATCTATGTGCAATTGTTATTACAGTTTTTTCTTGTAAAAATCGCTCTAAATCAGAAAATAATTTTACTTCTGTATGAACATCCAAAGCAGATGTAGATTCATCAAATATTACAACAGCTGGATTTGCGATAATCATTCTTGCAATTGACAATCTTTGTCTTTGACCTCCACTTAATCTAACGCCATGTTTCCCAACAATAGTTTCTAATTTATCACTCATTTTTTCTACAGTGTCATATAATTGAGCAATTTTTAGTGCTTTATAAATCTCATTATCACTTATATTTTCATTTCCCATAGTGATGTTAAATTTTAGAGTATTATTAAATAAAATTGGCATTTGTAAAACTAAAAAGATATTTTCCCTTAGACTTTGTCTATTTAAATTATCTATACTTATATTGTTATACAAAATATCTCCAGAATCTTTAGAGTAAAAACCTGAAATTATATGAGCTATTGTCGTTTTTCCACTACCACTTGCTCCTATTATTGCTATTTTTTCTCCTGATTTTATATCAAAGGAAACATCTTTTAAAGTTGTTTTATCTTCTTTGTATGAGAAATTTAGATTTTTTATTGAAATATCTACTTTCTTATTATTTGAATTTAGTTTTTCTTTTCCATTTTTCTCACACTTTAACTCAAGTATTTTATTTATTCTATTAATTGCAGCACTTGCACTGGCATATGCATATTGAATAGTCAAAATATCTTGAACAGGTGTCATAATAAACCAAATATAACCAAACATAGCAAACATTAAACCAATAGATAAATCACTGTAAGCCACTAAAATTAAACCTACTGCTCTAAAAATCTCAAAGGCAATTAAAAAAATTGTAAAAGAAAATCTTTCATAAGCAACACTTTTATAGTTGAATTCATTTGACGTTTTTTGAATATTTTGAGCTTTTTTTATAGAATCTTTAAAGAAAAATTCTTCTTTATTACTAGCTTTTATTTGACCAAATAAATCAAGTGTTTCATTTATATTATTTTGGAAAATTTCTATTGCTTTATTTTCTTCTTGTTTTAATAAACCAGTTTTTTTAGCAATTTTTTTTGAAATTATTATAATAATTGGTTGAATAAATAAAATCATAAACCCCAAAATTGGGTCAATCGTGATTATTACAATAGCAACGGCAATTAAAGTTAAAACAGATGCAATAAATTTACTAGCAATTGATACTATAAAATTATCTAAAGTATTAACATCGGTTATAAGGTTTGCAGAAATTGAGCCTGAACCTAAACTTTCATATTCATTCATGTTTACTAATTCAAGGTGATTTAGTAGTTTTTCTCTTATTTTAAAAGTTACAAATTTTGAAATTTTTGTAAATATTTTTGTAATATAAATCCCAAAAACGAAATAAATTAATCTTAAAAATAAAACAATAAATGTAACAAATGCAATATAATAAAAAGCACTTCCACTTCCAAATATTTCATTTATATTGTTTACAAAAAAATCAGGTTTATTAAGTAAAACTTCATCAACTAAAAGTGGTAATAATAAAGGAATAGGTACACTTATTAATATTGCAATTATTGTTAAAAGTTGACCAATAATAAGTGATTTTTTATCTTTTAGTAGTTGTTTAAATATATACTTTAATGATATTTTTTCATTCATGAAAATTTTTCATAATGTTATATCTATTCTATACCCCATACCAGAAACATTTTTTATTATTTCTTTATAGGTTTTTTTTCTTATCTCTTTTACTAAAGATCTTAATGCATCTTGGCTCATAGTGTTATTCCATATTTCTTTATTTATTTGATTATATTCTAATGCTTTATTATGTTTTCTTATTAATAAATCTAAAAAAAGAGTTTCTTTTTTTGTTAAAAAAATAATTTCATTTTTTTCAAATAAGGTTTTATTATAACTATCATAAATAAAATTATTTTTTAGTTTTATAATATTAGATTTTCCTGCGTCAATATTTTTAACACAATCTTTTAGTATATAAATAAACTCATTTATACAGTTTATTTCTCGAATAAATTTAATATATTCTATTTCTAAACTTTCTATTAAATGGGTATGATTTAACTCATCTAGAAAAGCAATTATTTGTATTTGATTATTTAATGTTCTAATTTGCTTCAATAGTTCAAAATTATATTTTGTAATTACTAAATGAATATCTTTATTTCTTATTAAATCTATTAATTCATCTTGATTATCATATTTAAAAACTTTGTTTGTGTAAGATGATATAAATTCATGAAATTTTCCGTTATTTTCTTTTAAATTGTAACAAATATTTAAATATTTTAACTCATTCATTTTTTACCTTGTTTTTTAACAAAAAAACTATTTGTCAATTGAACTTAACATTTGTTCGCAAACTTCTGTTTTCATTCCTTCATGGAACGTACAATTTAATCCACATTTGAAAAATGCAATATTTTCTAATTTTTGATTTTGTATTTCTAAAATTGATACTTTTTTGCACTCTTCAAGTGAATTAAATGTTATAGGACTTTTAACATATTTTTTTGTATCTTCTTTTATTGGATAGATAAATGCAGTCCATTTTTCTTCTTTTTCCCCACCAAAACAACCATTTAATAAAATTGTAGCACAGCTAATAAGTAATAAATTTTTTACCATAAACTCTCTTTTTTTGCAGATTTTAGTGAAACTTTATTTATAAAACCTTAAAATTAAATATAAGTAATTATTTAAATACATTAGAAAAAAGTATTAAACAATTATTATACATTTAATATGTTACAATCAAAATAAAAAATAGAGTTCTTAAAATGAAAAAAAATGTCCTAATATGTCTTTTATTGTTTAGTTTTGTTTTCGCAAAAGAAGATTATTCAGAAATGAGTACTCAAGAATTAATAGCCATAATTGGTTATGTAAAAGAAGATAATAAAGATTCTTTTTTAAAAGAATTGAATTCTAGAATATCTAATATGAGTGATGCTGAAAAAGAATTATATGAAAAAACTGTAGAAGAGTTAGAAAAAAAATGAAATCAAAAATATTATTATTAGAAGATGATTTAAATTTAAGTGAAACTGTTTGTGAGTATTTTGAAGAACAAGGTTTCGATGTAATTTGTGTTTACGATGGAGATGATGCAATTTCTGCAATTTATGAAAATAGTTTTGATTTATTGTTACTTGATGTTAATGTTCCAAATAAAAATGGTTTTGAAGTTCTAAAAGAGATTAGAAAAGAAAAAAATAGTGTTCCAGCAATTTTTACTACTTCTTTAAATTCAATGGATTCACTAGAAGAGGGATATTTAAGTGGTTGTGATGATTATATTAGAAAACCTTTTGAATTAAAAGAGTTATTGTTTCGAGCTCAAACAATTTTAAAAAGAGAATTTTCAAGTAAAAATGATCTGATAAATATTACTCCTGAAATAACATTTAATTCTATTTCAAATGAGTTAAAACAAAATGATGAAGAGATAAAATTAAATTTAAAAGAGTTGAAACTTTTGAAATTCTTTTTACAACACCCAAATGAACTTTTAATTCATGATAGAATTTATGATTATGTTTGGGATTATGATGAGGATTATAGCGATAATTCATTACGAACATATATAAAAAATCTTAGAAAAATATTAGGAAAAGATAAAATTGTTAGTCTTAAAAAACTCGGGTATAGATTTAACCAATAGTGAAACAAGAACTCTTTTAGGGTTTAGTCTTTTATACTCTTTTTTAGTTTTAGTTATTTTAAGTGTTGTGTCTTTTTTGTATTATCAATTCAAAAAAGATTTAATGCTTCAAGAAAAAAGACAAATATTACAAGATTATTCAAATGATTTGGTTTTTAGATTAAAAGATTTACACGTAAATATTGATAAAAACAATATTTATCCAAGAGATGAAAAGTTTAACTCAGCTATTTTTGATAGTGATAAAACAGAAATATTTTCAACACTAAAGTCTAAAAGTGTAAGTTTAGATGATGTTATTTATTTAAGTGGAGATTATATTCATTTTATAAAAGAGCCTGAATCTTACTATTTAGGAAGTAAATTTATAATAATTGAAATACTAGATGACAATCTTTGGTTTGAACAAATTAAATATAAAATGTTTATATCTTTTGTGTTGGCATTTTTATTTATGATTTTTATTGGTTATTTTATTTCAAAACTATTTTTAAAACCTATGCGTGATGCTCTACATTTATTGGATAGATTTATAAAAGATACAACCCATGAATTAAATACTCCTGTTACTGCGATTCTTACAAATATAGAGATGATTGATAAATCTTTGTTAGATGAAAAACTTGCAAAAAAGATAAATAGAATAGAAATAGGTGCAAAAACTATTTCAAATATTTATGAAGATTTAACTTTTGTAACATTGAATAATCAAATAATTTCAAATAATGAAAATATAAATGTATCAGATATTTTAAGACAAAGAATCGATTTTTTTAATAGTTTAGCAGATATGAAAAAAATTACTTTTAAAATGGATATTAAAGATAATATTTTTATATTATGTGATGTAAAGAAAATTTCAAAACTTATAGATAATCTTTTATCAAATGCAATAAAATATAATAAAATTTCAGGTTTTATAATAGTTGTTCTATCAGAAGATGGCTTTAGTATTCAAGATAGTGGAAAAGGAATTACTAAAGAAAATCTTGAAAATTTATTTGAAAGATACACAAGATTTGATAAAAGTGTAGGTGGTTTTGGTATAGGATTAAACATAGTTTCTTTAATTATAAAAGAGTATGATTTTAAAATTAACGTTGAATCACAAATAGATGTTGGAACAAAAATGAGTGTAAAATGGTAAAAATACTTCTAATTTTAATTTTTTGTTTATCTTTTTTAAAAGCAGAAAAAAATGATAATGTAATTTATGATTTAAATTGTGTGGGATGTCATAACAAATTACCTGTTACTATTGATAAATATTTTTATAGATATTTATTAAAATATAGTAGTGAAACAAGAGTTAAAGCATCTATGTTTGATTATTTGAAAAATCCTACAACGGAAAAAACAATTATGGCAGAGTCTTTCATTACGAGATTTGGAATTAAAAAGAAGTCTAAATTAAGTGATGATAAATTAAAAGAGGCAATAGATAGTTACTGGGAAGAGTATAAAATTATTGGAAAATTAAAATAATTTTCATAAAATCTTATACACAATATCTTCACAATAAAGGCATATACTCTTTTTGAATATTGAATTATTAGGAGTTAATAATGAAAAAAATATTAGCAGTGCTTTTTATATCAAGCTCATTACTTTTTGCAAGCAATAATGAATTAGGACTTGATACATTAGTTGGTGCAACACTTGGTGTAGTTGTTGGAAACCAAATAGGAAAAGGTACAGGAAAAGATGTTGCAAGGGTTGCAGGTGGATTACTGGGTGCTTCAATTGCAAATGGTACAAGAGATTCAAGAAATAATAACTATAACGATAATTACAATAATAACAATTATAATAGCAACTATAGAACATATGATAATTATGAAAGAACAACAACTTATGTAAGAGATGATTATTACGATGATGATAGATATTACAACAGAAGACCAGCTCCTTCACAAGTTGTAGTAATATATAAAGATTATGATAGAAGACCTCCATATAGACATTACAGACCTCACGACAGAGGCCCAAGAGGACATGTTTACATTGAACAAAGTTATAGAGGACGTTAAAGGAAGTGTTAAACTCAAAGAAATCTTTGAGTTTAACTTTTTTAAGAAAGAAGTCTTGATACCATTTGTTGGTTAATATTATTTCCTTGGGCTTGACTAAAAGCTCCAATTTGAGCTAAAACATTTTGTTTTGAAAAGTTTGAGGATTCTTTTGCATAGTTTGTATCAAATGCAGAATTAGCTTGTAAAGTACTAGTTTCTTGTGAAATTAGACTTTTATTTGAACTTTGAAGTTGGTTTTGAACAGCTCCAAATTCACTTTTTATACTATTTAAATCATTTATAGCACTATCAATAGTTTCTAAATATCCTCTAGCTCCACTTGCTGTAAAAGTAGTAGCATCTTGAGTTGTTAAAGCTAATAAACCTAAACCTTGTGTATTTGATTGAACATTTGATATTTCAATTATATTGTCACCATTCAATCCACTTTGATATTGTTGAGTTTGAGAAGCTGTATTATCATCAGCTTTGTTTTGAAGTAGAGTTTGACCATTGTAGTTTGTGCTACTTGCTATTTTATCAAATTGATCAAGTTGTGATTTAATATCTTTTAATATTGCATCTCTTCCTTCTTGGCTTGTCGTGTCTGTTGACGCTTGAAGAAGTTTTTCTTTTATATTATCTAATATTTTTGATTGTTCATTTGTAGCACTTGATGCTATTTGAGTTGCTGCGATGGCAGAATTTGTATTTTCAATTGCTTGTGAATAACCATTTGATTGAGTTAATAGATTTGTGGCAATTGACAATCCTGAAGCATTGTCAGCAGATTTATTTAGCTCAATTCCTGTTGCAATTCTATTTAGGGCTTGATTATTATTTAGATAAACATTTTGGTTTACCGAAGAGTTTGAATTTATTTGCATAGCAGACTCCTTTTTTTTCTTTTATACTACATTCTATTCCTAATAAGTTTAAATTATTATTAAGTTTTGATATAATATTTTAAATAAATATAGGCTTTACATGGATATAAATTTAAAACTTCAAGAAATTATTTTTTTACTAAAAGAAGAAAAATTTGTAAAATCTCACGATATTTTTGAAGAACTTTGGAGAGAATATAAAAATCATGAAGATACAAGAGAAGAGTCTTTTATCTTAAAAGCTTTTGTAAATGCTAGTGTAAGTGTAGAATTATGCAATATGAAAAGATTTGAACATTCAAATAATGTTTGGAATACTTACTTAAAATACGAAAATTTAATAGATAATTTAGAAACGAAAAATAGCCAAAACTATAAAAAGATAAAAGAAATAATTTATGAAAAAAGAGAAATATACATAAAATGATAATAATGGATTTTGAAACAAATAGTAGTAATATTGGTGATGTAATAGAAGTTGCAGCGGTAAAGATTGACAAAGATTTTAATGTTTTAGATAGGTTTCATAGATATTATTTATCTAGGTATCCCGTTAATTATTTTTCATTTGCAGTTCATAGATTAACACCTGAGTTGATACTTGATTATAGAAAAGATAAATCTTACTGTTCATATTTTACAGAAGATGATGATTTTTTAGAGTTTTGTTCTAGTAGTGAAACTTTGATTGCTCATAATATTACTTTTGAATTAAGACATATTGATAATAAAGTTAAATTCAAAAAACACATTTGTACCATGAAAGCAAATAAAGATATTGTTAAAGCTTATGGAAAAAGTGGAAGATTAAAAAATCCAAAACTTGATGAAACTTGTTTATATTATGGAATAGAGTTTGATGGGGATAAATACCATAGTGCAACTTATGATGTAACAAAAACCTATGAAATACTTAAAAGAATGAATATAAAGTTATAAACTTAATATTTTATTAATCATAAAAAATAATAAACTTTTTTATATAATTTTGACTTATTTGAAAATTCTTGTAATAATTAAACAAGGAAAAATGAATGTTAAGCCACTTACTCCCGAAAAAAATACAAGTAAAAAAAACTACTTTTTATTTTGATTATTCAGAAAATGGTATTGAATTTTATAAAAGTGAAATAGATGAACTATTAATGATATATACAGATAAAGCAGAATATAGAATTTATGATAAAGATAGAAATATAAAGTATATTATTGATTACAGTAATTCTAAAACTTTTTCTGAAAAAAATTATTATAATAATGAACTGACTTATGAAAATATTTATTATAAAGAAAGTAAAAAATTAAAATGTTTAAATAAATACAATTTATTCGGGAATATATGTACAACCTATAAATATAGAGATAAGTTAAAGGAAATTATTAAATATAAAGATTACAAAATATTTGAGTTATATAATAGGAATAATAAATTTATTGAATATAAATCAAAAAATATTGAATTATTGAATGAAGGATATGTTTACATACTTTCAAATAATCTTTTTAATGGATTTAAAATTGGTATGACAAAAAATAAGCCTGAAAAAAGAATTAAAAATTTAAATACTTCTGTACCTGTAGATTATGAGCTAGAATATTACATGTATTTTAATGATAGAAAGAAAGCAGAACGAGAAATACAAACTAAATTAGATAATATAAAAAGAGAATTTTATTCTAACAACTTAGAAGAAATAAAAGAAGTATTTACTGAAATTAAGTGGGAGTTTGAATCAAAATATTATTCAGACACATCAAAGTTAACATATTAAACTCTAAACAGCTAAATTTTACCTACGAAAAATATCTTTTTTATTATAAACTAAAATAAAAAGGATTTCTTATGAAATTAGGAGTTTCAGCTTGTTTAATTGGTACCCAATGTCGTTATGATGGTGTTGGTGCAAGTGATAAATTTATAGTTGATGTTTTAGCCAAATATTTTGAAACATCTGCATATTGTCCTGAAACTATAATTTGGGGAAGTCCAAGGGAGGCTATTCGACAAACTTTAAGTGAAACTGGTGAACTTAAAATTGTAACTTCTACAAAAACTCCAAAAGATGTAACGCAAGAGCTTCAAAATGTATCAGTAGAGTGTGCAAATAAAATCCAAAATGATGATTTATGTGGTTTTATTTTAAAATCATCATCTCCTACTTGTGGGCTTGAAAGAGTAAAAGTTTATAAACCTTTTAATGCTCCAAGTATAAAAAATGGTGTTGGAGTTTTTGCACAACAAATCAAAGAAAAATACCCATATTTACCAGTTGAAGAAGAGGGCAGATTAATCGACCCGTGGCTTAGGGAAAACTTTTTGATGCAAATTTTTGCATATGCTGATTTACATAATTTTATAAAATCAAATCCTAGTTTTAATGACCTTGTAATTTTTCACACATCTTACAAATATCTTATTTATTCAAAAGCCCAAAAATCATATACAACACTTGGAAGAATCGTTGCAAACAAAGAGAAAAAGCAGTTAGATGAAATTTTACTTGAATATAAAGAAGAGTTTTTAAAAGCAATAAGTCTAAAAGGAAATGTAAATAAAACTTACAATGTTTTACTTCATATGTTTGGATATTTTAAAAAATTAATAACCAAAGAGGAAAAAGAGGATATTCTACAAGCACTTCAAGAGTTTAAAGATAAAATCATTCCTTTAATTGCCGTTATGAAAATAATAAATTTATATGTAAAAAGATTTGATGTTCAGTATTTAAAAGTGCAAAAGTTTTTAAATCCATATCCAAAAGAGTTATCTTTAAGAAGCGACATTAAGGCTTACAAATAATGAAACAAATTTTGTGGTTTAGACGAGATTTAAG
>JBGSBO010000025.1:0-24739 GCA_041730535.1 Minisyncoccia bacterium
ATTTTACCATAATCTATAATAAATGTCAATATATAAATATAGTGGGGCACTACAAGGATCATAAAATATTTATAGTGCTAAAACAAGGGATTCTTTAGAGTTTATTGTGCGTATTTGTAGTGCTTTTACGGAAGTCAGGAGCAATCAAGGTATTTCTCAAAGTGATATGTACCAACTATATGCTTATGGTACTAAGTATGAGAATTGTGAAAAATTGTATTTGATTTATCCAAAAGATGAGCTAATAGATGGAAATTTATATCACTATTATCAGGATAAAAAATTACCTTTGAAAATTCTGTTTTTTGATGTAGAAAATTTAGAAAATAATAAAAATTTTATTCTATAGGTTTATTATAATCTCCAATTCTAAAACCCTTATCCTGCGGGTATTTATTTAGGTTGAAATCATTCCAAACTTTGATACAAAGTTTATTTCCCTTTTCAAACTCTTTTTTAGCAAAAATATTTGCTCTACCAAAATTTGGAAAAACACCAAGTCCATTTGCATACATATAAGAAATATAGCAGTTTGCTTCATACTCTTTTTGTTTTGAAGCAAGTTTGAAATAATACATTGCTTTTTCATAATCCATTTTTACAAGCTTATTCCCTTGTAAAAAAAATCTTCCTATCATGAGTTGAGATTTTGGATTTCCGTTATTTGCATCATCAGCAAAAAGGTTATAAGCCTCTTTATAATCATCATTTTTCATCAAATTCATGGCTTTATTGTAATTTGAATCATTGCTAAAGGCAAAAATAAAAAGGCTTATGAAAAGTAGAAAACTTTTTTTCATAGTTTTCTAAACGATCTCTTTTTTTATATATGGACTTAAAGTTGTTGTGATTTCATAGCTAATTGTGTCATGCTCTTTTGCCAAAGTTGTAACATCATCAAAAATACAAACCTCTCTTTCATCTGTATTTAATGATAAATTATCCATAGAAACACGACCTAAAACTTTATAACCTTTGGGCGTTATGTAAGAGTTTCTTTCGTTTAATCTTAAAAATCCATCTCCATATCCCAAATCATATGTTGAAACAATCATATTTTCAGAAGCTGTATATGTTCCTCCATAACCAACACTTTGACCTTTCTTTAAAACTCTTGAAGAGATTTTTGTTGCCCAAAGTGATAAAACAGGTTTTAATTTTGGAAATTTAAAAACACCTACATTGTCTAAATATCCATAAGTAGCAATTCCAACTCTTGCGAATGATTCATCAAAATTATTGTGTCTAAAAAGCCCAGCTGAATTGCATGAATGAAGGTCTGGAATTGGTATCAAAAGTTTTTCACATATTCTTTTCACATCTTCTTTTACGCTAGTAAAAACGGCTTTTTGTAAGTAAAAATCAGTTGATAGTTCATCGGCAGATTTATGGTGTGTAAATACTCCTGTTATCTTGATATTTCTATTGTAAAGCCCTAAAATAGCCTCTTCTATTTGAGAAGGTTCTATCCCGTTTCGGTGCATTCCTGTATCAACTTTTATATGCACATTTGAATTTACAGGTAAGTTTTCTATATCATCAAGGCTATTTAAAGCTATATGAAAAGAATGTGAATAAGTGTGAAAAGTTTTTTCTGCAAGTATTAAAATATAATCAAATAATTTTTCAATTATTAATGCTTCATCTAGTGTTCTAACTACTGCTTTTTTGATTCCAAATTCACTTGCAAGTGTTGCAATTTCAATAATTCCATGACCGTAAGCATTGTCTTTTAAAACAATTGCTACTTTTTCTTTTGATTTTGTATGTTCAGAAATAACACCTAAGTTGTAAAATAAATTTTCTTTATTTAATAAGATTTTTGCCAAAATTAATCCTTTGGATTCATAAAATAATTTGTTAATGTAATTGCATCTTTTTCATTTAAAACATTTTTTAACTCTTCAACCGATGCATTTTTGATTTTTTCAAACTCCCCAAAATATAAAAGAAGCTTTTTGATTTTTGCTTCTCCTATTCCTTTTATCTGCAATAAAGATATTTGTTTATCTTGGGCTCTTTTTTGTTTTTTATGAAAGTTGATTACAAATCTGTGAGCTTCATCTCGTTGTCTTTGAACAAACTGCAATCTTTTGTCACTTGTTGATAATTTAAAGTTTTTAAACTCTTTGTTTTTATCTCTGTAATGAACAATATCTTTAGCAGCTCCCTTTGCTCTATGAGATTTTGCATCAATTTTCTCTTTTGCAATTGCAATTATATCAAGATTCATTCCAACTGATTGAATAATATCATAGGCTAATTTTAAAAGTGTTTCTCCTCCGTCTAATATCCATAAATCAGGAGCTGGGTTTTTGATAAAACTTTCAACTCTTCTTATTAACATTTCTCTCATTTGGGAGTATTCATCTTTTGATTCTAAGTTGTAGTGTCTGAATGCTTTTTTATCAAATGCACTTAACTCTTCACTCCACACAACCATAGCTCCTACGGTTGCTTGTCCCATCATATGAGAGTTATCATAACTTTCAATCAAATAAGGAAGTGTTTGAAGATTAAATAACTCTTTTAATTCTTCATAAATAGTTGTTTGATTTCTACTTGAATCGATTCGTAAAAGTTCATCACAGTTATTTAACGCTATTTGAACAATATCTTTTTTCTTGTCTTTTTTTGGATTTAGTATTTTTATTTTTTTATTAAATCTTGTTTGTAAAAACCCTTCTAACTCAATAATCTCTTCATTTTCAAGTTCCATAGCAAGTAATATCTCTTTTGGTAAAAGTGGAATTTCATTGTCATAATAGTTAATAATTGCTCTTTTATAAGCTTCATTGTAGTCAAAATCAAAACTCTCATCAAAATTATTTACTTTTAGAAAATCGTGTGAAGAAGATGCAAGTTTTCCATCTCTTAAGAACATTCGCACAACGACAGCTTTTTTGTTTGATGCACTAATTGCAAAAATATCTATGTCTTCATTTGTTGCTAAATCTATTCCTGATTTTATTTGAGATTTCTCAATGGTTTTTATTCTATCTCTTAAATTCATAGCTTCTTCAAATCTAAAATCATTTGAATATTGAATCATTCTTTCATTTAGTTTTGTGATTAGTTTTGATTTATTATAGATATATTCAAGGGCATTTTCTACTATTTTTGAATATTCTTCTTTTGAGATTTTATTTTCACAAGGTGCTAGGCATTTTTGTATTTGATGGAACAAACAAGCTGTTTTGCTTTTTGCACATGATTTTTTTTGCACCAAGGGAACTATTTCATAAATACTATCAAGCATATCTTTTGCCCCTGTTGAATATGGTCCAAAATATTTGATATTTTTACCCTTATGAATTTTTCTAGTGATTTCAAGTCTTGGAAAATCTTCATTATAATCAATCACAATATATGGATATGTTTTATCATCACGAAGTAAAATATTGTATTTTGGTTTTAATTGTTTGATTAAAGAGTTTTCTAAAATTAAAGCATCGTGTTCATTTGGTACTACTATCCAGTCACAACTTACAACCTCAGAAATCATCTTATAAATTCTTGGACCTAATTTATCAGCAGGTAACAATTTTGGAGTAAATTTAAAATATGATTTAACTCTATTTTTAAGTATTTTTGCTTTTCCTATATATAATAAATGCCCATTTTTATCAAAATATTGATAAACACCAGCATCATTGGGAAGTTGTTTGAGTTTTTCAAGTAGATTCATTTTGAAATAATACCCGAAACTGTTTAAAATATTTTAAAATTTAAAATTATGTATAAAATGCAATTAAATCAGTTTATACCCAACCCCTCTTATATTTAAAATCATTCCATTTTTTAGTTTTTTCTTTAGTTTATGTACGATTGTTCTCATACTTACAGCTTCCATTTCTTTACTATCCCAAACATATTCATGAATCATTTCATTTGTAACTGTGCTATTTATATTTTTTACAAGTAGGCTTAAAAGTAGTTTTTCTTTACTTGTTAGTTCTATTTCAAAATTTGATTTAAACAAAGTTTGCTCAAGCAGATTAAAGGAAAAGTCATATCCTAAATCTACTATAAAATCACTATTTTTATCTTTTTTTATATGACTTAAATGATATTGGATTCGTAAAAATAACTCTTCAAAATCAAAGGGTTTTTTTATGTAATCATTACATCCTAAGGTGTAAGATTTTTTGATATTTTCAATATCAATTTCAGCACTTATCATAATAATTGGAACATTTAAATCATCTTTTCTAATAAACGCTAAAACCTTGTGTCCATCAAATCCCAAAACATTTAAATCCAAAATATACAAATCATGTTTACTATTTAATATGGCATCAACAGCTTTGTAACCATCTGTAAAACTATCCACAAAAAAACCTCTATTTTGTAAAGAGATTTTTATGATTTTATTTAGAGAAAAATCATCTTCGAGTAAAAATATTTTCATAAATCTTCTCCTTTAAAAATCAGATTTTTAGGGAAGATATAAGAGAAAGTTGTTTCATTATTTAAAGAGTTTACTTCTATTTTTATCTCATATTTATCACAAATCTCTTTTACAATACTAAGTCCTAATCCAAAGCCAATATTTTTATCTTTTTGTTGATAATAGGCATTAAAAATAGCTTTTGTATCAGCGATTTTTATTCCTTCATTTTTTATTTCAAGTTTATAAATATTATCTGTAAAACCTAAAATAATATCTATATTTGAATCTTCAAAGGAGTATTTTATTGCATTTGAAAGGGTGTTATCAATAACTCTTTCTAACTCATAAGAATCCATCAAAATATCAAACTCTTCATGAATATCTAAACTCATATCTATATTTTTTACATTTGCCATTTCATCAAAAAAAGCCAATCTTGAAGATAAAAATCTCACTAAATTTATATTTGATATTTCAGATACTCTTTTCTCTTTTTTACTTAAATAATATAAATCATTGTAGATTGAAGATAGAGATTTTGCTGAAGCTTTTATAGTTTCAAACTCTTCTTTATGACCTAAAGTTGATTCTAAATTATCGATATTTAGATTTATAATACTAAGTGGTGTGTTCATTTCATGGATGATTTTTTTTAGGAAAAAGTCTTGTTGTTCCAAAAGATTTGAGATAGTTTTTTTACTCTCAAAGATATTTAGCTGGGTTTTTATTCTAGCTTTTACTTCCTCTTTTTCAAAAGGTTTAGTTATATAATCAACGCCACCTTCTTCAAAAGCTTTTACTTTACTTTGAACATCATCTAAAGCACTAATAAAAATTATAGGAATATTTTTTAAATTCTCTTCATTTTTCAAAAGTTTACAAACTTCAAATCCATCTAAATTTGGCATTTTTATATCCAAAAGTATCAAATGTGGTGGATTTAGTTTTGAAGAGTTTATGGCAAATATTGGGTCGGTTGAGGCTCGAACCAAATAATCTTCTTCCTTTAAAAGAGTGTTTAAATAATGTAAATTTTCTGTTTTATCATCTATTATTAGTATTGTGTATTTTTTATCCATGTAGTTATTCTTTTTGCATATTGTAGTTTGTTAAGATTATAGATAAAAATAGATTAGGATTTAGTTTGAAATTAAAGAAATTATTTATGTTACTGTTTATTTTAAATACAGTTTCTTTTATAAGTGTTGCAGTTGTCATAAATAAATACCAAAAAGCCACCATAAAACTCGAAGATGCCTACAATATGCAATACAAATCTTTGATTCTAGCAGATGAATTACGGCAAAGTAGTGATGATTTAACAAGAATGGCACGAACTTATGTAATAACTGGAAACTCTATGTTTGAAGAGCAGTATAAAACTGTTTTAGCCATACGAAATGGAGAGCTTCCACGACCTAAAAGATATAATGGAATATTTTGGGATTTTTTGACTTTGGAAAATAATAAAATTTTATTGGATGGAGAAAAAATACCCCTTAGAGAACTGATGATTCAAGCAAACTTCCCAGAATCTGAGCTAAATTTGCTTTTTATTTCACAAAAGGAATCAGATGATTTAACAAATCTTGAACATAAAGCCATGAATGCAATAAAAGGAATTTTTCAAGATGAAAATGGAAACTACACCATAAAAGTAAAACCTGATTTTGCCCTTGCAAGGGAACTTATGCACTCAAATGCCTATCACCTTGCAAAAATCAGAATCATGGAACCACTTGATAGATTTTATAAAGCCTTTGAAACTAGAACAAAACAAAAAGTTGATGAAGCAAAATCAAGTGTAAAAGAGCAAGAATTTAATGTAAATGTTATAGTTTTATTTTCAATAATTCTGTTTTTGATGTCATTTTTTATCATCCTTTTTAGAATAGTTTATCCAATAGATTTATTGCGAATTGGAATGTTGAAACTTTCAAAAAATGACATGAGTGTTGAAATAGAAAAAAATAAATTTGATGATGAAGTGGGCGATATGATAGGAGCTGTTCAGATTTTCAAAGAAAATACTGAAAAACTAATCTTGAGTGAACATCAAGTAAAACTTGCCATGGAAGAAGCAAAAAATGCAAACCAAGCAAAATCAATCTTTTTAGCTCGAATGAGCCATGAATTACGAACTCCATTAAATGCAATTTTAGGATTTGCAAATATTCTAAAAAAATCAATGAACGCAAATATTCAAGAAAAAGAGAATAAAAATATCATCAAAAAAAGCGGTGAACATCTGCTAAATATCATAAATGAAATTTTAGAACTTTCAAAAATCGAAGCTGGAAAAATAGAAATAAATCCAAAAAACTTTGATTTTTTTGAGTTAATAAAAGAGATAGAAGATATTTTTGCCTTTAGATGTGAAGCAAAAAATCTAAAATTTGAAATAAATTTATCAAATGATTTACCAAATTTTATAAAAACAGATGAACAACGACTTCGACAAATTCTCATAAATCTTTTAGGAAACGCTTTAAAATTCACAAATGAGGGACAAATTTCTCTATATATTTATAACTTAAATAATAAGCTATTTTTTGAAGTAAAAGATACAGGAATTGGGATTGATATAACAAATCAAGAAAAAATCTTTAAACCATTTGAGCAAGTAAAACTAAATAATTACACCCAACAAGGAACTGGTTTGGGTCTTGCAATCACAAAAGAGTTGATTTCACTCCTTGGTGGAACTATTTATGTAAAAAGCCAAATAAACAAAGGAAGTGAGTTTTATTTTAGTATCAATTATGAAAAAGTAAATATGGCTGAATTAACTTTAAAATCACAAGCTAAAGAAATAATTGGAATAAAAAAATTCCAAGATGAAAAAACAATCTTAGTAGTTGATGATATAAAAGAAAATAGAGATTTAATAGTGCAACTTTTAGCTTTTTATGGATTTAAAACACTCCAAGCAAATAGTGGATTATTAGCTCTTAAACTCTTTGAAAAAGAGAAAATTGATTTGATTTTTATGGATATTTTGATGGAAGATTTAGATGGTTTAGAGACTACAAAAATTATCAGAAAAAAACAGAATAATTCAAATATCCCAATTATCGCTTTGTCTGCAAATGTTTTTGAAGAGGATATTAAACAAGCAATAAAAGCAGGTGCAAATGACTTTTTACCAAAACCAGTTGAAGAAAAAGATATTTTATCAATGCTAAAAAAATATCTAAATATAGAGTTTGAATATGAAGAAAAAGAGGAAAAAAACGAAGTATCACAAGAGGTGAAAAATCTTTCAAAAGAGTTTTTAACTAAACTAAATGAACAAGTTTTATTGATGAATAATGAAGAGATTTTAGTTTTGATAAAAGAGTATAACTTATCGGAAAAGTTGCAAAATCATATAAAAAATCTAATAAATGAGTTTAAATATCAAGAATTAATAGATTTTACTAAGAAGTTGAAAAATTCAAATAATGAACTTATTTGATTTGAGGGAATAAAAATAATATTGAAGTGCTTATTGGTTTTTAAATCAAATTTTGTTGACAAGAATTATAAAAAAGTATATATTTAAAAATATACTTAAGTCTAAGGAATCCAATGGAAAGTAATAAAAAAATAAAAATTATAAGATTAACAATTTATTCATTAGTTTTTTTAATTCCATTATTAGCAATGCAAAATTGTAGTGGTTGGAATGAGGGAAGTATGGAAGTTTCAACTTGTCTAGTTGATATTTCAATATTTAGAGAATTTGCAAGTTTTTGTTACAATATACTTCTTATATCTGCATTTTTAGCGTTTATTCCTTTGATTCTTTATGTTTTAGTAGTATTTGGAATCACAGAACTTTTGGTGTTTATTATCAAAAAAATAGAAAAAAAGTAGAGATAACTTTTTTTCTAAATTATAGATATAACTTTTCTAAAAAATCCAAAATAATCTTCTTATGGTCAAAAACCAATTTCTCAAGTGGAATTTCATCTAGTTTATAAACATAAACCTCTTTTGCATCATCTTGTGCAATAGGTTTTCCATAAGCTTTACAAACATAAACCACAGAAGCTGTATGAAATCTCTCATCTCTTTTTGGGTCTGAATAAACTCCAAGAAGTGACTCAATTGAAACATCCAAAGAAGTCTCTTCTTTCATCTCACGAATAACTGCATTTTCAACTGTTTCTCCAATATCAACAAATCCACCAGGAATTGCCATACCAAGAGGTCTGTTTAATCTTTCAATTAAAACAATACCTTGGAAATTTTCATTCTCATCGTATAGTTTTATTATTCCATCAACTGCTAAAAATGGTGTTTTTATCATTTATTTTTTCCTTTTAAATTATCAAATTAAATTGATGAATCGATAAAATCGAGGTCATTATAGTGTTTAAAATCTGTTAGGTTATGAATAGTGTATTTATCAAGTATAAACATCATTTCATCATGAGCTTCTTCTCCAAAATGATAAAGTTTCATTTTAGTACTATTAAATTCATGTGTAAGTGAAGAAAAATAACTACTAAAATATGAACTATCGGTTATTCCTAAAGAATGTCCAAAAATAATCAAATTGATTTTTTTTATCTCTATTATTGTTAAGAATTTTGATTATATCTGACTCAGCAAAATTAATATTAGATGATTTCTTTAGAAAAATATGAGCATCATTTTTTATTTTAGCGTTATCTTCAACACCAAAAATAATATTTTTATTTTCAATTGAACCATGAACAAAAGAGTGTTTAGATTCTATGTCAGAAATTCCCAAAATTTCTGCAACTTTAAAAACAGAGTTTGTGTAGTTAAAATTATAAACTATGTCTGTATCTAAAATCTCATTTTTTATCATTTCAAATGCTTTTGAATTTTGATTAATCTCTTTTTCTTGAGCCTCTTTTAAGTAATCCATTAAGGCATTTTTTAGTTCTTTAAAATCATTTTTAACTTTTGATTTGTCATATGGAACCAGCTTAGAATACTCTGTTAACTCTTTTTCTATATCAACCCAGTTATTTATTTCTTGTTTTCCATTTAAATATATTGTCAAAGAGTTCTCTTTTTTGAGTAATAAAGTAAAACTATCGCTTTCTATAAAATCTTTATAACTTGTTTTTAATCCCAAACTTAAATCAAATCCATTTCCAATAATTATGATTTTCATATTTTCCCTAATATTTAATTATTTTAAATTATATATTAAAAGTAATAAAATCAATCTAGTAAGAAGAAATTATAAAAAAACTCTGTCTAAAATCTATACACCAACCTCTCAACCCAATCACCAAAAGCAACACTAAAACAACACTTCTTTTTTATACTTCGTTTAGAAGTCAAAAGGACTTAAACTAAAAGGAGATTTTATGAAAAGATTATTTGCAGAAGCAATCGTTACTTCTGCGTTACTTGGTGGAATGTTAGTTCATGCTGCTGATACAATTAAAGTTGGAGTTTTACACTCTTTATCTGGAACTATGGCTATTTCTGAGACTACATTAAAAGATACAGTTCTTATGTTAATTGAAGAACAAAATAAAAAAGGTGGGGTTTTAGGTAAAAAACTAGAGCCTGTTGTGGTTGACCCTGCATCAAACTGGCCTTTGTTTGCTGAAAAAATGAGAGGATTAATCACTAAAGACAAAGTTGATGTTACATTTGGTTGTTGGACATCGGTTTCTAGAAAATCAGTTCTTCCAGTTGTTGAAGAGTTAAATGGATTATTATTCTACCCAGTTCAATACGAAGGTGAAGAGTCAAGCAAAAATGTATTTTATACAGGTGCGTCACCAAACCAACAAGCAATTCCAGCAGTTGATTATCTAATCAAAGAAATGGGTGTAAAAAGATTTGTTTTAGCTGGAACTGACTATGTTTATCCTAGAACTACAAACAAAATTTTAGAAGCGTATTTGATGTCAAAAGGTGTAAAAAAAGAGGATATTATGATTAATTATACGCCATTTGGTCACTCTGATTGGCAATCAATTGTATCTGATATTAAAAAATTCGGAACAACGGGAGCTAAAACAGCGGTTGTTTCAACTATAAATGGAGATGCAAATATTCCATTTTATAAAGAGTTAGGAAATCAAGGAATTAAATCAGAAGATATTCCAGTTGTTGCATTTTCTGTTGGTGAAGAAGAACTTTCAGGAATTGACACAAAACCACTTGTTGGGCATTTAGCTGCTTGGAATTATTTCCAAAGTGCTGAATCAAAAGCTAATAGCGACTTTATTAAAACTTGGAAAACATACATCAAAGATGAAAAAAGAGTTACAAATGACCCAATGGAAGCTACTTATATCGGGTTTAATTTATGGGTAAAAGCTGTTGAAAAAGCTGGAACTACTGATGTTGCAAAAGTTAGTGATGCAATTATTGGATTAGAAGTTCCAAACTTAACAGGTGGAACAGCAAAAATGCTACCAAATCACCATATCACAAAACCTGTTTTAATTGGTGAAATTCAAGAAGATGGACAATTTGAAACAGTTTCTTCTACAAAAGAGATTGCAGGTGATGCTTGGTCTGACTTTTTACCAGAGAGTAAAGATTTAATCGCTGATTGGACAAAACCAGTTAATTGTGGAAGCTACAACACAGTTACTAAAAAATGTGTAGGTACTAAATAAAAACTAAAATATGGAAGAGTTTTCTTCCATATTTTTCAAGGAAATAAAAATGAATATTTTAAAAATAATACTCCTTAATTTATTGATTTTCTCATTTTCATACTCTTCAACTTTTGAAGAACTCTCTTCTAAATTATCAGATAATAGTTTTAAAATAAAAGAAGATGTAATAAATGAGTTAATAATAAATTATAAAGATGAACAAAGATTAGAAGTTTTATTACAAAATATGCTTTTAGGAAATCTATATTTTCAAAATCAAAGCAACGAAATCCTATTTTTAGAAAAAGATAATAGTTTTAAATCTTTATTTACAAATAATACTATTTCAAATGCTAATCAAGATGATTTTTCAAAAGTAAAAATAAATAATAAATTAAGAAGTGTTATAAAAGCTTCATTAGCAAAAATAAATCTTTTTGCAAGTGATGAAAACAAAAGATTAAAAGCTGCAAAAAATATCTTGGAAAATCTTGAAGAGCAAGATAAAGAGATTATTTTAGAGGCTTTAAAAAGTGAAAAAAAATCTTCAATAAAAGATATTTTACTTGAAGCAAATACAAATCTAAATGCAAAGTTTTTAAGAGGTGAAGAACAACTAAAAGCAATAGAAGAGCTTGGAGGTTTTTTATCTTCAAAATCACTTGAAACTTTAAATAGTCTAAAAGAGTCAAACGATGAGAAAATAAAAATAGCTGTAACAAATGCCTTAAAAGAAATCGAGTTAAGCAAAACTTTTTATTCATTTATAGAAACGGCATTTTTTGGGCTTTCTCAAGGTTCGGTTTTACTTTTAGCTGCTATTGGTTTGGCTATTACTTTTGGGGTTATGAAAGTTATAAATATGGCTCATGGTGAGCTAATAATGATTGGAGCATATACAACATACACGATTCAGCAATTAATGCCAAATTTGATTGAGTATTCAATAATCATAGCAATTCCTGCTGCTTTTATAGTTAGTGGACTGGTTGGGATTTTGATTGAAAGATTGGTTATCAGGCATTTATATGGAAGACCACTTGAGACATTATTGGCAACTTTTGGAATTAGTTTGATTTTGCAACAAGTTGTGCGAACGATATTTTCACCACTAAATCAAGAGGTAAAAACTCCTTCTTGGATGAGTGGAGCATTGGAAATAAACGGAGCTTTATCATTAACTTACAATAGACTTTATGTTGTGATTTTTGCATTTATTGTATTTTTCGCTGTTTTATATGTGATGAAAAAAACAAGCTTAGGATTAAAAGTTAGAGCTGTTTCTCAAAATAGACCAATAGCACGAGCTATGGGTATTCAATCAAGCAAAATTGATGCAATCACTTTTGGAATAGGTTCAGGAATTGCAGGAGTTGCAGGAGTTGCTTTATCACAACTTACAAATGTAGGACCAAATTTAGGACAAGCTTATATTGTTGATTCATTTATGGTTGTGGTATTTGGTGGAGTTGGAAATCTATGGGGAACACTAATTGCTTCATTTACTCTTGGAGAAATAAACAAGTTTATCGAACCACTTGCAGGGGCTGTGTTAGCAAAAGTTATTATATTGGTATTTATTATTTTATTTATACAAAAAAGACCTAGAGGATTATTTCCTCAAAAAGGTCGAGATGCACAGGATTAAAAGATGGAAAGAAAATCTATAATTTTAAATATTTTACAAAATGACAAAGGTGGAAAAATAGTTTTATCATCTTTGGGTGTTGTTGTGTTTGTGGTTGCTTTTTGTAACTTGTTTATTCCTGAAAGCTCATTTTTTCATATCTCAACTTTTACAGTTACGATTTTGGGAAAATATTTAGCTTTTGCACTTTTGGCATTGGCTTTGGATTTAGTTTGGGGATATTTAGGGATTTTATCACTTGGACATGGGGCGTTTTTTGCCCTTGGTGGATATGCTTTTGCTATGTATTTGATGCTTCAAATAGGTGATAGAGGTGTTTATGGAAATGCAGAAATGCCAGATTTTATGGTATTTATGAACTTAAAAGAACTTCCTTGGTTTTGGCATGGTTTTGATAATCCTTTGTTTGCTATTTTGATGGTGATGATAATTCCCGCAATTTTGGCTTTTGTATTTGGTTGGTTTGCTTTTAGAAGTAGGGTGACAGGAGTTTATTTATCTATTATCACTCAAGCTTTGACTTATGCACTTATGTTGGCATTTTTTAGAAATGACATGGGTTTTGGTGGAAACAATGGTTTGACAGATTTCAAAGATATTTTAGGATTTGATTTACAAGCTAGTTCTACAAGGGTTGCTTTATTGATTATCACTTTTTTTGCTTTGGTTTTGGGATATTTACTTTGCAGATTTATTATAAATTCAAGACTTGGTCGAGTTGTAATTTCAATAAGAGATGCAGAAAGTAGAGTGAGATTTTTGGGTTACAAAGTAGAGCAATATAAGCTTTTTATTTTTGTAGTTTCAGCTGTACTTGCAGGAATTGCAGGGGCTTTATATGTGCCACAAGTGGCAATCATAAATCCAAATATATTTAGTCCCTTATTTTCTATTGAGTTGGTAATTTGGGTTGCTATTGGTGGGCGTGGTACTTTATATGGAGCGATTATTGGAGCTATGATTGTAAGTTTTGCAAGTACATATTTTACTTCTGCGCTTCCTGAAGTTTGGTTATATGCTTTGGGTGGATTGTTTGTATTGGTTACTTTATATCTTCCAAAAGGAGTAGTTGGGTTAATTTCAGCTATGAACTCAAAAATGAAAAAGGCTTAAGATGAAAACATTAAAACACAATAACGAACAAAATATCGGTGAGCTTAAAATTGGAAGTAGAATACTTTTAGTTGATGGTGTAAGTGTTAGTTTTGATGGCTTTAAGGCTTTAAATAATCTTAGTTTTTCCATAGATTATGGGGAACTAAGATGTATCATTGGAGCAAATGGAGCTGGAAAATCTACAATGATGGATGTGGTAACAGGTAAAACAAAACCAGATGAGGGGCATGTGGTTTTTGGAGAAGCTGTTGATTTATTATCAATGGATGAGCCAAGTATTGCTCAAATTGGAATAGGAAGAAAGTTTCAAAAACCAACAGTATTTCAAAATCATACAGTTTTTGAAAACCTAGAACTTGCTATGAAAGATGATAAAAGATTTTTCAAAACACTTTTTTCAAAATTAAGTTCTGAGCAAAAAGATAAAATCGAAGAAACTATGAAACTAATAGGTCTAAAAGAGCTTTATAATCTTGATGCAGGAATCTTATCTCACGGTCAAAAACAGTGGCTAGAAATAGGAATGTTAATCATGCAAGAGCCAAAACTTCTACTTGTGGATGAGCCAGTTGCAGGTATGACTCCACAAGAGGTGGAAAAAACAGCAGAAATCTTGACAAGTCTAGCAAAAGACAACGCTGTTGTGGTTGTGGAACATGATATGGAATTTATAAGAAGTATCGCAAAAAAAGTGACAGTTTTACATGAGGGTTCTGTTTTGGCTGAGGGTAGTATGGATGCTATTCAGAATAATGAAAAAGTTAGACGCGTGTACTTAGGGGAATAATGATGTTAAAACTAGAAAAAATAAACCAATATTACGGACAAAGCCACACTTTATGGGATTTGGATTTAGAGATAAAAAAAGGAAGATGCACTTGTCTTATGGGAAGAAATGGAGTTGGAAAAACAACTATTAGTAAAGTAATCATGGGATTACTTCCTATCAAAGATGGAAAAATCATCTATGAGGGAAATGATATTTCAAAACTTTCAGATTTCCAAAGAGCAGGAATCGCAATAGGTTATGTTCCCCAAGGAAGAGAGATTTTCTCACAACTTACTGTTAAAGAAAACCTTGAAATTGGAGTGATGACAAATAGAAATAAAATCAAAAAAATCCCAGATAAAATCTATGACTTATTTCCAGTTCTAAAAGATATGGCAAATAGAAAAGGCGGAGATTTAAGTGGAGGACAACAGCAACAATTAGCAATTGGAAGAGCATTATGTATCGACCCAAATTTTCTAATCTTAGATGAACCAAGCGAAGGAATCCAACCAAATATTGTGGCTCAAATAGGACAAGTAATTGATTATCTAACAAAAGAAGAACAAATCACAGTATTACTAGTAGAGCAAAAACTACCATTTGCTAGACGACATGGTGATGATTTTTATGTAATTGATAGAGGAAGTGTTGTTGCGAATGGTGAGATAGGGCAACTTAGTGATGAGATTATTCGGAAGTATATGTCGGTTTAATTTTTTTTCTTATTATTCCTAACTATTTTGTTAGGAATAATTTTCTTATTTGCTATTTATAAATCTATAAATAAAGGTAGATGATCGCTATTCTTTAGCCAATAATCCTTATCTCCTATTTCTAATATTGTCTTATCATTTATTAGTTGCTGAGATAAAAATATATAATCTATATGGTATGGCTTTTCTATTTTTCTTTGAAGATAAAAAGTTGGTTTAGATTCTTTTCCTTGTTTTTCCTTGAATTTTTCATGATATAAACTAATTATATTTAATTCTTTCAATTCATTGATTACATCACTATGATTCCACCAACGATCCCATTTATCCCAAATGGTATTACGATTAAAGTCTCCAATTATAATTACTTTTTTATTGATTAGTTTTGTTTTATGTAATTGTAGATATTTCCAAAATTGTCCTATACAGCCAAATACTTCTGAATTTGCTTTTTTAGTCCACACAGCTATTAAAATATATTCATTATTTACTATACAAGGTAAAAAGCTTTCAAGTTCTTCATTTTTGTAGTTAATATTTAGGTCGCTCCAATCTAAAGGTTTTATATTAATATTTTCTTTAAAAAATATTCCTATACCTTTATTTTTATTTTTTCCTTTCCACAAATAATTTGAAGACCATTCTTTATATTCTTTAGTTGAATGGTTAGGGTTTTCACATTCTTGAATTATTAAAATATCAAAGTTATCAGCTAATAAGTGATATTTATTTCTAAATCCACCATTGCAATTCCAAGTTATTAATTTCATTTTATAAATTTGCCATTTTGGGTGTAGTCATACTTATTCCAATATTAAATTAGCTCATTTTATCAAGTTTTGTATGTATTAGTATTTAACTAAAACAATCATTTTCTAAAACTAAAAAGGGGACAACTAAAAAGGGGACAGACACCATTTTTATAGTAATAGTTTCCTTTTTTCTAAAATTCACATTTAAGATATGTTACAATTAACGAAACAATAAAGGATTTTTATATGACTATGAAAATTGATATAAAAGAACAGTATTTAGATAAATTTGAAGATTTTATTAATTCATTACCAAAAGATGCCGTTGTTGTTAAAAAATCGCTTGATGATGAAATAAATAAAAGAGTTGATGAATACAAAAATGGTACTATGAAAACAGTTCCTTTTGGTACTGGGCTTGATAAAATTAGAAAAAAACTAGAGTCTCAAATTTGATATTAGAACAATCTTCACGATTTGAGGAAGAGTTTGAAATAATCATTGATTTTATAGCTCTTGATAGTGTAAATCGTGCTTTAGAATTTTATGATGAACTCATTCTCAAAATAAAAAATATCCCTCATTCTCCTTACTCATACAGAAAAAGAAATAATTCAGAAAGTCCAACAACAAGAGAACTTATTTTCAAAGGTTACACAATTCCTTTTGAAATAGATGAAAAAAACAATAAAATAATCATTCTTGGAATATTTAACCAAAATCTTTGGAATTAATTTAAAAAAATAAAAAAACAGATAGCTTTTTTAGCATAAATTACTCTTTAATTATCTCATTAATAAACTCATCTAAAATAGATTCATTGATTGACTCAATTTCTGATTTGTCATAGATAGTCAATAAATAAACTGTGTCATTTATTTTTAAATAATAATAGATTCTATACCCTGAACTTTTACCTTTGTTTTTATTACTGTTTGCTAGTCTGGTTTTGAAAAGATTGTTTTTTAGTTGTTGATTGAGGATGAAGATTATCAAAATCAGTTATAAATTTTGATATATCTTCTTTGATAAGTGAATATTTTTTTGCTAATTTTTTAAATTGTTTCTCAAATAAAGAAACAGTTTCAAATTTCATTAAGTAAATCTTGAAGTGATTTTGTTTTTCCTTTTGCCACATCATTTAATGAAATAGCTAATTCGTTCGCAATTTTATGTTCTTTTTTATAAATAGCTTTTTTTATCATATCTTTTAGTTCGCTTTGAATATCAATACCACTTTTTAAAATATCTTGATAAACATTATCTTCAACATTTAATTGAATAGTTTTCATAAAAATTCCTTTTTATAATTGGTTTTTGATTATAGCAAAACAAAGGAAAATTGTAAAAGTATTATTTTTTAGTGATTCAAGTTGATTTCTCAAAATAAATAACATATTGTAATATTTTTAATTATTAATCAAAAAAATTTATATAATTTCTCATATAAATTCAAAAGGCTAAAAAATGCAAAATTTGATAATAAATGAAAATAGCATAAAAGATAAAATTCACACAATAAGAAATGTTCAAGTAATGTTAGATAAAGACTTAGCAGAACTTTATGGAGTTGAAACAAAACATATAAATCAAGCAGTTCGTAATAATCAAGATAAATTTATGGATGATTTTTATTTTGAATTGACAAATAATGAATTTGAAAATTTGCGGTCAAAAAATTTGACCGCAAATTTCTCTAAAACTAGAACAAATCCAAAAGTTTTTACAGAACAAGGTATTTATATGTTGGCAACTATTCTAAAAAGTAAAGTTGCTTCGCAAGTTACGGTTTATATAATAAAAACTTTTGCAAATATGAGAAAACTAATATCACAAAATATCTCTATGTTTGAACGATTTGAAAGAATAGAACAAAGATTAACTATCCATGATGAAAATTTTGATAAACTTTTTGAAGCTTTAGAAGATAAAACCCTAAATCCAAAACAAGGGATATTTTATGATGGAGAAGTTTTTGATGCTTATGTTTTTATAAATGATTTATTAAAACTTGCAACAAATGAAATAATTCTAATTGATAACTACATTGATGAAACAGTATTTACTCTTTTTTCTAAATATTCAAATATTAAAATCAAAATCTATACAAAGACTATTTCAAAACAACTCAAACTAGATTTCCAAAAATATGAAACTCAATACAAAAATATAGAACTTTTTGAGTTTAAAAACTCTCACGATAGATTTTTAATCATAGACAAAAAGGAAGTTTATCATCTAGGTGCTAGTTTAAAAGATTTAGGTAAAAAATGGTTTGCTTTTTCAAAGTTTGAAATAGAAAATCTAAAGATATTAGATTATTTAAAAAAATAGAAGTGTTGCTTTAGTGTTGTTTTTTCTCATAAATTAAAAATCAAAGACTAAATTCTATATATAATTTATACAGGTGAAAAAAAAGTAATCTATGATTTTTTGGATAAAATATTTATAGATTAAAGCAGGATTTTTAGGAGAAAAATGAGTATTAAGTTTAGTTTTAAAGATGAGGTTTTTTCATTAGATAGTTTGAAACTTCCATCAAGACATTATCATTTTAATGAGCAAGAAAATTATATAAAGTTACTAAATATTGGTGAGGGAATTTTTCCAAAAGATAGACTTAGAACATCTGTAAAACTTGATAATTCAAACTTAATACTCACAACCGAATCAGCCACAAAAATCTATCCATCAAAAAAAGAGTATGGAATAAATAAAATAGATGTGCAACTTTTTAACAACTCAAATTTTGAGTTTATAAATGATGAGTTGATTTTATATAAAGACTCACGATATATTCAGTTTTTTAATCTAAAAAGTGATGAAAATTCAACTTTCTTTTACACTGATATTTTGAGTCGTGGAAGAAGTTTTGAGAATTTTGATTTTTCAAAAATGATGATTAAAAATAGATTTTTTGAGAATAATAGCTTAGAATATATAGAAAAATTTGATATTTTGGGCGATGAATTAAAAGATTATATTATTAGAAAAAGCAGTGAGAATTTTATTTTTGCTAAGTTTTATATAAAAACAAACCATAATGAAAAGTTTTTAAACGACTTACATTTGGAAAATTTTGAGAGTTTTTCATATAGTAAACAAAAAAAATTTATTCTAGGTTCTATTAGTTCTAACAATATGTTTGAACTAAAAACAAAAATCTTTAAAGTTTGGGAACTTTATAGAAAACAATTAAATAAAAAGAGTTTTAATTTAGGTAAACAATAAAAGGAGATAATAAGATGTTTCTTACAAATCGTGAACAAGAAAAACTAATGCTTTATACAGCTTCATGCCTAGCCCATGAGAGAAAAAGCAGAGGTTTAAAACTAAACTTTCCAGAAGCTACAGCTATATTAAGTTCATACATAATCGAAGGTGCAAGGGATGGAAAAAGTGTTGCCCAACTTATGGTTGATGCTACAAAAGTTCTAAAAGAAGAGCATGTTATGGATGGAGTGGCTTCAATGATGCACATGGTTCAAGTGGAAGCTACTTTTGATGATGGAACAAAACTTGTTACTGTTCATAATCCAATTGCTTATAAAAATAGTTCAGATTTACCAGGCGCTTATTTAATAGACGAGGGCGAAATAGAACTAAATGCAAATAAAGAAATTATCACTATTGAAGTGGAAAACAAAGGTGATAGACCAGTTCAAATTGGTTCACATTATCACTTCTTTGAAGTAAATAGTGCTTTAGCTTTTGATAGAAGCCAAGCTTATGGAAAACGACTTGATGTTGCAGCTGGAACTTCTGTACGATTTGAACCTGGTTCTATAAAAAGTATTAACTTAATAGATTTTAGTGGACGAAGATATGTAAGTGGATTTAATGGTTTGGTTGAAGGCTTTTTAGATGATGAAAATGTAAAAGCCAAAGCAATGCAAAATCTAAATAAGTTTTTAGGAGTATAAGATGAAGATGTCAAAAGAAAAATATGCTTCAATGTATGGACCAACTGTTGGTGATAGATTTAGACTTGCCGATACTTCGTTGATTGCAAAAATTGAAAAAGATTATACAACTTATGGTGAAGAGAGTAAATTTGGTGGTGGAAAAACTATCCGTGATGGAATGGCTCAAAGTCCAACGGCTGTTGAAGTGGCTGATTTGATTATCACAAATGCAATAATTATTGATTACATAGGTATTTACAAAGCTGATATTGGAATTAAAGATGGCAAAATCAGTGCCATTGGAAAATCAGGAAATCCAAATCTATGTGATGGAATAACACATGGTTTAGAAATTGGAGCAAATACTGAGATACTTTCGGCTGAGGGAAAAATTATCACAGCTGGTGGAATTGACACACATATTCACTTTATAAGTCCAGGTCAAATTGATGAAGCCTTAGCTAGTGGAGTTACTACCATGATTGGTGGAGGAACTGGTCCAAACACTGGAACAAATGCCACAACTTGTACACCTGGGGCTTGGAATATCGCAAAAATGATTCAAAGTGTGGATGATTTACCTTTAAACTTTGGATTTATGGGAAAAGGAAATAGTTCAAGTAAAGAGGCTTTAGAAGTTCAAATAAAAGCAGGAGCTATGGGGCTAAAACTTCACGAGGATTGGGGAAGTACTCCAAATGCTATAGATACTTGTTTAAGTGTAGCAGATGAGTATGATGTACAAGTAGCGATTCATACAGATACACTTAATGAATCTGGTTTTGTGGAAACTACAGTTGGCTCTTTTAAAAATAGGACAATTCACACTTTCCATAGTGAAGGAGCAGGTGGTGGACATGCCCCTGATATTATAAAAGTAGCAGGTATGGCAAATGTACTTCCATCAAGTACGAATCCTACTTTACCATATACAAAAAATACAATAGAAGAACATCTTGATATGCTTATGGTTTGTCACCATTTAAGCCCAAAAATTCCAGAAGATGTGAGTTTTGCAGAATCAAGAATCAGAGGAAAAACAATAGCAGCGGAAGATGTACTTCATGACATGGGTGCAATTTCAATCACAAGTTCTGATTCTCAAGCCATGGGAAGAGTGGGGGAAGTTCTAATACGAACATGGCAAGTTGCAGACTCTATGAAACAACAAAGAGGAATCTTAGAAGGTGATGATGAAAGAAGTGATAACAATAGAATCAAAAGATATATCGCAAAATATACAATAAACCCAGCAATCGCTTCAGGAATTGATGAATATGTTGGAAGTGTAGAAGTTGGAAAAATGGCCGATTTAGTTTTATGGAATAGGGCATTTTTTGGAGTAAAACCTGAAATTATCATCAAAGGTGGATTTATAGCACTTGCTTTAATGGGTGATTCAAATGCTTCAATTCCAACACCAGAACCAAGTATATATAGAAAAATGTTTGGAAGTTTAGGAAAGGCATCAGCAAAAACAAGTGCAATCTTTACTTCAAAAGTGGCAAGCGAAAACCTAAAAGAAAAGCTAGAAATTTCAAAAGAAGTATTAGCTGTTAAAAATACAAGAAACATAAGCAAAAAAGATATGAAATTAAATGATTTCATAGGAGATATTAGTGTAAATCCTGAAACTTATGATGTAACTGTAAACGGTGAACTAATAGAGTCAAACTATATATCGGTCGTTCCAATGGCTAAAAAATATTTTATGTTTTAGGAAATAATAGTGACATTTAGCGTAATAAAAAAAGTAATAGAAATAAAAAAAGATATAGACTCAAACGATGAAGTTGAGCTTTCTTGGTTTGATATGCAAAAACCAAATTTAACAGCTGTTAGTAAGAAAAATATAAATATCGTTATAAAAGCTAAATTTACACACTTACATGAAAATGATGTTTTAGTTTGTGAAGATGGATATGCAATAAAAGTTAAAAGAAGTGAAGATGAAGTTTTTGCTTTAGAGTTTAGTGATGTTTTGACTTTTGCAAAAACAGCTTATGAGATTGGAAATAGACATCAACCTTTGATGATAGAAGAGTTTAAAATCATAGTTTTAGATGACATTTCTTTAAGTGATATAATCAAAGATTGTTATGCAAATGAAGCTATAAAGTGTGAGAAAACAAAAGCTTATTTCAAACCAAATGGTAAAGCTCACCATAGTCACTAATATGTATAAACAAACAAACCTAAAAAGCCTAAGTAGATTTTTACAAATACTTGATGGAACATTTCCATCTGGTATTTTTGTACACTCTTTTGGTTTAGAGCCACATATAATTAAACAAAATGTTAAAGATATAAATACATTAAAAATATATTTAAAAAATTTGATAATTGATCAATATTTAAAGATGGAGTTCGTTTATATAAAAAAAATCTATGGAGCTTTAGAAAATAACAAACTTTCTCTAATCAATAGGATGGATAATAATTATAGCTCTTTTTTAACATACGAATATGCAAAATCATCAAGTAATATTGGTATTAATTATTATACACATATAAAACAACATACAACAAAAGAGATTGTAAAAAAGTATTTTTCTTTAATAGAAAATAAAAAAACACCAGCAAATGAGATAATTATTTTAAGTGTTTATGCCTATGATTTAGATATTTGTATGGAAGATTTTATAGTTATGTGGACTAAAAAAAATCTTATAAATATTGCAGCAACAAGTTTAAAAATATCAAGAATAAAACCAAGTGAGATTCAACAAATGTTATTTGAATTTGATGAGATTTTAGAAAATTTGGATTTCAAAAACATAGGTAATAAAATCACAAATTTTAATCCATTATTTGAAGAGATTATCTTCTCACATAAAAATTTAGAACCCAAAATGTTCACAACATAATTCGATTATCTTTTTATCCTATTTCAGCGTTAAAAATCAACTCATTTACTAATAGTAAATTTCGTTAATTTCTGCCTTGAACTAGAATAAAAATCTTAATCTAGAATATTAAAAAAAGGAAAAAAATGGCACTAAAAATAGGAATAGCAGGACCAGTTGGAAGTGGAAAAACTTCTTTAATTGAAAGCTTAACAAATATCCTAAAAGATAAATACTCTTTAGGAATTGTAACAAATGATATTTATACAACAGAAGATGCGAACTATCTAAAACAACATCTTGATTTAGATGAAAATAGAATCATAGGAGTTGAAACAGGTGGTTGCCCTCATACTGCAATTAGAGATGATATTTCTATGAATCAACGAGCTGTTATTGAACTTGAAGAGAAATTTAATCCTGATATTGTTTTTGTAGAAAGTGGTGGAGATAATCTTAGTGCTACATTCTCTTATGAGTTGATTGATTATTATATGTATATTATTGATGTGGCTCAAGGTGCTGATATTCCTCGAAAAAAGGGTGCCGGCTTACTATTTTCAGATTTACTTGTGGTAAATAAAATAGATTTAGCACCATATGTGGATGTGGATTTAGAACTAATGAGAAGTGATGTTGTAAACAATAGAAAAAACAAACCCTCAGTATTTATTTCAAAAAAAGATAAAGAGAGTTTAAATCAAGTAGTTTCGTGGATAGAGGCTTTAATCTAGTTGTATAAAAGAAAAGAAGAGTTAAATCTCTTCTTTTAAATCCTCTTTTTTTTCGGGGCTTAGTTTTGAAACTAAAATATAAAATAATGGAATAAAAATAATAGCTATAAAAGTAGCTGCTAACATTTCCTCCTATTACACCTGTTCTAATAGATAATGGCTAGAACTAAAACAAAAAGTGTTAATAAATTTATACTAAAACCAAACATATACATTCCTGTTAATGCTTCAATAATAGATACAATAACGGCTAAAATCGAGATTAATGTTGCTCTGTATTTTTGTAAAAATAAGAAAATAATTGCAATTACTAAAAGGATGGCTTCAACAAATGTTTTTGCTACTTCTTTTATAGAAATTTTAACAAAAGCTGTACTGTCATAAGGAATTTTATAATCTAATCTTTCTGGGAAATATTTTTTAGAGTTTTCTAAAACTTTTTCAACTGCAATAGCAGTATCAAGTGCATTTATAGCACTTTGTAAAAATATTGCTATTTTTAATTCCTACAATTCCATCAATTGGAGCATAAACTTTTGTGTAATTAAACTCAATTTGTGCTTTAAGTGTTATTATAGTTTTTATCATAATAAGCGTAAGTATTATCAAGGGTAACACTATGTAAATATGTACTTTTTTCAGCTCTTGCATTTGTAAGTTTTGTTTGTAAATCAAATTCAATATTATTTTAATTTCTTAATTAATTAAAAAATACTATTTTAATGCTATTTTTCTGTATTAATATTATAGATATCAAAATTATTTTTCTAAATAAAATAAAAAGATAGATAATTTAACAACCAAGGATTAAAGTGAAAAATATAAATATAAGTGTGACAAAAATATATATTCTATCGTTGGTTTTGATGTGTGTAATGTCTTATCTATCATATATTAATATTAACTTATTAATACCTTTATTGATCGGTTCTCTTTTTATATCTTTTATATATATAAGTAGTCTACGTGAAATAAAAAAAATAAATGAAAATATGGAAAACGAAAAAATTCAGAATAACTTAAATTTGTTTGAACTTGATGATAGTATTTTAGATGAAATTGTATCGGTAACTAAAAATTCTGCAAATAATATATTTGTAAAAAGAATTAAATTAGATTCAAAAAATAAGAAACTCAACTTTCGCACATAGATTCCAGTAAATAAATGAACCATAGTTGAATAATAAAGCCCATAAATAGGCACTTTTTAGTATTATCTCATAACAACAATCAACTATACAAAGGTGTTTTTTATGGGACTTGACAATTATAT
>JBGSBO010000026.1:0-24060 GCA_041730535.1 Minisyncoccia bacterium
TATTTTTAGAGGAGTTGCTGGTTTTTCTGCTTTGCTTTTTTTCTTTTATAATATTGCAAATATACCTTTAGGTGAAGCTATGACTTTTTCTAAAACATCAACTATCTTTACAGCAGTTTTAGCATATTTTTTATTAAAAGAAAAGTTAGGAATAAAAGGTTGGTTGGGTGTATTTGTGGGATTTATCGGTATTATATTTATTACAGAATTTGATGGAAGTACACTGGAAAAAACTGATTATTTAGGAATTTTATCAGGTGTAGGTGCAGCTCTTGCTTACACGTCAGTAAGAGAACTTAGAAAATTTTATGATTCAAGAGCTATCGTTTTATCTTTTATGACAATAGGAACAATTGGACCCCTAATTTTGATGATAGTATCAAGTTTTTATTCAAACTCCTCTTTAGATTTTATGTTAGGGTCTTTTGTGATGCCACAGCCTGATGATTGGATTTATATTATTTTATTAGGATTTTTTGCTACTTTTGCTCAAATTTATATGACAAAAGCATATTCCTTTGCAAAAGCTGGAATTATTGGAACAATATCTTATAGTAATATACTATTTTCAATAATTTTAGGACTTATTTTAGGAGATAATTTCCCTAGTATTTTAATAGTTTTTGGTATACTACTAATAATTTTAAGTGGGTTGTTGGTATCAAGTAAAAAGGAATAAGATGGAGTTAATTGCTAGTTTTACATTTTGGGAAGAGTTTTGGGTTATTTTTGTTATTGCAATAATAGCTTGGTATATTTATGATAAATATGTACAAAGGGAACATCAATTACTTGTTAATTATCCAATTATTGGAAGATTAAGATATGTATTAGAAGAAGCACGTGAGCCTTTTAGACAATATTTTGGTGATGAAAAATTTTACGAGTCAAAAGATAAACTGGATTGGGTTTATAAAGCTGCAAGAGATGTTCCTAATTATGCATCTTTTTCACCTGCTCAACCTTTACCAAAACCAAAGTTTATGATAAGACACGCAAATATTGTGTTAAATGATAATGAAGTTGAAGATAAATTTGATGTAACTTTTGGAGAAAGAAGAAAAAAACCTTTTACATCAAAAAGTATAATTGCAAGATCTGCTATGAGTGATGGTTCTATTTCACCTGAGGGAACAAGAGCTTTTGTTCAAGGTTCATTTATTGGAAAATTCCCTATAAATTCAGGAGAAGGTGGTGTTACATCAAACTTTTTTGTAACTCATACAAATTATGACCCTTCGTATATGAAAATAGTAGATAGCACACCTTTTAATAAAAAAATTAAACATTTTGTAAAATTTTTCTTTAATGGTGCAACTGCTGCTGATGTATATAGAAAACTAGTTTTTAAAAATGATCCAGAAGCTGAAACTTATATTTTGGATATGAATAGCAAAGTTTTTTATAGACCAAATTGGGATGCTCCTTTGGAGAAGTTCCCAAAAGAAGTTCCCTCTGATATGCCAGATATTGTATTTCAAATTAGTTCAGGACTTTATGGTGCTAGGGATAAAGAAGGAAATTTTGATCCAGATAGATATCAAAAAGTTATGAGTTTTTGTCAAATGACTGAAATTAAAATGGCTCAAGGTGCAAAACAAACAGGTGGAAAATTAACAGGGCATAAAGTAACTCCTGCAATTGCATATTATAGAAATGTTGAAGCCTATAAAGATGTTTTCTCTCCTAATAGATTTCCTTATGCAAATAGTATAGAAGAATTATTTGATTTCATAGGAAAACTACAAGAATTATCAGGAAAACCAGTTGGCATAAAAATAGTAATTTCAGATATTGAAAATATAGAACCATATGCAAAAGAGATAAAAAAAAGGGTTGATGCTGGAATTGATGCTTATCCTGATTATATTACAGTTGATGCGGGAAGTGGTGGAAGTGCAACAGCTCCTCTTGAAATGATGGAAAGAGTAGGACTTAATGTTAGAGATTCTGTTTATTTAGTAAATAAAGTACTAAGTGATTATGGAGTAAGAGATAAAGTAAGGCTAGTTGCAAGTGGTAAGATTTTAACTCCTGACGATATTGTTATTATTATGAGTTTAGGAGCCGATTTCTTACAAATAGCTCGTGGATTTATGATGAGTGCTGGATGTATTAGAGCTCGTTATTGCTCAGGTACCACAGGTCGTGATTGTCCTGTTGGCCTTGCTACTCAAAATAAGAGTAAAAGAAGAAAATATTTTGTGTTTAGACATGCTACTTATGTGGCAAACTATCATAAAAATCTTTTAAAAAATGTAAAAGGTTTATTGGCAATTATGGGACTTAAAAATATTAATCAGTTGAATAAACATAGATTATTATTTTTAGATAGAGACTCAAGGGTTCATGATAATATTGATGAAGTATTTAAAAGAAAACTTGATTTAGGAAAAGATTTAGGAGGACGAGTATTATGAATTTAGATAAGGTTATATCAGGATTTTTTATTATTTTAGCAATGACTTTAAACTTTGGTTTTTTTTACGGTGATATGCATTCAATAGAAAGCCACAGTAAATTTGAATTATTTGCAGCAATTGTTATAAATTTAATAGCAACAATATTAAAATTGGGAGACAAAACACAATTAGGTTCTGTTTTATTAGCTACTTCCCTTGTAGCTGATATTCAACTAATAGCAGCAGCATTAGTATGGACAATAGCTGCTTATTCATATAGCATTAATTCTGAAGTTATTGGTGTTGTTGTGTCTCTTTCAGGCGGTGCTTTGTTAGCAAACTTTACTTCTGTTGCCTTATATGTTGGTGATACATTAAAATCAAAACGATAAATAGGTAAATATATTGAGAAATAATTCTTTATTTATAATATTACAAAAAATGAGAAAACCATTTTTAGTAATATTAATAACATATACAATCGCAATTTGCGGTTTAATTTCTATAGAAGGGATTGATGGTGATGGTAATCCTTATTATATGACTATTTTCGATGCTTTTTATTTTATTTCATATACCGCTACCACTATTGGTTTTGGAGAGACTCCATATGCATTTAATTATCCTCAAAGAATTTGGGTTACTTTCTCAATTTATCTAACAGTTCTTGGATGGTTTTATAGTATTGGTTCTTTGATGTCTTTATTTCAAGATAAGTTATTTTTACAAGAGATAGAAAAAAGTAAATTTTTAAGACAAATAAAAAACTTAAATGAAAAATTTATTGTTGTTTTAGGTTATAATCAAATTACTAGAAAAATCATTATAAAAGCCTTAGAACAGGGATTAAGAACTGTTGTAATTGAAAAAGATAAAATAAAAATTAACAATTTAATTTTAGAAAATTTCACACCAACTGTTCCTGTTTTATATAGTGAAAATTATTCAGTAAAAGTTTTGGAAGCTGCTGGTTTAAAAAAAAGAAATTGTAAAGCTATTGTTTCATTATTTGAAGATGATGCTTTAAATTTAAAAATTACTTTAATTGCAAAAAGTTTAAATAAAAACATAAAAGTTGCAGTTAAATCAACGACTTCAAATCACACTGAAAATTTAAAAGATTTAGATGCTGAGATTGTTGTAAATCCATTTTCAATCATTTCATCAGAAATAAATATGGCACTTTCTGCTCCAAATTTATTTAAACTAGAAAAATGGTTATATGGAATTGACGATTTAAATGCAACTTTACCAATTTTCCCAAAAGGACTTTATATTATTTGTGGATATGGAAGAATGGGAAAAAAAATTTTCGAAAAACTAAAGGATAATAATATTGATGTAAAACTTGTAGAAATTAATAAAAATAAAGATGTGGAATTTACTGAAAATGAAATGTCTCATCTTATTTTTGGAAATGCGGATGACAAAGAATTGCTAATAACTATTGGTATTAAAGACGCCGTTTCAATAGTAGCTGTAACTGATGATGATACAACTAATTTATCTATCTTAGCAACTGCAAAAAAATTAAATCCAGATATTGTAACTATAGTTAGAGAAAATGAAATCACCGAAGATTTTTTATTTAGAAATGCAAATATTAATCACATTTTTACGCCTTCAAAAATCTTAGTAAATAAAATTACTAATGCTTTAGTTAATCCTTTAAGTGATAAATTTCTAAAAACAATAATCAAAAAAGATAATGACTGGGCTTCAAAATTGGTATTAAGACTAGTAAAAGAGATAGATGCTCAACCACTTTTAATTGAATTGGAAATAAATGAAGCTTTAACACCTCAAATTTATAATCATTTATTATCAAAGAAGACTTTACTATTTAGTTTATTAGCAATTTCTTTACATAATAAAGAACAAAAAAATAATGTTGTTCCTTTGTTACTTCAACGAGAAAATGATATAATATTGACCCCATCATGGGAAAATGATATAAAAATAGGTGATAAAATTTTACTCGCATGTGATAGTCATGCGAAAAATGATATAGAATATATTTGCCAAAATATTTACGAATTTTATTACGCTTTAACGGGCAAAGAAAAACAAACAATTTTTAAAGGAAATAAATGAAAATATTAACAGGACCATGTGTACTAGAAGATAGAGACACAGTAATGAGAATAGCTGAAAAATTAAAACCATTAAGCGAAGATAGAAGAGTTGATTTTTATTTTAAAGCTTCATTTGATAAAGCAAATAGAACAAGCATAACTTCATTTAGAGGTCCAGGGCTTGAAGAGGGATTAAAAATATTTCAAGAAATAAAAGAACAATTTGGATATAGAGTTGTAACTGATATTCATGAATCATACCAAGCAGCACCTGCTGGTGAAGTAATTGATATTTTACAAATCCCTGCGTTTTTATGTAGACAAACTGATTTATTAGTTGCAGCTGCAAAAACTCCCGCAATTATAAATATCAAAAAAGGACAATTCTTAGCAGCAGATGCTATGAAACATCCAGTTGAAAAAATTCTAAATACAAGAGGAATTTTTGAAGTAAATTATGAAAATTCTGAAAAAGCTGGAGTTTGGCTTTGTGAAAGAGGAAATACATTTGGATATGGTGCTTTAGTCGTTGATATGAGAAATTTACTTCTGTTGAAACAATATGCACCTGTAATCTTTGATGCAACACACTCAGTTCAAATCCCAAGTACTGGTGGAACAACAGGTGGAAATTCATCATTTGTTCCATATATGGCAAAAGCAGCAGCTGCTGTTGGTGTTGATGGATTCTTCTTTGAAACACATATTGACCCAAGTATAGCTCTTAGTGATGGACCAAATATGCTTAGAATCGAAGATTTATATAAAACAGTTAGCGACATTTTTGCAATACAAGACGCTTTAGGATATAATTAATCCTTATACACATATTTTTGGAGAAATAAATGAAAATTATTGAAGGTAATTTAAGATTAAATGGTAGTGAAAAAATTGCTATTATTAACGGAAGATTTAATCATATTATAACTGATAGATTAGTTGAAGGGGCACGTGATGCTTTCAAAAGACATGGTGGAAATGATGATAATTTAGATTTGATATTAGTTCCAGGTGCTTTTGAAATTCCTTTTGCTTTAGAGAAAGCATTATCAAGTGGGAAATATGATGCAATTTGTTGTGTTGGTGCTGTTATTCGTGGTGCAACTCCTCATTTTGATTATATTTCAGCAGAAGCTACAAAAGGGATTGCAACAGTTGGAATCAAACACGGAGTTCCTGTATCAAATGGCGTTCTAACAACTGATACGATTGAACAAGCAATTGAAAGAGCTGGTTCAAAAGCAGGAAACAAAGGTGCAGAAGCAATGGTTACAATAATAGAAATGCTAGATTTATATAGCGAAATGGGGAAATAATTTGGCAACTAGAACACAAGCTAGAGAGTCTGTAATAGGTTTATTATACGCTTATGATTTAGGTAACGAAGGAATTGTAAAGTTTGTAGATGAAATTTTAGAAGATAAAAAGATTAGAAATCAACAAAAAGAGTTTGCTTTAAAGATTTTTAATGGAACGGTTGAAAATATTGAAGCTATTGATAATGAAATTAAAGCACATTTAAATCAAGGAACTTTAGAAGATATAGGTTCTGTTGAAAAATCAATTTTAAGACTTGCTGTTTATGAGATTTTATTTGAAAATTTACAAAAAGCTATTGTTATAAATGAAGCAATTGAATTATCAAAAAGATTAGCTAGTGATGGTGCTCCAAAATTTGTAAATGGCTTACTTGATAAGATTGTAAAGGCTTAAATTATGAGTAATGCTATGAAATTATGTGTCTCTTTAGATTTACCAACGGCTGAAGAAAATTTAGCATTAGTGAAAGAAATAAAAGGTTTTGATATTTGGTTAAAAATAGGATTTAGAACATATATTAGAGATGGGAAAGCTTTTTTAGAAGAGTTAAAAGCTATTAATCCAAATTTTAAAATATTTTTAGATTTAAAACTTTACGATATTCCAAATACAATGGCAGATGCAGCTTTTGAAATAGCAAACTTTGGCTTTGTAGATATGTTTAATGTTCATGCAAGCTCAGGAACTATAGCAATGAGTGAAGTTATGAATAGAATTAAAGATATTCCTAATAAGCCATTAGTTTTAGCTGTAACTGCCCTTACATCTTTTGATAATGATAGTTTTAAAGCTATTTACAATGAAGATATAAATACAAAAGCAACACAATTTGCAATTGATACATATAATTCAGGTGTTGATGGCGTTGTATGCTCTGCTTATGAGAGTTTAGATATTAAAAATAACACCTCTACTGAGTTTATTACTCTTTGCCCTGGTATTCGACCTTTTGGAGAAGATAGTGGCGATCAAAAAAGAGTAGCTGATATTCCATTTGCTAAAGAAAACCTTGTAGATTTTATAGTAGTTGGAAGACCAATATACAAATCTACTAATCCAAAAAATGTAGTTGAAGAGATATTAAAGAATATTTAATTTTCTCTTTCTCTTTTAAGTATGTTTTAAGTGATGTAGTATTATAATTTCCATCCTGATTTTATGAAAGTAAAATTACGGAAACTGCGGACAGTTGGGTGAGCTGGCTTAAACCACCTCCCTGCTAAGGAGACGTGCTGGTAACGGCACCGAGGGTTCAAATCCCTCACTGTCCGCCATTGGGTTATTAGCTCAGCTGGTTAGAGCACTCGGCTCATAACCGAGTGGTCGAAGGTTCGAGTCCTTCATAACCCACCACTATTTTTAATTAAATAGTTTTCACTTTTTGTGATTTAAAAATGTATTTTAGTACATTTTTATGCGGGAGTAGCTCAGTTGGCTAGAGCTTCTGCCTTCCAAGCAGACTGTCGCGAGTTCGAGTCTCGTCTCCCGCTCCACTATTAAACAGATTTGGTAATGCTGTTTAGTTTTTATTATTTTACTACAAAGTGATGCGGGAGTAGCTCAGTTGGCTAGAGCTTCTGCCTTCCAAGCAGACTGTCGCGAGTTCGAGTCTCGTCTCCCGCTCCACTAGAATCTTTCGAGATTAATGTTATTTTGTTTATACCGCGGAATAGAGCAGCACGGTAGCTCGTCGGGCTCATAACCCGAAGGTCATAGGTTCAAATCCTATTTCCGCAACCAATTTTGAAAAGTCAAGGTAGCTCAGCTGGTTAGAGCGCTGGTCTCATAAGCCGGAGGTCGAGGGTTCGAGTCCCTCTCTTGACACCATTTCTTAAAGAAATACGGCGCTGGTGTAGCTCAGTTGGTAGAGCAGCTGATTTGTAATCAGCAGGTCGGGAGTTCGACTCTCTTCACCAGCTCCATTTTCAAACTTTATTCTTGGGGTATCGCCAAGTGGTAAGGCAACGGTTTTTGGTACCGTTATTCGAAGGTTCGAATCCTTCTACCCCATCCACCACAAAACTTATACACTATAAAATCTAGTTAATACTTGATACTGTTAATTTTATTATAATCGCGGAATAGAGCAGCACGGTAGCTCGTCGGGCTCATAACCCGAAGGTCTCAGGTTCAAATCCTGATTCCGCAACCAACAACAAGCTTTTAGCTATTTGAACTTTAATAAGTTCTTTTAGCTGGAAGCTTTTTTTTGACTTTATTTTAGATTCAGTGTTTTTTGCTTATGAATTATAAAATTATGAGAGCAATCTTTTTTCCCAACCGCATAAAACATAAATATTCCATTATATATTCATATTTTGTTAAGTCTTAAAGTAAAAAATAGATATATGCTTATTGTTTTTTAAATAAAATGCTAGAATAATATAATATAAAATTAAGAGAGAGTTATGATCAAATTTATCTATTTATTAATTTTTCTGCCTTTATATCTTTTAAGTGATAGTCGAACTTTAATCTTCGCTCCTTTACCAATAAAAGATATTGGAGATATGCATACTCAATTTTTACCAGTAATTCAATATTTAGAGAAAAAATTGAATGTTAAAATTAAAATGGATTACAATAGTGATTATGATACTTTATTAGAGAAATTTATAAGTGGAAAAATTGATATTGCATATTTAGGACCATTGCCATATTTGTCTTTAGAAGAAAGATATTCTTATGCAATACCTTTGGTTAATTTTAAAAATGAAAAGCAAGAAGTTTCTTATACTTGTTCTTTTGTTAGTTTTATTTCTACTAAAAATTCTCTTGAAAATATCATTGATACAAAAATCGCATTAACTCAGCCTCTTTCTACTTGTGGATATTTATTTGTAAATGATGTATTAAATAGTTCAAATACAAATATTGAAAAAAATAAATATAGATATGTAAATAGACACGATACTGTTGCATTAAGTGTAATTAGAGGTGAGTTTAAATACGGTGGTTTAAGAACTGATATTGCAGAGGAATACAGCCATTTAGGATTAAAAGAGCTTGTACGTTCTAAATCAATTCCTAGTTTTATGTTAGTAGGTAATTCAAAAACTTTGGATAATGATATGCTTACAAATATTAAAAATAATATGATATTAATTGAAGAAAAAGAATTATCTACTTGGCATAAAAGTATGAAGTTTGGAGCAAAAGAAGCAAATAATTCAGATTATGATTATCTTCGTAAAATTATAAAATCAACAAATATATCACATGAAAGTAATTTTTAATGAAATTTAGAATTAATAATATTTATAATTTTTTCATAATTCTCATTTTCCTTGCAGGAATTTTTGCACTAGCTTTTATAAATTATCATAAAAAAAGTAAAGAAAGAGAATATTTTAATGAAAATATATTAACACTTGATATTGCGTACCATTCAAGTATTGATAAATATCGTTTATTATCAAGATACATTTTTAATGAATCAATTAATGATCAATTAGTAGTTTCACTTTTTGAAAAAGGAATTAATTCAACAGGGGACACAAAAAGATTATACAAAGGTTTATTGTATAAAGAATTATATCCTTTATATTTAAGATTAAAAGTTGAGGGAATAAGGCAACTGCATTTTACTACAAAGAATAACGAAAGTTACATAAGATTTCATAATCCTAATAAATATGGGGATGACTTATCTAAAATAAGAGAAACAATTAGAGTTGCTAATGATGAAAATAAGATTGTAACAAATTTTGAAACAGGAAGAGTTATGTCGGGCTTTAGAAATGTTTTTCCTATAAATTTAGGAAATGAACATCTTGGAAGTGTTGAGCTTAGTATTTCAACTAAAATGATGATTGAATCTATTTCAGATTTAGAGAAAAGAAGAGAATATTCTTTTATTTTAAATAAAGATGTTGTATTTAGTAAATTATTTGAAAGTCAGAAATTTTTATACCATGACTCGGTACTTAATTCAGATTTTGTTACAGAAGATATAAATTCTTTTTTACCTGATTCACCAAAAGAGCTTAGTGATATTACAAAAAAAATCAATGAAAAATTACATAATAATAAAAAATTAAGAAAGGTAATGAATAAAGGTGAAAAGTATGGTGTTTTTGTAAAACTTGATAATATTTATTATGATGTTACACTCATTCCCATGCTGGGTGTTTCTGAAAAAGTTGAAGGTTATTTAATTGCTTATCAAAAAAGTATAAATATACCAATTATGATGACACTGGAATTATATGCATATTTTTTAATAATCTTAGGAACGATAATTCTTATTTTAATGATATTAATAATACAAAGAAAAACAATAATATTAGATAATGAGAGAAAATGGTTTAAATCTATAACTGATAGTTTAGGTGAGGGTTTATATGTTATGGATTCAAACGCTAAAATCAATTATATTAATCCAAGTGCTTGTAAAATTTTAGGATATAAAGAGGATGAGATTTTAGGAAAAAATGCTCATAATCTTTTCCATTCACATTATCTTAATAATAATATGAAACAAGCAGATTGTCCTATTTTTTGTGGGGTAATGCAAAATAAATCTTTTATTTCAAATAAAGAATATTTTTTAAATTCTGAGGGTAAAAATATCCCAGTTGCTTTAAATAGTAAATTAGTTTTAAGTGTAAAAAATGATCTTGAAATAGTTAGTTCTTTTTCTGATATAAGTGTTCAAAAAAAACTTGAAGATAAAAGTAATCTTTTAATTAAAGCTTTGGAATCTAGTATAAATTGCATAGTAATAACCAACAAAGATGCTTATGTAGAATGGGCTAATCCAGCTTTTGAGAAATTAACTGGATTTAAAATAAGTGAAATTATCGGAAAAAATCCTAAGGAATTTATCTCTTCAAGGAAACAAACAAAAGAATTTTATTCACAGATGTGGAAGACTATTTTAGATAAAAAACCTTGGAGAGGTGAACTTATCAATAAAAAGAAAGATGGTAGTTTATATGATGAAGAATTAATAATTACTCCTGTTCTTGATGAAAAGGGTGAAATAGTTAATTTTATTGCAATAAAACAAGATATTACCCATCGTAAACTTATTGCTTTGGAAAAAGAAGAAAAAGATAAAATATTTTTTCAACAATCAAAAATGGCAGCAATGGGAGAAATGTTAGGAAATGTTGCTCACCAATGGAGACAACCTTTATCTTCAATTTCAACTGCTGCAACAGGTATGAAATTACAAAAAGAATTAGATTGTTTAACTGATGATGATTTTAATTATGCAATGGATTTAATTAATAATTCTGCACAATACCTTTCTCAAACGATTGATGATTTTAGAGGTTTTTTTGATCCTAAAAATAATAAAGAAAAAGAGTTCTTGATTTCTAATGTAATAGATAAAGCATTAAGTATTGTAAGTTCCCAATTTGTAGCTAAAGATATTGAAATAATAAAAAATATAGAAGATATATCTATTGTTTCATTAGAAAATGAATTAATACAAGTTTTTTTAAATATATTAAATAATTCAAAAGATATTTTGCTTAAATTAGAAGGTGAAAAAAGATTAATTTTTATAAATGCATATATGGAAAATAAAGAGATTATTATTGAAATAAAAGATAATGCAAAAGGAATAAATGAAGAAATTATTGATAGAATTTTTGAACCATATTTTACTACAAAACATCAATCCCAAGGAACTGGAATAGGCTTATATATGTGTCAAAATATTATAAAAAATCATTTAAATGGTACCTTAAGTGTTTGTAATGAAGATTATATGTATAAAAATATTTTATATCGAGGTGCTAAGTTTACAATTAGGATATGAAGTTAAAATCACATATCAAGAATGATTTTAAACTCCACTCCTTTATATAGTTTATTTTCATATTTAAACTCTACATTAGTTGTTTCAATCTTACCATTCATAGCTTCTGTTATAAGTCTATACGTCATATGAAGGCCAAGTCCTGTTCCTTGTGATTGATGTTTTGTAGTAAAGTACGGTTCGTATATTTTAGGCAATATATCCTCAGGAATTCCTTCTGCATTATCTTTCATTTTTATTAATATTGAATTTTCTTCTATTTGAGTAGTAATAAGTATTAAAGGCTCATTTTGTTTAGTTTCTACTAAGGCATCTTTTGAGTTATTAAATAAATTTATTAAACATTGAATTAATTCATTTGAGTTACCCTCTATTTGAATTTCATCATTTAAATCTAAAATTACTTTTATATTATGATTTTTTATTGAAGATTCAACAATATGAGTAAAATTTATTATCGTATCTGTGAGATTATAGTCTTGTATATTTCTATCCCCTTTAATAAAATTTCTAAAATCATCTATTGTTTTTGATAGATATTGGGCATTTTTATTTATTAATTCCATATTTCCAACTAACTCATCATTATTTAATAAATTAATTTCTTTTTGGAGTTTAATTCCTGTGGCAATAGTAGAAATTACAGATAAAGGTTGTCTCCATTGATGTGCGATATTACTTATCATTTCTCCCATTGAAGCCATTTTGTCTGATTTAAATAGCTTTTCTTGAATTATTATATTTTTTTCAATTTCATCTTTTATTTTTATCTGAAGATTTTGATTTAATTCATGTAGTTCATTTCTTTTTTGCTCTAATATAAGATTTGATTTTTCTACTTGTAGTGTTCTTTTTTTTACTTCAGATTTTAAATGATCATTTGTATGTTTTAAAAGATATTGTCTATACAGAAAAAATATTATTAAAATAAAAATAATTGTAAATGATATCCATAAGTAAGTATAATCAATTCCTTTTTCATATTTTATTGCAACCCATTTATTTACAATATTATTTCTTTCTTCTTGGGTAATAGTTTGTATTCCTTTATTTAAAATCTCTTTTAATAGTAAATCATCTTTTTGAATACCCATTTTTAAGATATTGCCATAATCCTCTGGTTTATTTAGTATTTTTAGATTGAAAAATCCATTTTTTTTAATTGTAAAAGCTGCAACAATAAGGGAACGTATTGTTAAATCAGCTTTTTTTTGTTCTACATATTTAAAGGCTTCTTCTTCTGAATTAACAGGAATTATTACTAAATTAGGGAAATCACTTTGAATTTTTTCATACATAGCTGTTCCTTTAGGAATTGCTATTGATGCTTTGATTTTTGATAAGTCTTTTATCAAAGGATTTTCACTTCTTCCAATAATCACATTTTCATCAGTAAAAAGCGTATTTGTAAAATCTAACCACTCTTTTCTTTTTGGTGTTTCATTTAAAAAACTTAAAATATCACATTCTTTATTTTTTGATAAAGCTAAGCTTTCTTCCCAACTTTTAGTTGGAATAAGTTTTATTTGAATATTTAATCTATCAGTGATTAATCTTATTATATCAGCTGCTATTCCAACATGATTTCCTTGTTTATTTATTTTTTCAAAGGGCTCCCAATTTGAATCTACACACATTGTAATAATTTCTCTATTACTTAAATATAACTCTTCCTCTTTTGTTAAGTTAATAGTATTTTTAGTTTGTATTTTAGTTTCTTTTGTATTTATCCATTTTCTATTTAATACTAATAATTCCTCTTGAGATATTTCATTCTTGGCTTTTTCTAATATATTTCTTAAAATTATATTGTTTTTATTAACTGCTAAATGCATATTAAGACTAAATCTTGGGTCTTGAATCTCAAAAGCTGGTTTTAGATTTGATATATAGTTATTTTCCATAAAATAATTACCAACTGCTAAATTATCAAATGCTCCATCAGCTTCATTGAAACTACTTTTTTTAATCCCTCTAAAGTGTCATTAACTAATAAAAATTTGATTTGAGGATAATGTTTTTTTAGAAGTTCTTCTTCATAAAAACCTTTTATTATGGCTAGTGTTTTACCATTAAAATCACTTAAACTTTTTAGATTATTAACATCTTTTTTTACAAAAATTGTATCTATGTTTTTTGCATAAGAACTTGTAAATGCTAAATATTTTTCTCTGTTTTCTGTTTTTGCAATATTTAACATTACATCAATTTCATTTTTTTTGATTTTCTCTAAAAATTCATCCCATGTAAAATTTGATATATATTCAATAGATAATCCAGCTTTTGATGCTAGAAGATTCATATAATCTATTGAAAATCCAAGTGGTGAATTGTTTAATGAATAATTAAATGGTGGCCAATTTGATTCGTTGTGTACTTTTATTTTTGGATTTTGTTTTAGAAAGTTTTTTTCTTCATCTGTGAAATTTATATTTAATGCTTTTTTATTTGTTATGAAATAATCATTTAATATGTCATTAAAATTATAGTTTTTATCTACTAATCCTAAGTTTGAATACATATCTGCATTTAATTTAACAAGCTCAGGTGTAATTGCACCAATTTTAAAAACATTTATTTTAAATATTTCTTCTGTTTTATTTGCTTCGTATAATAATGCTTCTTTGGTTTTTCTTTGTGAATATTTATTATAAATTAAATCAATAATTTCATTTTTATTTGCAAAGGCATACTCCCATCCTTTATTTGTAGCCTCGACAAATTTATTTACTTTTTCTACATCATTATTTATAACTTTTTCACTTGTAAATAACTCCACATCATAAGAGTAAATACCAAAATTTGCAGGATTTAATATATTGTAGTTTATTCCTAGTTTATCAAGTTCAAAAGGTTGTGAAGTTATAAAAATACTCATGGCATCAACATCGCCATTTACAAATGAGTCTATTTTGAAATCATGTTTTAATAATGCATAATCATTTTTTTTTATGTCATAGTCTTTTAGCATTACACCTAAACTTGTATGCTCCATTTCCCAATCTAGGGCCATGATTTTTTTATTTTTTAAATCAGCAGGTGTTTTAATATGAGGTTTTGTAACAAGGATAAGGGCATTTTGTTTAAAATATGAAGCTATTAAAACTACAGGTTTATTTTTTAGTCTTTCTAAAATCAAAGCAGATGAGGATATCCCATATGTAGCTTTGCCATTTATTACATCTTCACTTATATTAATACTTTCTTCAAACTCTTTTATTTCAAGGTCAATACCAATATCTTTATAATATCCTTTCTCTATTGCTGTATAAAATCCAGCAAATTCAAATTGGTGTTTCCATTCTAATTGAAGTATTGTTTTTTCTAAGTTATTTTCTTTTGGTTTATCAATAGCAAAGAGATTGTTATAAAAAAGTATAACAAGTAAAAATATTATTTTTAATGAGTTTTTCATGAATATCTTTTATAATTATTTAATTTTGATTATATCATTATAAATCAAATTATCATAAAATATAATATTAGATATAATTTAAAAAATAAATTATAAGGACTCTTTAATGAGCGATAGATTACATGAGATAATAGGTGAAATTGCTATAATTCACGATAACTTGATACAAACAAATATTATAAATAATGCCAAAGAAGTTTTAGATTTTATAGAAAATTATGATACAGACATTAAAAAACATTATTTAAATTTATTATTACAATATTATTTTCAAAAAAATGATTTGAAAAATTTGCAAGAATTATTATTAGTAGGTGCAAAATTTGATATGAGATTTGATGATGTAACTGAATCTTTTTTAAATATAAAATCAAATGAAGAAAATGTAATAGAGTTTATGGATGAAAATGTTGTTTTTGTAAAAGAAAATATTGATAATAACTCTTTACTTTCTATGTATGAATATTATATGAGTAATGAGAGTTTACAAAGTGCTTTAGAACAAGCAATTGAATTAATAAAGAGAAATAGATATGTTTGTGCTTATTGTAATGGTAAAGAAGAAAATTATGCAAAATTCTTTTTAAATGAAGATTTATTAGAATCTCTAAAAAGAGATTTGCCATATTTGCTTAAATAGATTTTCTCATGCCATCTTTTGAGTTTGTAATTCCAGATAGTTTTTTATTTATACCAGCAAATTTGTCATTTATATCATTTTGCTTTTTTGTGAGTTTTGTAATTTCAAAAATATTAAGAAGTTCTGTTATATTTTTTGTTTTATTAATTTCATTATTAAGCATTAGCTATTATGATTTATTTCTAAAATTTGCAATAAAAAACTACTATGAATTAACTCAAATGGATTCAAAAATATATAAGTATCCTTCTAAAAATAAAGATGAAAAAATCGAAAGCTTATCAATGGTTGGGGTTTATGTTTATCCTTTGAAGTATTCAACAAATCTAAGTTCACTTGAAAAAGATGAAATAGCTAGTATTCATGAAAACTATGTGGATAAATTTATAGATATTTCAACTTATGCATATAAATTTAATAAATATATTTATAGTACTCAAAGAATTTATTTAAATGCTTATAAATATAATGATTTTTTAATTTCTAATGATAATGAAGAAGCTAGATTTGTAATTTCTAAAAGTTTAAAAGAGAGTTTTTTTGAGAAAAATATTGGAGAATATGAATTTAAGTTTTTAGATAAACAAACAAACACAGTAATTGCAACAGCATTTAAAGTCTCTTTTTTAATAAATAATAATAAATTTAGAAATAAGTATTTATATTGGAGCAAAGAAAAAGAAGAGGATTTTAACCCTTCTCCTATTCAGAATTTTGATAAGATTTATACTAAGTTATTTATAGATATTAGATAAAACTTCCTAATTCATCACCTAAATATTCATCAACTTTTTTGATAAAATCTTCAAATAATTTATCTCCTGTTTTATTAAAAATTACAATTTCTTCTCCAAAATCATCTTGAATAAAATGCTCTTCTTTTAATATTAGTTTGTATAGTTTTTGTAAATCATCTTCACTTTCATCTTTGTTAAATAAAAACCAGTTTGCTGTTGAATCTTCAATTCTTATTAAACCATAAGTTTTGTTTTCATCAATATAATCTTGAATAGTTCCATCTTCAAATCTAGCACCAACTACTAAATCATTTTCATTTAGAATCATTTCCATATTTTCGCCTTTTTAATTAGTCTTGGGATTATAATTAAAGTAGTGTTAGCCTAAGATTAGTTTTTATGAACTATTAGATACAATTTTGAAAAATTTAAAAGGAAATATTATAAAAAAATTTAAAAAAGTACATATAGAAATAACAAATATTTGTAATTTAAAATGTACATTTTGTCCTCCAAAAATTCTTCCAAATGGAACAATGAGTTTAGAAAAATTTGATGATATAAATGCTCAATTAAAACCATACACAAAAGAGTTAGCTTATCATATAGTTGGTGACCCACTCGTTTTATCAAATTTACATGAGTATTTGAATATTAGTTTAAAACATGAACTAAAAGTAAATATTACAACAACTGCAAATAATATAAATAAAAAACATTATGCAGCTTTAATGAATCCAACTATAAAACAAATAAATTTCTCAATAAATTCATATAATGCAAATTCTCATAAAAAAACACTTGATGAATATCTAAATCCAATTTTAGATTTTGTAAAGTTTGCACAAGAACAAAAACATGAATATTTTATAAATTTTAGAATTTGGAATTTAGATGAAGAAAAAAGTGCGAAAGAGTTTAATACAAAAGTATTTGACAAAATAAATGAAACTTTTAATACAAGTATAAATATAGAAGAAGTTTATAAAGAGCGACCAAAAAATATAAGAATAGATAGAAAAATATTTTTTAATTTTGATGAGTATTTTAATTGGCCAAGTTTACAAAATGAAGTAGTTTCTACAAAAGGTTTTTGTTATGGTTTAGATTCTCATTTTGGAATACTTACAAGTGGAGATGTTGTTCCTTGTTGTTTGGATCAAAATGCTTGTATAAATCTTGGTAATACAAATAATACACAAATAAGTGATATCTTAAATTCAAATAGAGTTAAAGCTATTCAAAATGGTTTTAGAAGAAATGAAGTTGTAGAAGAACTTTGTCAGAAATGTGAATACAGAACAAGGTTTGATAAAAAGGAAAATTAAAATATGAATGAAATAGAAATTATATTAAAAAGTATAAAAGATTTTTTTACAAGTTCAATGTTAAAAATTGCATTAATTCCATTGATTGTAACGATGGTTATATTATATATGCTATTTTTTGCAGCTGCGGATTTTGGGATTAGTTCACTTCAAGAAATAGCGGCAGCTTCACAAAATGGAGAAGAAGTAATAATTGATGAAAACGCACCTTTTTATTTTGTTTGGGCTACATATTTTGTAGTATTTTTATTTAAATATTCATTTACATCGTGGATAGCTGGATTTTTACTTTATACTATTGGAACAGTGATTGTATTACAAGCTTCGGTTATTTTATCAATCATAGTGATTGGTTTTTTAACTCCAATGATTTTAGGAATTTTACATAAAAGATATTATTCTCATTTAACACTTCATGGACATGGAAGTTTATTATCACCTTTATGGGTAATGGCTAAAAGTGCTATTGTCATGATAATTTTATTTATTGTTTTAATACCTGTTTATTTTGTACCAGTTTTAAATGTAATTGCATTTTCATTACCACTTTATTACTTTTTTCATAAGCTTTTAAACTTTGATGTTAGTTCTACAATATTAAGTAAACAAGAGTATAAAGAGATATATAAAAAAGAAGGGAATAGTTTTAGATTAAGAACACTGTTTTTATATTTTATTTCAATGATTCCATTTGCTACACTTTTTACAGCTGTTTATTATATTATTTATTTAGGACATGCTTATTTTATAAAACTTGATGAAATTAGTAAATTAGATACAAATAAAGAGTATGAAAAGCAAGAAGAAAAACAGGATATAAAACTAATCTCTAACTAGTTTATATCCAACTCCTTGAATATTTTTTAAGCAATTTTCTGGGAGTTTTTTTCTAAAATTTTTGATAAATAATCTCATAGCATTTGCTGTCATCACAGAATCATCATCCCAAATATTATTTTCTAATTCTTCATAACTTATAAGTCTATTTTTTGTAATAAGTAATTTTAAAAAGAGATTTTCTTTTTTTGTTAGATTAAATACTTCATTTCCATTTGAAACAATAGCTTCTTTATAATCAAAAATCCAATTTAATGCTAAATTATATATTTTATTTTCATCATATGTATTTACAAAAGCTTCTAAAGCTTCCATAAGTTTATCTTGAGTCATCGGTTTTACTATGTATTTTACTAAATAAAGCTCTGCTGCTTGTAATAAATAGTTTAAATCTGTGTGTGCTGAGGTTATTATTATTCTTGTTTTTGAATCTGATTTTCTAATTTTTTTTATTAAATCAATACCAGTTTCAGTTCCCATCTTAATATCTGTGATTATCAAATCAGGATTAAATTCCAGATATTTCATATAAGCTTCACTAGCATTTTTTGCACTATTTGTTTCTTTAAATAGATGCTGTAAAATTTGCTCAATATTGTTTCTAATACCATCTTCATCTTCCACATATAAAACAGAAAATGCATTAAGTTTATTTATAAAATCATTTTTCATTATAGTTCGAATCCTTATGAAAATTTATGTTATGATAGCAAATTAAGGTTAAGAAAGGCCCATTTGAATTTAATTACAGAAAAAAATCTATCAAAAATAATAATATTTACCTTCATAATAATTATGACATCTATGATATTTGCAATATCTTATTTTTATGTAAATAACACATATGATAATTTTGATGTGGAGATGGATAAATTTGAGAGTGAGTATTATTCAGATAAAAAAAAGACATTAAAAAAAGATGTAAATACTGTAATTGATATTTTAAATTACAATATAGCAAAATCAAATTTGAGTGATGAAGAATTACAAATGGATGCTATTAGATTATTAAATAATATTACATTTGAAGAAAATAAAAGTAATTATTTTTTTGTATATGAAGTAAAAAATATGCAAGGTGGAGATAATTTTGCAAAGTTAGTGGTAAATCCAAATAGACCTGATTTAGTAGGAACTTTAATATCAACAAATTATGAAGATGCAAATGGAAAAAAGTTTAGGGAAGATTTTTTAAGGGATATTAGAATTCATAATGAATCTTTTACAAAATATGCTTATAAAAAACCATATGAAGATGATGTGAAACAAAAACTTTCATATTTTAAATATTATGAAAAATGGAATTGGATTATTGCTGTTGGAGTTTACTCAGATGACATTGAAAATGAAATAGCTGTTAAAAATAGGGATTTAAAAGTAAAAATCAAAAATCAAGTTGTTCAAAATGTAGTTTTGTTTATTATGTTTTTATCAATTGCAATTTTAATATCAATTGCAATTTCACAAAAAATTGATGAAGTTCTAAAAAATTATGAAAATAAAGTTAAATCAAATGCTAAAGAGTTGGAAGAATTAAATGAATCTTTGGAAATAAAAGTACAAAAAGAGATTGAGAAAAATAGAGAAAAAGAACAATTATTAGTTCAAAAATCTAAATTTATTGCTCTTGGTGAAATGATATCAAATATAGCGCACCAATGGAGACAGCCTTTAAGTGAGTTATCTTCTATTCTTATGTATATTAAATTTAAACAAAGTATTAAAGCATTAGATGAAAATACTATGAATCAAAAGATTCAAGAAGCAGATAAAGTTTTGGAGTTTATGTCTCATACTATTGATGATTTTAGAAATTTTTTCATGCCAAAAAAAGAGAAAGAGGAATTTTTCTTATATGCTGTTGTTGATATTGTAATAAATATTGTTTCTAGTACTTTAAAAAATTATGACATTAAGCTCGAACTTGATATTGATAAAAAGATAGTTTTAAAAACATATTTAAATGAATATGAACAAGTTTTATTAAATATTATAAATAATGCAAAAGATGTTTTAATAGAAAAAAACATTAAAAATCCACACATAAAAATAAAAGCATATGAAGAAGAAAATCATGTGATTTTAACAATAGAAGACAATGGTGGAGGTGTTTTAGTTGAACCAAAAGGAAAGATTTTTGAACCATATTTTACGACAAAAGAACATAGTAAAGGAACAGGAATAGGGCTTTATATGTCAAAAATTATTGTTGATAAAAATATGAAAGGAAAACTAAGAGTTAGAAATACAAACCAAGGTGCAAAATTTGTAATATCAATTCCTAAAAATATAGAAAATAACGATGAAATTGTTCATGATGAATTTATTTGAAAATAAATATATTGCACATAGAGGATTGCATTTTAATAAAGAGATTCCCGAAAATTCACTATTAGCTTTTAAAAATGCAATTGAAAAGAACTACTCAATAGAACTTGATATAACAATTTCAAAAGATAATCAAATTGTAGTTTTTCATGATGAAAATTTACATAGATTATGCGGTGTAAAAGAAAATATTGAAGAAATGAATTACTCTTTTTTAAAGGAGCTAAAACTTTATGAAACAAATGAGCATATACCTTTATTTACAGAAGTTTTAGATTTAGTAAGTGGAAAAATTACATTAATTATTGAGATTAAAAAACATAAAAATATTGGGATATTAGAAAATAAGCTTGTTAATTTATTGGAAAACTATAAAGGAAAATATCTAATATGCTCTTTTGATAAAGAGATATTGTTTTGGTTTAAAAAATATAAACCAAATTTTAAAAGAGGATTGATATTTGAATCAATTCCAAATAAATTTGAAAAATATAATAAGACACTTTTTTTATACAAATACTACAAAACAAAAGCAGATTTTATCTCATTAGATTATAAATTATTAGATAGTTCAGTTTATGATTTTTGTGTAAAAAATAGTTTAGACTTAATAACTTGGACAATTAGAAATAAAGAAAATTATGACAAAATTAAAATAAAAGTAGATGCTATTATTTTTGAAAATATTATTCTTTAGGTTTTTTATTCTGAAGTTTTTGAGTGAAAAATGCTAATAATATTACTACAAAAGCGATGATTATAAAAGAGAATATTTCAGATTGTAAAGTAGTCATAAGTTGCCTTTTTTGAAAGTGTATCAAAATTATAAAAAAGCAAGAGTTAAACTCTTACTTTTTTTATCCATACATTAATCGTGGTAACCATAAAGAAATTTCAGGAACATAGGTTATTATTAATAATCCTATAAGTAATATTCCTGTCATTGGCAAAGATGCCACAATAACTTGTTTTAAACTAAGGCCTGTTATTCCACTGGCCACAAATAAATTGAGTCCGACAGGTGGGGTTAACATTCCTATTTCCATATTTACAACCATAATTACACCTAAGTGAATTGGATCTATTCCTAAAGCCATTCCTATTGGTAATAGAAGTGGTACTGTGATCATTACCACAGAACTAGGTTCCATAAATTGTCCCATTAATAAAAGTAAAATATTTACAATTAAAAGGAACATTAAAGGACCTACATTTGCTTCAAGTATCATTTGTGTTACATGTTGTGGAATTTGCTCATCTGTTAAGAAGTGTGCAAATAACATAGCATTAGCAATAATAAAGAAAATCATAGAACTTGTTTGTGCTGAGTCTAAAATAATTTTATATAAATCTTTGTATTTTGTATCTTTATAGATAAAAAATGAAACAAAGAATGCATACATAACACTGAATGCTCCAGCTTCTGTTGGAGTAAATATTCCTCCATAAATTCCACCAATTACAATTACGATAATTAATAAAGCCCAAAAAGCATCTTTAAATGCAATATATTGCTCTTTAAAACTAGCTCTTTTTGTAGATTTAAATCCACTTCTTTTAGCTAGGAAATAAGTGGCAATCATCATCATAAGACCAATCATAAGACCAGGAATTACACCTGCCATGAAAAGTCTTCCAATAGATTGATCAGCCGTTACCCCAAATACAATAAATACAATTGAAGGCGGAATTAAAATACCTAATGTTCCTGATGTTGCAATTGTACCAATGGCGAATTGTTCATTATAACCAGCTTGTTTAATTGCTCCATACATAACAGAACCAATAGCAGCAACGGTTGCAGGTGAGCTCCCACTAACTGCTGCAAAAATAATAGATGCTAAAATAGCAGCAATTGGAAGACCACCTGGAAGATGTCCAACTAGGCTTTTTGCAAAGTTAATTATTCTTGTTGCAGATGAACCTCTTGAAAGTAAAGCACCAGCTAAAATAAACATAGGAATAGCCATAAGCGTATACTTATTTAATCCATCAAAAATTTTAGATGAAATCCCCATTAAATCCATGTCTGTAAAAAGAAATGAAGTTATTAAAGTTGTAGCACCAAGTGAAACCGCAACTGGCACACCCACTAACATAAGAGCGAAAAGTAAAATAAATAAAGTAGCAATAACCATATTATTTTTCTCCTTGTGATTTGATTTCGTTTATCACAGCTTCATGTTCGTTATATAATTTAATGTCTTTTGAATCTGTTTGATAAATTTCAACTAATTTTTCCGCACATCTATAAGCAGCCAGTGCAAATGAAATAGGAAGAACCAGATGTGGAATCCATAAAGGAATATTTAAATCTACACTCATTTCTCCAAAATCTTTTAATAAAAGAACCAATTCATATCCAAAATATGAGATTAATCCGAGATATGCAATTGAAAGTAAATTAGCAAAGATTAAAAAGGCTTTTGTGATATTAGGAGAGAATTTTTCAATAACTAAACTCACCGAAATATGTGCCCCTTGTTTGAATCCATATGCCGCTCCAAAAAGCGCAGCCCAAATAAAAAGATAATTAGTAAGTTCAGCAGCCCAAGGAAGGCTCATGTCAAATGCATATCTTAATATTACATTAATAAAAGAAAGTAATACACCAAGTGACAGTCCTACGACAGCCATTGTTTGGTTGATTGTACCTACTATTAAGTCGATAATTTCAAAAAATTTTTTCATAATTTAAACTTCATTATTTAGTATCAATTGCTTTTTTGATTAAATCTTCACCAATTACATCATAAAACTTTGGATAAACAACTGCCATTGTTTTTTCCCATTTTTGTTTTTGTTCAGGTGTTAATTCAATAATTTGAAGCTTATTTGTATCTTTCGCATATTTTCTTAAATCTTCCATGATTTTAGCATCTTCAAGTGCAGATTCTTTTCTTTCAAGTTCTGTTGCTTCTTTCATAGCTTGTGTTACATTTGCTTGAATATCTTTTGGAAGTTTGTTCCAGAATTTTTCACTCATAACTACAAGATAACCTAAGTAACCATGACTAGTTAAAGTTACACTAGATTGAACTTCGTGGAATTTTTTTGTATAAAAGTTTGATAATGGATTTTCAGTTCCATCAACAACACCTTGTTGTAAAGCTGAGTAAACTTCTGAGAATGGAAGAACTTGTGGGTTTCCATCAATTGCTTTAAATTGTGCTTCTAAAACTTTTGAACTTTGAATTCTGTATTT
>JBGSBO010000027.1:0-24038 GCA_041730535.1 Minisyncoccia bacterium
ATGAAAAAGTTAATTCAAATAATTAAATTTAATTTAAGATTTTGGAGAACATATCCCGATAGAGAATGTGGATATGTTGAACTAATAAAACAAAAGAAATGAGTAAGATACCAACAGCAGAAGAATTTTGGGAGTTGTCTCTATCTCACGGAAATAGAGCTGCCCAAATAGAAGACCTTAAAAGATTTGCTAAACTCCATGTAGAAGCTGCTCTTAAAGCTGCTGTTGAAAATGCAGAAGCGATTGAAGGTTGGAATAGTGGTCTTGCTGGGAGTGCAGCTTCTGTAAATAAGGAATCAATATTATCAGCTTACCCTTTAACTAATATACAATGAAGTACTTAGTATCTTGGATAATTTGGGATAGAATTACTCCCAAATGGAGACCTATATATAAGTTTCAAAAGTGCTCAACAGAAGAGAAGGCTAATAGAATGAAACTCAATCTTTTAAAACAAACCTCTTTTATAGAGGTTTATATATCTAAAATATTATGAAACCATACTTTGCTAAACGTCTTCCAATAGAAGGAGAGATAAAAAAAGATGATTGGTTTCAACGTCCAGATGGTGTAATTAAACAAGCACACAAAGACTTTGAACCAATAAAAGGTTTGACTAAAGTCAAACTATTCCTCTGTAGTAGAGATATACAGGTAGGTGATAGATATAAGTCTCCTAGATTTGCTGGGGCTAATGAATTCATTGATTGTGAGAGATATGCTTCTGAACCAATGGAAGGCAGCTTTAAAGTAATAGGAGAAATATTAACTCCCGGAATCATTGAAAATCAAGAATTTACAGAAAAAGAAGCAGAATTTCTAACTATAGGAGAAATTATACCCTAAAACATTTGGTAATCTCATATCTTTTCATTATATTTGTGTATAAAAACATAGATATATGGAAAACTGGAAAGATGTAGTAGGTTATGAAAGCATGTACCAAGTAAGCAATTTTGGTAATATTAAGTCTCTTAAGAGAAAGAAATGGAATGGTTATGATTATCAAGAAGTCGTAGAAAAACTCCTTAGTCAAAAGCTTCATCAGGGCTATAAGTATGTAAATTTATGCGGTTTTGGTAAACAAAAACTAGTAGGTGTTCACAGACTTGTAGCTATCGCTTTTATATCAAATCCTGATAATAAGGGGTATATAAATCATAAAGACAACAATCCCTCTAATAATCACATTGATAACCTAGAATGGTGTACACAGAAAGAGAATATTAATTATGCTGTACAACAAGGTAGATTTAATCAAGGTGAGTTATCAGCTAGAAGTAAGCTTACTAAAGAACAGGTTATAGAAATAAGAAAGAAGATAGCTGATAAAGAAATTTCCCAGTGTAAACTTGCTAAAGAATTAGGAGTTACTCAAAATTGTATTTCTGAAATCGTAAATAGACAAACATGGAAACATATATAGTTAAGAAAAAGGATGAAAAACTTCTCCTATTTAAAGAAGATAAAGAGATTGGGCAAATTAGTCCTGATGCTACATGGGTAAAAGATGGAGATGAGTTTGATGAAGATAAAATTGAACAAGTTACCACAACGTATAGTTGGGAAGATACAGATGATGCTACTTTTCGTTTTCAGCAATTTTTTGATAAATCTTTATCTAAAACATCAACTTACTGGAAAGTAGATTTTAGATATGAAAATAAATCAGAAGGTGATACTGTAACATTCAGAGTATTCAAGAAAATCTACAAAATAAAAGGTCCATGTGGACATTTCCATTAAAAAAATAAAATGATTAATATAGAACAATTTCAAAAAGAGTTAAAAACTCTTAAAATAAAAATGAATTGGTTAATAGATGGCTACTATATTAATTGCCTATTACCATCTACTCAAGGAAAATTTTGTATTCCAAATGATTGGATAATTAAAAATTATAATACAAATTTGAAATGAAAAAAATAATTATATTACTAATAACTGTAATTATACTTACAAGCTGTAATTGGACAACACCATCTGAAGATATGCAAATGTTACAAAAATATTATTCTAATGTATATAGAATAGATGCTTTTAGATATATTTGTGTTGATTCAATTCATACTTATGATATAAGAATTACAAATAAGGGGGAAGTTTCTTCAACTATAATAATAAAATAAAAATGAAAAAATTAATATTTATACTAATAATATCATTATCATTGGTTTCGTGTGAAAACACAAAAGAAAAGGTTGTACCTGAAACAGTTATAAGATTAAAAAATACCAATAACTTTGATACACTTTTAGCTATAAGAGGTGAAGATGAAACATATTTTTTTAATTATAATACTAAACAGTATATTAATTATGCATCTAATGATGAATTAATGACTAAGGATAATGGTATAAATGTTGTTGATAAACTTATAATAGCAATTTTAATATTGTTATTTATAATAACAATATTTATATAATTAGTATTGGTCTGGTAGCTCAGTTGAATAGAGCACAAACCTTCTAAGTTTGGGGTCATTGGTTTGAATCCAATCCGGATCACAAAGAGATAAGTGGGGACCAGTAACTTCTAAAGTGGGGACCAGTAACTAATCTCTTTATATGGGACTACAGCATAGATAACAGGCGGGTGCGTCTAGTTACGTGATGTATGCACTTTCTATCCTTGAAAGAGAATTATGAGTTTGAATCTTATTAGTCCCGCTATAGTGTTTTGTCTATTTTCAACAAAATAGTCTGGTGGAGGCCCTGATAAACCAGTGCCCTAAATAATGCTTGCTACTCTAAACAAGTAGCAAGCTCTTATTAACTTAAAATTAAAATTATGCAATCAATTCCGCTTACACAAAAAAATAAAGAAAAGCTTTTAGAAATGTGTATTAATTTATATCAAAATGATAAAAGATTTAATCATATAAGTATCTTACAAAATAACCATGTAAAATTTTTTAATGATGCTGAATTTTTTAAACATAGACTTTTTAGTAAAAGTGAAGTTAAGTCATATAAATTAAAAGGAACAGTTAGTATTCATTGGTTTGAATTTGTTTTATTACACTTATTACCAAAATTAAACCGTAGTATATATGATATGCAAAGAGGGATGAATGAAGAAAAGCTGTCTTATATAGATTACTGTTATTGGGTATTTAAACAAAAGGTATTTAAACAAAAATAAAATGGAAAAATTAATAGTATATCTTGATGATGAAAGAAAAATGCCTAAAGGTTATGATTATCAAGCAAGAACAGCAGAAGAGGTTATAGGACTTATTAAAAAAGATAGAGTTGAGATGGTTAGTCTTGATAATGACTTAGGAATAGGGTATACTCAAGGAAAGAAAGTTGCTCAATGGATTGAAGAAAATTATTTGATGGATAGAATATCTTTTGTAGATTTCCATCCTCATACAAGCAATCCAGTTGCTTTTGATGAAATAATGGCTTGTAAACGAAATGTAATTAAACATAAAAATAAAAAGAATGAATAATCTAGAACCAATTAAACTAAATGTTATATATGGAGAAGAAAGTAAAACAGATAGTTTAAAAGCCTATAAAGCTGAAAGTATATTAAAAAAAGCTGTTATACAGCATAAGAAAAGTCTTGAAAATTACTTCTATAATCAATACAATATTCCAAATAATTTTAAATTAAAATTACCTGAATCAGATGAAAAAGAAGAATATTCACTTATTGACTTGATTAACAGTAAATTAACTAATGCTTCAGTATCTTTATGTTTAGATACTTTTAAAATATACCAACAAAAAGGTATAGAAATAGCAATTGAAAAATTACATTTACAATCAAATTTAACAATTATATGAAAACTATAGGAAAAACAGCTTTTAATTTAATCCCTTTTATAAGGATAATTAAAATGAAGAATCTTTTAACAGAAGATGCTAAAAAACAATTGGGAATACTTTGGAATTGTTTTTATTACATAGAAATTGGTTGGTTATTATGGGCTTTTAAAATTAAATTATAAATGTTTTAAATATGCAATTCGCTTTAACAGCAGTAAGAGGAAAAGGAATACAAGGAGGTAAAGAAATTAATAATTATCTTAAAACTCTTGATGGTAATTATATTGTAGATATTAATCCTGAAAATACACAATCTACTCCAAATGAATGTAGAGCTGCTTATTTCTTTAAATTAGATTTAGCTGTTCAAGCAAGTGGTAATGAAAGATATGATTTTCATAATCTTTTTAAAGAACATTTAGGAATAACATCTACTAAAAATTTTACAGTAGTAGATTGGAGAAACTTTATTAAACAATTTCAAATATATGTTTTTGAAAAATTAGACATAGTGGTATAAATTATTAAAATAAAATAAATGAAAACTAAAAATCAAGTATTAGTAAAAAAATTAGTAAAAGATCTACCTGAAGGTATGAATCATTACAAAAAAGTTAAAAAACTTGTAGAAGAAAAGAATTTTACAGTAGAAAAAGCTTTTATTGCTCACAAGTTTGCATTAGAAAATAATTTATATTAGTTAGATATGAAAACACCTAAATTATACTGGTTTAAAAAATCTAAATATATGTTTAGATGTTTTCATATTCATACTGGCTTTAATGATATAAGCTTAATATGGGTAGTTAACAGAAGAATATATGATTTTTTATTCATAAAAATAAGATAATGATAACAGGGAAAACTTTGATAGAATTGGGTTATAAACCTGCAAAATGGTTTGGGGAAGCTATAAATTATATAAATGAAAATAATTTATTAGAAAGTGAATATCATAATTATATAAAAACTGTTCTTCCACCGCCTACAATTGAACCTTTTGAATATCCAGTAAAATATAGTAAAAATATTAGTGCAGAAAATAGTGTGGAAAAAGAAAATATTTTGAAAGTTTGTGAAACAATGGATGTTTTAATGAAAACTCCGACAGTAGTAGCAGGATGTATTATGCCTGATGCTTGTCCTACAGGTCAAATTGGACAAATTCCAGTCGGTGGTGTAGTAGTAACTAGAAATGCTATTCATCCTTCTATGCACAGTTCTGATATGTGTTGTTCACTATTTGCTACAAATTTAGGTAAAATAAATCCAAAAGAGGTGTTAGATATAAGTTTTGAAACTACACAATTTGGACCTGGTAAAAGAAAAGGACATAATGGATGGAGTAATTTATTATTTGATAATAAAAATTTGTATAATAGTATTTCTAATAATTTTTATACTAAAGATTATATAGAGAAAGCTATGATGCATTTAGGCACTCAAGGAGATGGTAATCATTTTTTATTTGTTGGTATATCTAAAAATACTGGTGATACATATCTTATTACTCATCACGGATCAAGAGGTTTTGGAGCAAGTGTGTATAAAAAGGGAATGAGTATAGCTGAAAAATATAGAAAAGTTTTATCACCTAATACCCTATATGTTAATGCTTGGATACCATATGAAGAAAAAGAAGGGAAACTTTATTGGGAAGCTATCCAAATTGTAAGAGAATGGACTAAGCTAAATCATACATCTATTCATCAAAGAATTTTTAATAAATTAAAATTAAATCCTATTTATAGTTTTTGGAATGAACATAATTCTGTATTTAAAGATGGGGATTTATTTTATCATGCTAAAGGAGCAACTCCACTTAGAAAAGAATTTGTTCCTGATGAATATGAAGGATTAAGAATCATTCCTTTAAATATGAGTGAACCTATTTTATTTGTTAAAGGAGAATCTACTTCTGATAATTTAGGATTTGCTCCTCATGGAGCTGGTCGTAATTTTAGTAGAACTGAACACATAAATAGTAAGAAAAGTAAAACTATTGATGAACATTTTAAAGATGAAACAAAAGGATTAGATATTAGATTTTATTCAGGAAATATAGATATTTCTGAATTACCATCAGCTTATAAAAATGCTGAAAATGTAAAAAATCAAATAAAAAAATTTAATCTTGGTGAAATAGTAGATGAAATATTGCCTTATGGGTGTATTATGGCTGGAAATTTTGAATATAAAAATTAAACATTATGAGTCGTACAATGAGAGATAAAAAGTATGATGATGGGGATAGTTCTAGTTATTTAAATCATCATAATAAGAAAACAAAATCTCGTTCTACTAGTAGAAAAAAAGAAAAAATTAAAGTGATTAAGATTAAAGAAGAGTTAGATCTTTATAGAAATAATCTTAAGGAATTTGAGGAGTAAATAAAATGAATAAAATATTTATAGCCGATATTGAAGCAAATGGCTTACTAGATGATAAAAAAGGTAAAAAAGCCACAAAAATACATTGTTTAAGTATTGGATGGTATAATGAAAATAATGAATTTAAAGTATGGTCTACTACTAGTTATTCTAGTATGAGAAAATTTTTTCTAAATCCTGAGCATACAGTAGTAGGGCATAATTTTAATTTGTATGATATAATACTAATTGAAAGATTGTTAAATATTGAATCAAAATGTAAAATAATTGATACACTTGGATTATCCTGGTATCTTGAACCTAAACGAAAAGAGCATTCTCTTGAAAGTTATGCTGTAGATTATGGTAAAAATAAGGTTGAGATTGAAAATTGGGATAATTTAGATATATCTGAATATATTAAAAGATGTGAAGAAGACGTAAGATTACAAAATCAATTGTGGGAAAATCAGAAGAAACACTTAAGTGAAATATACGATAATAATCAAGTAATGATTAATAATCTTATTAATTATATTTCATTTAAATTAGATTCTTATAAAGAACAACAGAGCTTAGGCATTAAATTTGATGAGAAACTCGCTAAAGATACTTTAAATCAATTGTTAATTGATAGGGAGAAAAAAATAGTAATTTTAACACAAGCTATGCCTAAACAACCAATAATGGGCAAGAAATCTATGCCTAAAAAGATGTATAATTCAAAAAGTGAATTATCAGCTATTGGTTTGAAATGGAATGAGTTCTTAAAAGAACAAGGATTACCAATATCCCATATGGATGAGGTTAAATATGTTATAGGTTACGAAGAACCAAACCCTAATTCACATGTTCAAATTAAAAATTGGTTATTTCAATTAGGATGGAAACCTGAAAATATTAAACATAATAGAAATAAAAAAACAGGAGCTATTAATAAAGTTCCTCAAATTAAATCTAAGGATGATGATGGTAATTTATGTCCATCTATTATCAGATTATTACCTCAGGAACCAGCTTTAGAGCATTTGAATGGGTTAAGCATTATTAATCATAGAATATCAGTATTTGAGGGTTTTATTAGAGATCAAGATAATGGTCGCTTATATCAAAATATAGGAGGATTAACAAATACTCTAAGAGTTCAACATAGAATTTTAGTTAATTTAGTTAAGCCTTCAGAACCTTATGGTAAAGAGATAAGAGGATGTTTGATTACAGATAATAAGGATACCTTGCTTTGTAATGCAGACTTAAGTGGTCTTGAAGATGCTACAAAACAACATTATATCTATAACTATGATCCTCAATATGTTATAGAAATGAGAACTCCAGGATTTGACCCCCACTTGGATATAGGTGTTAGAGCAAATCTTATAACTAGCGAAGAATCAGAGTTTTACAAATCTACTGGTAAAAGAAAAGATTTATCACCAGAAGAAATATTAAAACTTACTGAAATTAAAGATAAAAGATATAAAGCAAAAACTACTAATTTCTGTGCTACCTATGGTGGATTCCCTAAAAGAATAGCTATAACAGCAGGAATTCCATTAAGACAAGCTGAAATCTTCTTTAACACGTATTGGGAGCGAAATAAAGCTGTTAATCAAACAGCACAGGATTGTATAGTCAAAACTGTTAGAGACCAAATGTGGCTATTTAATCCAGTCTCAAAGCTATGGTATTCTTTAAGGTATGAAAAAGATAAATTTTCTACACTAAATCAGGGTACAGCAGTATGGGTATTTGATACTTGGCTTGGTTTTGTTAGGCAAAAGACTAAAATACCATTCCAGTATCACGATGAATTAATGCTTAATATTAAGAATAGTCCTGAATCAATCCAGGAAATTTCAGAAATATTAAAAATTGCTATGAAACAAACAAACAATAAATTAAAATTAAATATTGAAATTGACTGTAGTATAGAGTTTGGAGAAACCTATAGTACTTGTCACTAAAAACAATTAAAATGAATAAATATAAATGTATAAGAAGTTTTAGTACTTATAATAAAAATTTTGAATATGGTAATGTAATTGATGAATATGAATTTAATGATCTTGATATCGAAGATCAATCAAATTTTGAAGAAGAAGAAGAAGAAATTTCTATTATTCCTAATGTTGTAGATTTAGGACTATCTTTATTATCAACTCTTGATTTAGGTAGTTCTCAATCAAATGATTCTCAACCAAATAATTCTAATTTTGGAGGATTTGAAGGAGGTGATTTTGGGGGAGGAGGATCCTCTGGTGATTTTTAAAATAGTATAAAATATAGGAATTTTCTTGGCATTTTCAGAAATAAATAGTATATTTGTCTGATGAAAAGTAAAAGCGAATACCAAGATATATGGAGTGACTTTTTCATTGAAAAAGGTAATAGTGGTTTATTACACCTAGCTCCTCGTTCTGGAAAAACAAGAACAGCCTTAAAAATAGCAACCAAAACCAACTGCAAAAAGGTATTGGTAGTATATCCTGATAATAAAATCAAAAATTCTTGGATTAAAGATATTAATGATCTAGCTTTTAAAGCTGAAACAGTATATACTACCTATCTTTCTTTACATAAACATATTGATAAATATGACTATGTATTTTTAGATGAAATACATCAAACTTCTGAAGCTCAAAGACAAGAAATTGTTAAATTATTGAAAATCAATGATAAATGGGCTGGATTAAGTGGTTCTCTTAGTAATAAAACTCTCAAAGAACTTAACCAATACTTTAAAGCAAAGGTAATAATAAATTATACCATAGAACAAGCTATTAAAGATGGCTTAATATCTAATTATGAAATACATGTAGTATCTTGTAAATTAGATGATAAGATTACTTTTAAGAATAAAAAGGGAAAATTAATTACAGAAAAAAAAGCTATTGATAATTACGAGTATGTAATCAATATGCTAAGAAATCAAAGGAAAAGTACAATGTTTGCTGCCCTTGGTAGAATGAGACTTATTCAAAAGTCAATAGGCAAAATAAACAAAACAAAAGAATTATTAGAACAATTTAAAGATGAAAGGGTATTAATTTTTAATGGATTAACTACAACTGCTAATTCATTTGGTAGTTTAGTACACCATTCAAAAAATGAAAATGAAGAAGAATTTGTGAGGTTTACTAATGATAAATCAAAATTTAAGCATTTATCAGTAGTAAAAATTGGAAATAGTGGAGTTACATTTCAAAATTTAGATAAAATTATTTTAAATTATTTTGATAGTAATGAAGAAAATACAACTCAAAAAATTTGTAGAGCATTATTATTAAATGAAGATCAAGAGAAAACTGCACAAATATATATTGTTTGTACAAATGAGGAGTTTGAAAAAAAATGGCTACAAAAAAGTTTAAAGATGTTTACACAATCAAAAATATACTATGAATAATGAATGTCCACATTGTGGGAATAGAGAAAATTTTCATTATAATTATGATTATGGTAAAAATAAAATATCTATAATTGATATTTTATGTAATGAATGTGGAAATATATTTAATAAAAATAAAAGTATGAATAAACAAGAATGGATTAAAGCCAAACAAGAGAAAAAATTTACATTAGAGTTGTTGTATGAATTTTGGCAAGATAATAAAAAACCAACTTATAAAGAAGTTTCTTTTGAAGATTTCTCTCAATTAATACAAGTTTTTATTAATAATCAAGGTGTACTTTCCCATACAAAATTACTTGATCATTTTGATGAAAAATTTAAAATAACAAAAGTATTTAATAATAAGGGGCAAATAGTTAAAGAATTTTAAATGAATAGAAAAGAAAAAATAAAATATTGGTTTTTCTTTCATTGGTGCTTATTAAAGTGGGTTTTAAAAAAGAAAAAATGAATATAAAATTAGATGTAAGTAAAGAAGTATTAAATAACCTAAAGGCTGATAATATTCCAATGAATTTAGCTGGTAGTGTTCTATTGATACTAATGGCTTTATATCATGATAATTATAATTTTTTAGAGTATTTAGATGATAAAGACAAAGAAAAGCAGATAATGCTACTCTATGTACTATTATATAGAAAAGGATATATTGATCAGACGAATGAAAGCGAAATGGAAGAAGCTTTATATAAGTTAACTAAAAAGGGAGAAAATTTTATTAGATATGCTGAAGCTACTTCTTTAGTAGTACAAAATACAAATGAAAATGATCTTGCAGTATGGATAAAAGAATATAATAGTCTTTTTCCAGAACCTATAAGAGGACAAAGAAACTTAAGAGGAAATGAAGAATCCTGTATGGCTAGAATGCAATGGTTTTTGAAAAAATATAAATATACTAAAGAACATATTTTAGCAGCAACAGAAGAATATATTAATTCTCAGGCAACATCAACTGATGGACATAAATATACAATGACTTCAGATTACTTTATTAAAAAAGGTAATGGGGTTGATTGTACAAGCAGACTTGCTCAAGCTTGCGAAACTTATGACCCAAATAATTTAACAGCTAAACAAGATTATACAAGAGATACAATTTAAATTATGGATTCAAAAATAACAATTATTAAAAATGGACCAGCTATAATACAATCGCAAGAAAATATATTAATAAATGGTGAATCAAAAGGAAACACAGTAGCCATTTGTAGGTGTGGTCATTCAAAAAATGGAATATTTTGTGATGGAAATCATAAACAAAAACAAAAAGAAGTAGAAAATCATAACATTGCTTATAATGAGTTAAATACAAACAAATAATGAGCTTTTATAAAAGTAAATTTCTTAAAGAGGTTGTAGCTAAGAAAGAGAAAAGAGAAAGAGGAGAATATAATGGTATCCCCTTTTGTTTTCCTAATTATAGAAATTACGTTGAATCTATTGATCCTGGTGTATATTACGGATTGTTAAGTGGAACTGGTAATGGGAAAAGCTTTTGGATGCGTTTTACTTTTATATATGAACCATTAAAATTTGCCTTAGAATCTGGATATAAATTAAAAATATTATATTTTGCTTTAGAAGATTCTAAAATGCAAATATATAAAAAGTTAATATCTTATTACTTATGGACTAATAAAGGAATATATATTCCACAAAAGCTTATTGATAGTAAAATTGATCCATTACCAAATAGATATTTAGAGATGATGGAAGAAGAAGAAGAGTTTTTTAAAATATTTGAAGAAAATGTCTTTATTATAAATGATAATTTAGATCCAGATAGTATTTTAGAAACGTGTGAAAATGCTCATGCAAAATTTGGTGAAGATCATCATATGATTGCTATAATTGATAATTATGCTAATATAACACAAGGTAATTATGCTAGTGAATATGAAGCGATTATGAAATTATCAAGAGAGCATATTAGGTTAAATATTGTAAAAAAACTTAATTGGTCTGTTCTTGCTATTATGCAATCAGATCAAGATAGTGAAAAATATGCTTCAAGAAATACTTCAACAGGTAATATTTCATCAATAGAACCAAATCTAGGTTCAATAGGCAAGATTAAAATTATTAATCAGGATATGCATATTATATGGGCATTATTCAATCCTTGGAGATATGGGCTTTTAACCTACCCAAACTCTAAAGGGTATAATATTGATAATCTTAGAAATAGATTCAGATCACTAATTATGCTTAAAAATAACCTTGGTGATATGGCTCCTAGATTAGGTTTATATTTTGATGGTTCAAAAGGCTTATTTTCAGAGTTACCAGCAGTTACTCAGGAAGAAGAATTGCAACGTATTTATTTACAAGTACTTGAAGAAGAGAAAAAAATTAAAGAATCTAGGTCTAAAAATTAGGTAAAAACAAATAAAAATCGTATCTTTGTAAGATAAAATTAATTAAAATTATGAGTAGAAGTGCTCCAATTGTTACGCTAGTAAACCCAGCGGTGAGATTCATGGAATGGAACTCAGAAAAGGGACAATTTAAATATTATGATAAGGAAACCAAAGAGAATGTAGATATTCCTCTTCCTGTCAAATTCTATGTACTTGATGAATTAGCTACAATTAAAGGTTTTAGCGATAAACATCAAAGTGGTTTGTGGAGTAATGAAGTAAAAAATATTACTACACAAAAATTAAAAGTAGTAGGTAAAGATAAATCTGGTAAATTGTTTACTGTTGCAGAAGGCTTTTATCAGAGTATCAAAGATACTTTAGCTGCTAATGGTGCTAAGTATACTCGTTCTCTTTATGCAGCAATGCTTAATGATAAAGATGAGTATGAAATAGTAAATTTTCAATTAAAAGGGGCTGCTTTTAGTGGCTGGTTGGATTTTTGCAATGCAAAAAAAGTATCAATTATGACTGATGAAATTACATGTAGCGATTTCAAAAGAGAAAAAAAAGGTGCTACAAAATACACTATTCCAATTTTTACTTCAGAATTAGCTTCTGAAGAAGGTAATGAGGCAGCTATAACTCTTGATGAAGAATTACAAGAGTATTTAAAAGCTTATTTTGAAAAAACACAAGCTGAAGTGGAATATGTAGATGATAAAGTAACTAAAGGTAGTAAAACTACAAGAACCGAAGATTTTGATGAAGATGATGAAAATGATCTACCATTCTAAATCATAAGTAGCTTTTACGAATGTATCAATAGGTCTGTTGTTAATTCAACAGACCTTTTTTATTAAATAAAAATAAATAAACAATGGGGATAGATCATACAATGGACCCAGATTATCCATATGAAATAGGAGGAGGGTAAAATGAAAATAATAGCAATAGGAGATATACATGGAAATCCTATATGGAAAGATATAGTAAATAAAGAAATAGAAACTACGAATAAATTTGTTTTTACAGGAGATTATTTTGATAGTTTTGTATATACTACAGAAGAACAATGTAGAAATTTTCTAGATATCATAGCATTTAAGAAGGAAAACCCATTAAAAGTAGTACTTTTATGGGGAAATCATGATGATCATTATCGTGTAGGTGATTCTGGAACAAGTGGTTATCAAGCAATTGGTAAATTTCAAATTGAAAGATTGATTGAATATCATATTGAATTATTTGATTTAGTACATCAACATGGTACATATTTATTTAGTCATGCTGGAGTTTCCCCAGTATTCTTAGACCAGACATTTGGAAAAGATGGTTGGACTATACATAATTTTATAACAAAGTTAAATGATATGTTTGAATTTAAACCTGGTTTTTTACAATTCAATGGTTCTGATTCTACTGGTGATGATCCAGAACAAAGTCCAATATGGATTAGACCAAAAAGTTTAATGAAAGCAAATAAAGATTCTCTCATTAGAAAAAACTTTGTTCAAATAGTAGGTCATACAAAAATGAAAAAAATTGATGTAGAAGGAAGAGCAACTGGTCTTAAATATGCTTTTATAGATACATTAAATACTAATAAAGAATATTTGATTATTGATGGCGGATCATTTAGATCTGGTAAAATTTAAAAATAAAATAAAAATTATGGAATTACACACTATTCCTGGATGTTGTTCAATGATGTTAATATCCGACAATCCTTCCCCAAAAATTAAAGTGGAAGATTTTAAAAAATTGCTTAAATATAACTTAGTAGAAAAGGGTATTTCAGGAGAAAGAATTAAGACATTAGTAATGATTACTAATATTAAATTTTTCGGTAGATTAAAATATAAAAAATTTGGATTTAGAAAAGCATACTCATATAGAGGAAATATAAGTGGAAATATTAAGGCTCATGTTATGTACTTAAATTTCAAAAAATCACTACTTAATTATATATATTCTTAAAATTATGAAAATATTAAATCTTGTAGACCTAGCAAAATCAGATATTAAATATAAAATATCAAAATTTCCTGATGGACAACAAAATATTACTATTATAAATATGGATAGAGAATGGCATAATGCTATAAATGGTAAAGGACCATTTCATATTCCTAATTATGAAATTCAAATTAAATCAAGACTTAATAATTTTAGAGATTTAGAAATTATCATAGCAGCAGTGGCTTGTTTAAGAGAGCTTGAAGTTAAAGAAATACATCTTTTTGCTCCTTATTTTGTAGGAGCACGTTCTGATAGAAAATTTGAAGAAGGTGGTAACTGGTATCTTAAACAAGTTATCTGTCCTATTATTAATTCTTTAAATTTTACTTCAGTTACAGTATTAGATGCTCACAGTAGTGTATTAGGTAATTTGCTTAATAATTTTAAAGGGATTGATAATTATAAATTACTTGAATTTGGATTATCTCAAATATTTTTTAATAAACCTTATAAAGATATTTCAATTAAAAATCATTTTAATGATTTTATATTAGTATCTCCTGATGCAGGTGCTTCTCATAAAATTTATAAATTAGCAGAAGCTATTGGTTATAAAGGAGATATAATTACTTGTAGTAAAGAAAGAGATATTGAAGGAAAGCTTACTCGTACAGTAGTTCCATTTAATATTAAAAATGTTGAAAATAAAGATTTTATTATTATAGATGATATTTGTGATGGTGGACGTACTTTTATAAATATTGCTGATAATATCAAACAAAATGGATTAACTAAAAATAAAATATATCTTATAGTAACTCATGGTATATTTTCAGCAGGTTTTAGTGAATTAAATAAGTATTTTGATGGTATCTACTGTACAAACAGCTATTTAGATATTGGGGATAAAGCTATGATTAATGGAGAATTACAAATAACTAATGTTACACAACTAAATGTATTTTAATGAAAACATTTTATAGAATTTCTAATATAGAAACACAACAAGGTCTCTGGTATGATTATAATGGTAATTTTACAGGGTTAATCCATGATAAATTTAATTTTTGTAAAAATAGTGGATTAGAAATGCCTTTTGATGAAGAATTAGTTGGATATTTATCAGCTACTGATAGTTTAGAAAATCTGTGGAATTGGTTTAGTGTTGAAGACATTAATAAACTTGAAGAACATGGTTATTTTATTCATGTTTTTAAAACTGATGATTATAAATGGTATGATAGATTTAAACATTGGGTAATTAATCAAAAAAATTCAAAAATAGTTGATAAAATTTTATTAAATCAATTAGTATGTTGAAATTATTTTTAAGTTCTTTTATTCAAGTTACAATGGTAGCAATGAATGTAAAATTTATAGCTACTGGTCACATAATATTAATGCTAATTACTGGTTTTTTCATATCACTAGTGTGGAGTTTTAATATTAAGAAAATAGCACTTGGAAATAATTATGATAGAGTAGCATATGCAACAGGAGCTATGATTGGAACAGGAGTTGGATATTTTTTCGCAAATTATTTAACTAAAATTTTATAATTATGAATTTATATGAAATATTTGCTATCATGTTTATACATTGGGTAGCAGACTTTGTATTACAAACAAATTGGGAAGCTACAAATAAAAGTAAAAATAACATAGCTTTATTATCTCACACACTTAAATATACAAATATATGGCTTGCAGTTGGTGTAATATATGTATTATGTAATCTCCATATTTATACCTCTTGGCATTTAAGTTATTTTTTATTAATAACTTTTGTATGTCATACTGTAACAGATTATTTTACAAGTCGCTTAAATTCAAGACTTTGGAAACAGAAAGAAGTACATAAGTTTTTTGTAAGTATTGGTTTTGATCAATTTTTACACTATGTACAATTATTTTTAACATATTATTTATTAAAATCATGAGTTATAAATATGATATTGAACTGGATGAGTATTTAATTGAAGGAGCCTCTTATAATAGACTTCTAGAAGAATATAAAAAATATGGTAGTCTTACTATTGGAGTTGATTTTGATGGTACTCTTCATGATTATCATAAAAATGGAGCTTCACATGAAATGGTAAGACAACTTGTACGAGATTTAAAAGAAATAGGTTGTAAAATTGTAATTTGGACAGCTTATAAAGATCTTGTATTTGTAGAATCTTTTTGTAATCAACATAAAATTCCACAAAATGGAATTAATAAAGGTTCAATACCTTTGCCTTGGGATAGTAAAAAACCATTCTTTTCAGCTTTATTAGACGATAGAGCAGGATTGTTACAGGTATTTCAAGAACTGTCTTTATTAGTTAGGACTGTAAAAAATGAAAAATTATTTAATAAATCAAACTCTTAATTATGAATAGTTTATTAATGGTAGATGGCTATAAAGTTGGTCATCATTTAATGTATCCTGATAAAATAGAAAAAGTATATTCTAATTTTACTCCAAGAAGTAATAAATATGCTCCACAAGGAAATAATGGAATGATATTAAATTTTGGTCAACAAGCAATTGTTAGATATATAGTAGATCATTTTAATGAAAACTTCTTTAAAAATCCAAAAAATGAAGTAATAAATGAAATTAAAAAAGAAATGTCTATGTATCTTAATTTAGATTATGATACTACACATTTTGAAAAATTACACGATTTAGGCTATCTTCCTCTAAAAATAAAAAGTTTAGAAGAAGGTACTGAATCACCAATAAAAGTACCAATTTTAACTTTAGTTAATACTCATCCTGAGTTTGCATGGCTTACTAATTATCTTGAAACTATTATAAGTAATTTACTTTGGCAACCAATTACAAGTGCTACTACTGCATTAATTTACAGAAGAATGGCTACTAATTGGGTAAATAAAACAGATAAAAATAATCTTATATTAATAGATTGGATGTTACACGACTTTTCAATGAGAGGTCTTACAGGATTAGATGCTGCTATATTTAGTGGTATGGCTCATGCTTCTGTATTTTTAGGAAGTGATAGTCTTCCAGTTATTTATGGGGCAAGAAAATTCTATGATGAAGAAGGCTTTGTAGTAGGAAGTGTAAATGCTTCTGAACATAGTATCATGTCTTCTGGAGGTGTAGAAGGAGAATTAGAAATATATAGAAGACTTATACACAAATTCCCTTCTGGTATTTTATCACTTGTATCTGATACATATGATCTTTGGAGAGTAATTACAGAATATCTTCCACAATTAAAAGATGAAATTTTAGCAAGAGAAGGTAAACTTGTAATTCGTCCTGACTCTGGTAATCCAGTTGATATTATTTGTGGTGTCCCTATGGTTTCTACTTCAGGAGATGGTGTAAATTGGGATGATACTTATAAAGATGGGTATAAAAAAGGAAGTGTACAACAAAAAGGTGTAATAGAGCTTCTTTGGGATATTTTTGGAGGTACTATAAATGATCAAGGATACAAAGTACTTGATCCACATATTGGAATGATATATGGTGAAAGTATTAATACTGAAAATTATCAACAAATACTTGCTAGATTAGAAAGAAAAGGTTTTGCAGCCACTAATCTATTTTGTGGTATTGGTAGCTATACTTATCAAATGAAAACTAGAGATACGTGGGGTATTGCATGTAAATGTACAGCTCAGCAAGTTGATGGTAAATTGGTAGCAATTTTTAAAGATCCTATTACTGATAGTGGACTTAAAAAATCTGCTAAAGGTCTTCTTTGTGTACGTAAAGATTTTAGTGGTTATTATCTTAATGATAATTGTACATGGGAACAAGAAAATGAAGGCGAATTAAAAACAATATTTGAAGATGGTGTTTTTAAGAATCAAACAACATTAACAAAAATTAGAGAAAATATTAAAAAATTATTATGAAAAAAACAATGGGACCTACAAAAGTAAAAATTAGTAGGACAAAAGCAAAAGATATTATAATGAATTCTAAAGGTAGATTCATTACTACAACTCATATAACAGAAAATGGTGTTTTAAGAACTATGAATTGTAGATATAAAAATCAAACTTCTCTTGGTAAACTAAGAGTTATTGAAAATGGTAAATATAAGGCTGTAAATCCAGCTACTTTAAAAGAGCTTAAAGCAAATAAAGTTGTATATATAGTTCGATAAAAAGATAAAAGCTCCTTGTAATAAGGGGCTTTTTTAATATATTAATTATGGAAAAATTGAATTATGATAAAAAACTATTAAAAAGAAAATATCAAAAAAAGTTTTTTAATCAAATTACAAATAAAAAGCTTTTTGTAGGTTTATGTGGTACAAATCCAGCTGGATATTTAAAAATAATAAAATCATGTGGTTTTAAACAAATATTTTTGTTTGATAATAATTGGCATAATCTTAATCATCCATCAATACAAAAATATAAAGTTAAAGTCCGTTTAAATAATATAAATGCTTTTATAGGTAATTATGATTTTATGGATTTAGATTATTGCTGTTGTATTAATAGTATTAAACATCTATTACATGAAGTTATGAAAATTAAAGAGTTTACAATGACTCTTGCTTTAAGACCAGTATCAGAAGAAAAAACATTAAGTATATTATCAAAATATAAAAGAAATTTTTTATACAGAGTATATGTAGAAAAAGGATGTCCAATGATGATAATATATTTTCCATCTAAAAATAATTATAAATGAAAATATATACAAAATTTGGAAAACAGCCAACTATACGAGAATTTATACAAAAATTGTATAGTATTCGTACTGATTCTAGAGCTGATTGTGTTGAAACTTTTGTAGATGAAGAGTGTAGAGAATCACAATGTACAGAATTAAAACTTAGAAGTTTTGATGATATATTTGATTGTGTAAATACATATTATGATAATGTATCACCAAAAGAGCTTTTTTATATTCTTTTGACTTTAGATATAAAATCTTCTACAAATAAACCATTAAGTTTACATATGAGTAATTGTAGTACAATTAAAAGGATAAGAATGTTGTATTATTATAATGATATAAGTTGTATTAATAATACATCTTGTATAAAACATGAATCAAGATGGAGCTGGATAGATTTATTTAAAATGTTAGATATTGATATTAGTCAATTAAAATACACAGAAAGAATAGCTATTATTAAAGAATATATTGATAAAAATAAAGAAAATGAAACATTACAAAATTCTTAGTCTTATAGTAAGAGAAGGGACTGCGATACATAGATATGATAATAGAACAACAAATGGGAATGAAACAGGTGAATTTATTTGTCCTACATTAAATAATGATGTAAAAATTGAATCAGATTTTTGTTGTTTACAAAATTCAAAAATTAATTCCATAAGATGTACAGACAATAACAGAATATTTGATATTGGTATGCGTACAGCACTGGGAAGAATTCAAGAAATTAGATTAAATAAAGGGAGAGGAGAAATAAGATTAGAAAACAGTGCTACTTGGTCACCTCTAAATCTTGTTCGTTTCCCAGAACCAGAAATAATACAAAAAATGGTAACTAAAACAAAGACAACAACAGCAGCAGCAAAAACAGCCCCTTCAAGGTCCACAGCTGCAGCAGCAAGAAAAATAAATAAGGAAGTAGCTACTGGTATATGCGATAGTGATGATAAATTATTCTTTTTAGAAAGTAAGTTATTAAAAGAAAAAGATTTGAGACTTTTGAATTTTTATAAAAAAGATTTACCACCTACTTTACAAGAATTTCTTAAAAAGTTTTTTGAAGAATACAACAATAATTTTAATACAATTTATGTAGAATCAAAAAAAGAACAGACTTCTATAGGTCGTAGAAGGAGTTTGGGGGATATTTATAAAATTTGTAAATATTACTATCCTAGTTGTAATTTAAGAGATGTAATTCAAATATTATACACCACTTTACCAAAAGCATTTAAGACTGGTTTTAGAACTTCTTTTTGTAACACTATTAAAAAAAGGGTGTTTTATTATGAATCTGGATCTCCTAATGGTATTTATAATACTAATAATCTAGATGAATTTGGTTATTTATATACATATTATTTAAGTTAATAAATTGATATTTATGCTTTTATCACAAATTATAGGAAAAGATTTAGAAGTACATAAAAAAGATGAGAATAGATATGTAGCTTTATGTCCTTGGCATGATGATACTACCCCATCTTTGAATATACATAATGGTAAAAATTTATTTAAATGTTTTGTTTGTGGTAAAGGTGGTAAAGGAGCAATTTCCTATATTATGCAGTCGAGAAATATTTCTTTCAAGGATGCTATTAATTTATTAAAGACTAATTATGATGTAATTAGTACAGTTAATAATGAATTTGAAGAAGAAACAGAATATTTGCTTCCCTTAGACAGATTTAAAAAGCCTTCATTTGAACATTATATCTATGGAATACCTTTTAAAATTTATTCTTATAGGAATTTAGAGGGTCGTCTTTTAGGCTATACTTGTAGATATATAACTGATAATGGTGGAAAAGTAGTTTTACCGTATAATTATATAATGATGAATGGTAGTCCAGAATGGGTTTTTAGGGGTTTTAAAACCCCTTCCTTGCCCTACAAAGCTGAATTACTATCTATGTATCCAAATGCTCCAGTTTGTCTTGTAGAAGGCGAAAAAGCAGCCGATTGTGGAAATAAATTTTCTAATTATATGATTTTTTTATCGTGGGTAGGGGGAGCAAATGCTGTTAATCAAGTTGATTGGACTTGTTTAAAAAATAGACATGTAATACTTATCCCAGATCATGATAAAGAAGCTAAAAACGCAGATGGTACTCCAAAATCTGTTAATTTAAGACCAGGAAATAAAGCTATGTTAGATATAGCTACTCACATTCAAAGAATTGCTTCAAAAATAGAGTTTGTAGTAATACCTGAAGATTATCCTAATAAATGGGATATAGCAGATCGCTCTTGGAAACAAGGGGATTTAAGATATTGGGTTAATAAATACAAACAAAATTATTTTAAATTAAAATTATGATATACTTAAAATTAAAAAATAAACCTAAATCAGTAAAAGAATTAATTAAAATTGGTTTTACAAAAAATAGTGGTCTTTTTGTAGTAACATATGCTGATCCAGAATGCACAATTCAAGAATGCCGTGCAGCTAATAGAAGTTTTGAAGACTTATTAGAGATATCCAAAACTTATTTTCCAAGGACTACTGAAAAAAAATTAGCAAAAACTCTTTTTAAATTAAATAAAGAAATAAATCTTACAGCTTCCTATTGTTGTACTATTGATAAAATAGTTTTTGATACATTTGATTATGGACATAGTCCAAAATCAATGGATAGATATTTAGAAAGAAAAGAAAAAAAAATTTATGGAAAAAGTCCATATTCATATGATGATATTGTAAAATTAGCAAAATGAAAATATATTTTAAAACTGGTAAAGTAAAAATTAGAGATATAAAACATCTGTTAAAGATTGGGTATTCTTCTCGATCTGGTGTAGAATTTAAAAAAACATATAGAGATCCAGAATGTACAATTCTAGAATGTCATTCTGCAAGAAGAAGTTTTGGTGATTTAGTCCTTATTTGTAAAACATATTTTCCAGAAACTACTGAAAAAGAAGTTGCAAAAACACTATTTGAATTAAATAATGAGATTGGTGTTAGAGCTTCATATTGTCATACAATAAATAAATTAGTATTTTTAAAAAGTGTTTATGATAAAGGTCAAGGGTTAGATTGTAATTTGAAATATTCATATTTTAATAAAAAAGGATGTGGAAATTATTCATATAACAATATTAAAAAATTAGCAAAATAATAATCATGGAATTAGAACTTTTTATTGAAAGATTAGCTGGAACATATTTTTGGTGTTATTTATCTGTAATAATACTATCATTTCTACATATTATTTTTGAAACAGAGCAATACAAATTACATAAAAAAAGTGAATTTGTTAGAGCTGAAAAAGGAAAATTTAAGATGATAGGTGTAACATCATTTATTTTTCTTGTAATTTGGATTTTATCAATGTATTATAAATAAACTAAAATGTTATCAATTAAATATTTCGCATATGGTTCAAATTTGGATATAGAGAGACTCAGAAATAGGATCGCAACTTTTTCTGATCCTATAAAAGAAGGTATCCCATATACTTTACAAAATTATAGGCTTGTTTTTAATGCTGGGTATATGTATAGTGGTATTGTTTTTGCAAATATAGTTCTATCAAAGGGAGAGTTTGTAGAAGGAATATTATATGATATAACTCCAGCTCAACTTAAAGAACTCGATCGTTTTGAAGCCTTATATGAAAAACATTTTTTTTATCTAAATAATAATACAATAGCCTGTGTTTATATAGCTGAAAATAATCGTTCATTAGTAATCGAAGGAAAACCAAGTTTAGAATATTTAAATATAATTATAGATAGTTGTAAAAAATTAGGATTTACAAGAACTTATGATAATCTTGTTGAATTTAAATTAAGCAATTATAAAATAAGAAAAAGTAAACATAAAAAATCAGAAAATGGTAATAAAAACATTCAACGGGGGGTCTTGGATACGCAATTCCATAATGACTTCGTTTGAAAAAGCTGATATAATAGTTATGCCTGGAGGAGGAGATTTAAATCCCGCTCTTTATGGACATGAACCAATAAAAAGAGCCTATTTCAATATAGAGAATGATAAAAGGCAAATGGAATTGGTAAATGAAACTATTAAGGCTGGTAAGTTTCTATATGGAACTTGTCGTGGAATGCAACTTTTAACTGCTAGAGCTGGTGGATGGTTAATTCAAGATAGTAATCATAGAGGTAGTCATAATATAACAACAAAAGATGGTCAAATTTTTAAAATAAATAGTTGCCATCATCAGATGTGTTATCCTTATGATATGCCTGAGGAAAATTATGAATTACTAGGATGGGCTAGACAATTAAGTGATTATCATATAATTCAAGGTGATAAACAGCTTGAATTTAAAAAAATTACACTTGATGAAGATGGCTTATTCAAAGAACCAGAAATTATCTATTATCCTAAAATAAGAGCGATTTGTTCACAAAATCACTTTGAATGGGGTACTAATAGTAGAGAAGCAGAAGACTATATTAATAAAATCATTAGAGAAAAACTTGAAATATGATAGAAAATGAATATGGGAATCCAATATATGAAATAGATGATGTAGTAAAATGTATTGATGATTCTCCTCTTATAGGTAATATAGTATCTCCACCAATAGTAATTGGTGAAGAATATGTAGTAAGAAATATAGTATTAGATAAAAATTATAATCAACATTTAGATTTAGGATTAAAATCTCATTTTACATTTATTAGATCCTGGGAAACTAATGAAGAACTTCCACAAGGAGATGAAATTCATTGGGTTAGTCCAATCAGAGTAAAATTTATAAAATAAAAATATGAGAGACTTTGAATTTAAATATGTTCATGAAGCTTTTTCTGAAGAAGAAAAAAATCAAAAAGAATGTGGCGAAAAACTTCCATATAATATGAAAGAACATTGGCCTATTGGATGTCATCCTTATATTTCAAAAAATGATATAAGTTTACAATTTTGGGGATGGGAAATAGTTCTTTCAAAAGATGGAAGATATTATATAAATGATACATCAGGAGGCTAAATAAAAATAAAGCATAATAATTAAAAATAAAAATAATGAGTAAGAAAAAACCAGTAATTGGTATTCCAGGATGGAAAATTGGAGACAATAGTTTTGGATGTGGGGTAAATCATTTAGATTTCATCAGCAAATTTGGTGATCCTAGAATTTTATTCCCTCAAGATAATGATGCTGATATTGATTTATTATATCTTCCAGGTGGACCAGATATAAATCCTTCTGCTTATGGTCAAATTCCAGGATTTTATACATCAAATCAAGATGTATTTAGGCAATATTTTTTTGATAATAATTTAAAGAAATATATTGAAAGAGGAATACCAGTTTTTGGTATTTGTCTTGGTTTTCAAATGCTTAATGTATATTTTGGTGGTACTATCACACAAGATATGAAATACCACGTTCAAAGTAAAGATAGGTGGCTTGAAGGACACGATGTACATATGTATGGTGTTAAAAGAACTAAAGATACTAAATTTCCAGTAAATTCTCATCACCATCAAGCTGTACTTTTTACTGAT
>JBGSBO010000028.1:0-23132 GCA_041730535.1 Minisyncoccia bacterium
AATATAATATAAAAATCAGTTTCCTAATCTTTAACTAAAAAAGTATTGAAATATGAGTTTTAAAAAATTTATGTCAAGAAATATTCTAAATTTATCTATAAATTAAAGGTAATTTACAGATTAAATAGTGATAATTATCACTATTTTGTTGACATACTATCAACTTATCATTATTCGTATCTTTTTTAATCTTACAAGTTGTTCATATCGTAGAAGATTATACGTAAGATTTAAAAGTCCTGTTAAGGATTTGATTCTTTGTAATCCAATAGCTTTTAAAGATAATGCATTATTCATTGAAGTTTTAAGTGTTCCAAATACATGTTCTACTCTTACTCTTGTTTTTGAATGTTTATGGTTTTGTTTATGTTGCTTATTAGAAAGTGATTTATTTCTGTAAGCTCTATTGATGATTTTTGATTTTACATTATTTTCTTTTAGGTAATCTTCTATCTCTTTTGATTTATATGCTGAATCTGCATAGAGTGCATTATCATCTTCATTGATTAAATCTTTGATAGCTTGTGAATCATGAGTTGATGATGGTGTTACGGTATAGTTAGTTATAACTTTTGTTTTTTGATCAACTGATATATGATCTTTATATCCAAACTCTTTAGTTTTATATTTTGTTACCCATCTTGCATCACAATCTTTTTGTGATAACTTATTTTTACTCTTCCCAAATTCTAAAGGTACGGCACCTTTTTTAATATCTGAATTTTCATCTCTTTTATTTCTTTGTTTTGGCACTTTAATAAAGCTGGCATCAACCAAGGTCCCTTCTTTAGCTACTACCCCATTAGACACAAGTTTAGCAGTAAAAATATCAAATAGTGTTTTAGCTAAGTTTTTCTCTTTGAGTTGCTCTTTAAATAACCATATAGTCTTTTCATCAGGAACATTATCACCTATTTGAAGACCAAGAAAGTCTAAAAATGATAATCTATCTTTGATTTGAAATTCAGTTTGTTCATCAGATAAATTATAGTATCTTTGTAAAATCAATATCTTAAACATTAGCAACTTATCATAAGGTTTTCTTCCTGCATTACTTTTTTTATCATCTTTAGTTAAAGCTTCTTCAATGGGCTTCCTAAAAAGTTCCCAATCAATAATTTCATTTAACTTTTGTAAAGGTGGTTTATGTTTTTTAATCTCATTAAGCTGAAATTCATAATCAAATAATCCTGCCATAATATATACTCTTTTTATGATAATTTATAGTGAAATTATAGCTAAAACTGAGTGGTAAAGCCCTTAGATAAGGGGTGAATCATGGTTTATTTATGAATTTATTAAGATAAATTCGGATATTTATTTTTAGGTTTTGAGAATTATGTGTAATTTTAGTCTATTTTTAGAGGTGCCCTTAAGGATGACATTGAGATATTTTTTTATAATTACAATTTTATTATCTTCTTTGTATTCTCAAACTATCAAAGATATTTCAAACGTAATTGGAATAAGGGAAAATCAACTTATTGGATATGGTTTAATTGTTGGACTTGCAGGAACAGGTGATAAATCAAAATTCACAATGCAATCTTTACAAAATCTATTAAGAAATTCTTATATAAAAATTCCAGCAGGTTCAATTAACTCAAAAAATATTGCTGCTGTTATGGTAACTGCTGAATTACCACCCTTTTCAAGACAAGGTGATAAAATCAAAGTAAAAGTTTCAACAATTGGAGATGCAAAATCTGTGGATAATGGTGAACTTTTAATCACACAATTAAAAGGTGTTGATGGGAATGTTTATGCCTTAGCTCAAGGTACAATTTTAGCCCATGAAAATAATAAAACATCGGGTTTTATTTATGATGGGGCAACTGTTGAAAATGAAATTAATTTTAATCTAAAAGATGAAAATTCAATTCAATTAAGTCTTTTTAAAAATTCTGCTAAAAATGCAGATTTAATTGAAACAAAAATAAATGAAAAATTTGGTGCAAAATTAGCAACTGCAATAGATACTAGAACAATTGAGATTATGAAACCAGCAAATATTTCAATTGTAAAATTTTTATCTATGGTTCAAAATATAGAACTTGATTCATCGTTTAAGAAAAAAGTTATCATAGATATGGGTAGAGAAGCAGTTATAACAGGTGGTGATATTCCAATAGATCCTGTTACAATTGCAAGGGATACATTTACAATTAGAATTGATAAATCAGGACTTAGTGAGGCGGCATGGAATGATGCTAAACAAAATCCAGGAGTTGATATTGGTGATAATGTAAGAATCGCTGATAAACCTGTTATTAATATCGATAATGCAATGATTAATACAAAAGGAACTCCAACTATTTCTGATTTAGTAAGAGCCATGAAAGTGATGAAATTACCGATGAGTGAAATTATTGATACACTTAAAATGGTAAAAGAAATGGGCGCAATTGATGTAGATATAGAAGTAAGAGGATAACATGGCTGAATTTTTAAGTCAAGATGAAATTGATGCGCTTTTAGATATAGCCGAACAAGGTGAAGATATTGACAATTCACCAATTGAAAAAGTTATATCAAAAGAAAAAAACTACTCTATATATGACTTTAAAAAACCAAATAGAATTACAGCAGATCAATTAAAAGCATTTTCGGCAATGCATGATAAAATGCTAAGAGATTTTGTTACAGATTTATCTTCAATGCTTAGAAAAATAGTTGATGTGAAACTTTATTCGATCGAGCAAATGACATACGGGGAATTCATTTTATCTATTCCCCAAATCACTTCTTTAAACACTTTATCAATTAAACCTCTTGAAGGAAGAATTGTAATTGAGTGTAATCCTGCTATTTCTCATAAGATAATTGCTGAATTACTAGGTTCTGGTGCAGTAAATACAAGTGATAATATAGATAGAGAATTAACAGAAATTGAAATTGAAATACTAGAACATTTTTATAAAATGTTTATTAAAAATCTGTTTAAAACATGGCATGATGTTTCAACTTTAAACTTTAAAATTGAATCAAGAGATACAAATGCAAATGCTATTCAGATTGTTTCAGATCATGAAATAGTTTTACTTGTAGTTTTAGAAATTACAATTGATGAGGAATCAGGATTTTTATCAATTTGTTATCCTATTTCATATTTTGAACCATTATTGAATAAAATTGTTGAGAAAATATTTAGTGAAGGTAGAAATAGAAAAACAAGTAGAAAAAGAGATATTAAAACTTTGATTTCAGGTGCTAGAATGAGAGTTGACTCTATTATGGCTGAAACTGAATTAACAGCATATGAAATAATGCACTTAAAAGAGAATGATGTTATTGTATTTAATAAAAATGCAACATCATCAACAGCAACTGTTTATATTAATAAAAAAGAAAAATTCTCCGCAATTTCTGGTATTTCAAATAATAGAAAAGCAATACAAATTAGAGCTAATTTAGATAGAGAAAAACAAGAAACTCTTGATGCATTAAGAATGATGAGAGAGGAAAGAGAAGCAAAAGCAAAAGAAGCATCTGAGAATATCAGAAGACTTCTAAACCAAAAAGATAGATAAACTACCTTTTTTTAATTAATTGATTCTATACTCCAAGAAATTGTTTCACCTGCATACATAGGCACTACATTTTCATTTTTATACTCATAAATAGCTGGAACAGTAAAATCTTTTTTGATTAGTTTTATTGTTTTATTTGTTAATTTCAAGTTATAAATATTTTGTGCATTTAAAGAAACAAAACTATTTAAATTTGCTAAACAATCATGTTTTTCAAAGAGTTCTACTAATACTTGTAAAGCAATTGGTGATGTAAAAACACCAGCGGCACAACCACAAGACTCTTTTTTATGTTTTGGATGTGGTGCTGAATCGCTACCAAACATCAATTTTGGATGAGCTTTTAAAGCAGCATTTAAAAGTGCAGTTTTATCCTCAGGTCTTTTAGCAATTGGTTTACAAAATAAATGAGGAGCTAACATTCCACCTGCAACATCATCAAGGGTTATTAACAAATGATGTAAAGTTACAGTTGCATATAAATTATCATATTTGTCCAATAATTCAATTGCATCTTTTGTAGTGATATGTTCCATAATGATTTTTAGATTAGGAAATGCAATTGCTAATGATTCATAAATTGGCATAAACTCTTTTTCTCTATCCATTACAAAACCATTTGTTTCACCATGAACACATAAGGGAATTCCTAATTTACTCATAGTTTCTAAAGTCGGTCTTAAAACCTCAACATCCATTGAAGAAACACCTGTTTCCGAATTTGTTGTAATTCCTGCTGGATAAAGTTTAATTCCAATAATATCATTTTTAATATCTTCTAAAAATTCATAAGTATAATCATTTTTAAAAAATAAAGTTACATATGCTTCAAAAGCATCACCTTTACAAGCTTCTTTGATTCTTTGTTTGTAAGATAATAAAGCTTCTTTTGTTGTAATTGGAGGTACTAAATTAGGCATAATTAAAGCACCACTAAAAGTGTTAGAAGTCAATGGTCCCACAAGTTTTAGCATATCACCATCTCTTAAGTGAAGATGCATATCCAATGGTTCATTTAATAAAAAAGATGTTAACGCCATTAAATAGCTTCCTCATCTTGTTCCCCTGTTCTAATTCTTACGATTTTTTCGATAGGTGAAACAAAGATTTTTCCATCTCCAATTTTTCCTGTTTTTGCAGCTTCAATAATTACAGAAATTGTAGAATCTACATCTTCATCTGCAACAATTAATTCTAATTTGATTTTTGGTAAAAAATCAACCACATACTCAGCACCTCGATAAAGTTCACTATGACCTTGTTGTCTTCCGTAACCTTTTACATCAGATACAGTCATTCCAGTTACTCCAGCTTCTGCTAAAGCATCTTTTACATCTTCTAATTTAAATGGTTTAATTACAGCTTCAATTTTTTTCACTATTAATCCTTTTTTTAGTTCTTATATTTTAACAAAATTTTTTTAAATTAATATTATCTAGATTACAAACCAGCTAATATTATAGCTTAAAATGCTCGTTTAAATTCTGGGTATGCTTCAAGTCCACACTCTTCAACATCTAACCCTTGCATTTCTTCATCATTTCCAGCTCGTAATGGCATTATTTTATTTATAATATATAAAATAACAAATGAACTAACAAATGCAAAAATTGCAATTACAAATATACCTTTTAGCTGGCCTAATAATGTTATATCATCTCCATTTGATGCAAATAATCCAACAGCTATTGTTCCCCAAATACCATTTACTAAATGAACAGACAAAGCACCAACGGGATCATCGATTCTTAGTTTATCAAAAGTTGAAACACTAACTACAACTAATCCACCACCAATTGCACCAATTAAAATAGGTGTATAAATATCATATAAATCAGGTCCAGCAGTAACTGCTACTAATCCACCTAAAGCGCCATTTAAAATCATAGTTATATCTAGTTTTTTATACATAACTTGCATAATAATAGCAACTATTATTGCACCACTTAGTCCTGCTGTATTTGTGTTCATTATAGTTAATGCCACCAAATCTGCATTTTCTTTACTAGTAATTGAACCCACACTTCCACCATTAAATCCAAACCAACCAATCCATAATAAAAATGCACCTAAAGTTACCAAAGGAATATTTGAAGCAGGGATTACTCTAATAGCACCCTCTTTAGTATATCGTCCCTTTCTTGCTCCAATTATTAAAATAGCTGCTAATAAAGCCCATCCACCAGTACTGTGAATTACAGTAGAACCTGCTAAATCATGCATTGATAATTCAAGAATTGTATCTTTAAGAAAATTTGAACCCCAAGTAATATTTACAATTAAAGGATATAAAATAGACGCCATTATCACCGTAAATAAAGCCAATGGAATTATTTTAGCTCTTTCACTAACTCCACCACTCATTATATTTACAACTTTTCCAACAAATGCCATTTGAAACATAAATGCAGCCCATTTACTCATACTATCACTTCCAAAATCACCAAAAGCTACTGAGTAACCAACTAGTAAAAAAGAAAGTGATGCAACCGCATAAATAAGTGTGTTGAGAGTTAATACAGCTGTAACATTTTTTGTTCTAACAATTCCAGCCTCTAACATAGCAAAGCCTGGAACCATAAAAATTATTAATGTCATTGCAAAGATTGCATACAGAGTATTTATTATGTAAGATATTGATTCTATGTCCATAATATTCCTTTATTTTTGAATATTATAACACTAATATGAAATACTGAATAAAAATTAATTGTATAAAAAATAGTCAATTTAAGGAAAAAATATATATTTTCCTTAAATTATTTAAAATTTAAACAGCTTCAGTTCCTCTTTCTTCTGTTCTAATTCTAACTACTTCATCTAAAGACGAAACAAATATTTTTCCATCTCCAATTTTTCCAGTTTTTGCTGAGTTTACTATTGCTTTGATTGTACTTTCTACCATCTCATCTTTTACAACTATATCAATTTTAATCTTTGGCAAAAAATCAACTACATATTCAGCACCTCTATAAAGTTCACTATGTCCTTGTTGTCGTCCATAACCTTTTACATCATAAACACTCATACCTGTAATTCCAGCCTCAACTAAAGCATCTTTTACATCTTCTAATTTAAAAGGTTTAATTATTACTTCTATTTTTTTCATCATTTATCCTTAATTACGCTCTTTTAAATTCTGGATATGCTTCAAGTCCAGTTTCATGAATATCAAGACCATTTACTTCTGTCTCTTCATCAACTCTTAATCCAACGATTAAATCTAATATTTTCCAAACAATAAATGAAGATATGAATACAAATGAACCAACTATAACTATTCCTTTAATTTGAGCTAGGATTGTAACTTCTGGATTAAAGATTCCAACGGCTAATGTTCCCCAAATACCACAAACTAAGTGAACAGATAAAGCACCAACCGGATCATCAATTCTTAATTTATCAAATAATGGAACAGCAAACACTACTAAAGCCCCACCTACTAATCCTTCAATAAATGCCACATTCATACCTAAATCAGGACCTGCTGTACAAGATACAAGTCCTGCTAATGTACCATTTAAAACCATAGTTAAATCAACTTTTTTATAAATAAGTTGAGTTAAAATAGCTGCCATAACAGCCCCAGCACAAGCAGCCATATTCGTACTTGCAACAACTGAAGCAATTCCATCAATATCTTCTTTCGAACCTAATGCCAATTGAGAACCACCATTAAATCCAAACCATCCCATCCATAAAATAAATGTACCTAAAGTTGCTAATGTTAAATTTGAACCAGGGATTGGTCTTACTTGTCCATCTTTACCATATTTACCTTTTCTTGATCCAAGAATAAGAACTCCAGCAAGTGCAGCCCATCCACCAACAGAGTGAACAAGTGTAGAACCAGCAAAATCAGAGAAACCAGTCATTAAACCACCAAGTTCACTTCCACCCCAAGACCAGTGTCCTTGAATAGGATAAATAACACCTGACAATACAATTGTAAAAATCAAGAATGGCCATAATTTCATTCTTTCAGCAATTGTTCCTGAAATAACAGAAGCAGCAGTTGCTACAAACACCACTTGGAAGAAAAAGTCTGCCATTACTGGATAACCTAAAGCTTCACTTGTTCTACCAGATAACATTGCACCACTTCCCATGAATGCAGAGCCTTCACCGTACATAAGGTTATAACCTATAAAATAAAACATAATACAAGAGATTGCAAATAATGCAATATTTTTTGTTAATACTGTTACATTATTTTTTGTTCTTGTTAAACCAGCTTCCAACATAGCAAACCCAGCTGCCATCCACATTACAAGGATTCCTGCAAATACAAACAGAAAACCATCTAAAATATATTTTACATCAGTAAAATTTTCCATAAGACTCCTTTGTCAAATTATCTAATCAAATTATAGAAATTAATAGACAATATGTAAATAATTTAATGTATATTTTTTATACATTTATAATGTTTTTTAACAATTTTGATTAAAAGTTTCTTATTAATCTTTTTGTTATATAATCACAATTAAATTATCTTTATGAATATGTGGGTTGAAAATGTTTGAAAAATTTCTAAATAAAACCAAGTGCACAGAGGAAGAACTCGTTAAAGAGTTACTTAATCCTGCTTTCAATTCTAACAAAGTAAATAAAATTATTAATTCAATTACTGTTGATTTAAATACACTTTTTTTTAATGATGAATTAGTTTTTCATATTTGCTGTAAAAAAGATTTATTTCAAGCGGTATCATGGTTTTTGGAAAATGATATTAATATTGAAATAGAAAATGACCAAAAAGAAACAGCCATATTTTACGCAATACATTCAAAAAGCACTGCAATATTACAAATCTTAATAGAAAATAAAATAAATATTAATCATTTAAATATCTATAATAGAACAGCTTTACAAGATGCAGTAATAAGTGCAAATAGTAATCGAGTTGTAAATTACCTACTTCAAGTAACTACTTCTATTTCAAATTGTGATATTCATGGAAATAATCTTATATTTGATGCTCTTGCAAATGGTAGTATAGAGATAATAAAGAAAATTGTTGCAATTGATAAGATTAATATAAACCAAATAAATGAAGATGGAAATACAATATTACATAAAGAAAGTGTATTAAAGAATACTAAGCTGTCTATTTTATTAATGGAATTAGGTGCAAACCCAACAATCTTAGATAAATATGGGAAAAGTTTTTTATTTTATTCAATTGCAAAAGGAATAGATAGTCTTGAAATTATTGAAAAAGCTATTAAATTAAATTATAACATCAATATAAAAAATGCTCAAAACAAAACCTTACTTATGGAATCTATTAGCTATTTTTTAAATACTTCAAAAGAGCATGAACAATTAAGAATAAGTCATTTATCAATGTCTAAAGAGCTTATGAGATTAGGAGTTAATGTTGATTCAGTAGATAATAAAAATGAAAATGCATTCTTTCTTGCAACAAGAAGTGAAGATAGAGAATTAATTAATATTTTTTTAGAAAATTGTAATGTTAATTTGGACCACAAAAACATCAATGATGAAACTGTTTTGTCAATATTAGTATTAAATGGTATAAGAAATAATGATTTAATAAAACTTTTTTTAGAAAAAGGTGCTAATCCTAATATTGAAAATAAATTTGGAAAAACAATTATTGAAATATTAATTGACATAATATTACATACTGAAAATAGAAAAGAATTAGATTTTGAGTATGAAATTCAATTAAACAAAGATGCTGAGTATCCTACTGTTTTAGAAAATATTTTGGCAAATTCAAATATTGATATTAATAAATTTAATTCAAAAGGTGAACCATTATTTTTTGAGTCTATTCTTCATTTTAATTTTAAACTATTTAAATTATTAAGAACAAAAAATATAAATCTAAATCAAAAAGATAAAGACGAAAATAATATAATTTTCAAACTCATGGAATATAACTACAAAAATCAAATTAAAGATAAAAAGTTATATTTAAATACAATAAAAAGCTTGGTTAATTCAGGTGTTGATATAAATGCAAAAAATAAAGAAGGTCTTACTGTTTTACATATTGCAGTTGGAGAAAAGTGTGAATATACACTTAGATTATTACTAGAAATGAGAGCTGATTGCTTGGCTACGGGTAATAAAGGTCGAACGATTATGCATAATTGTGTTTGGAAAAATACTAGTAAATACTTTAATCTTATACATCATTTCAATAAAGAAATAATAAATATTCCTGATAATTTTGGAATTAGACCTATAAATTATGCTGCATTTATGGGGAAAAAAGATTTAGTAATTAAAATGTTAGATGCTGGAGCATTAGTAAATAATTCTATAAAAAAAGATTCTAGAATATTACAATTTTTAGAAAAATTTCATTCTAATATAATTAATATTACACAAAATATAGAAAAGGGTGTTGATAAAAATAACCTAAAATTATTAGCAAATAATATGATTAATGAGTTTAATATAAAATCATAAAATCAACATCTGTATATTTAACATACAGATTTTATTTATTTATTCTTAATTCTTTCCATATAATTTAAAAAAATAAATAGGATTTTTTATGAGAGAATTTTTCGAAACATACATACAACATCAAGAAGATATAGAATATTTTTTGCAAGAGAGTTTAAAAAATCTTGGGAACTTGTCAAATCACAAAAAAAATGATTTTAATCAACTTTATAAAATATTTCCTTCTTTAGAGTTAGTTTATATTGTAAATAAAGATACAAAAATACAAATATCAGAAAATTTTTATAGATATAAAAATGATGGAAATGCAAAAGACAAAGATAGATCACACTTAATATCTAAATTACATTTTAAAGAATCAAATATAGCTTTTTCAAAACCTTATATAAGTAGTGCAACAAGAAGTAACTGTGTAACAGTAACCATAAAAGAAGGCGAAGAGATTTTTTTCTTGGATTTTCAAATTGATATTTTATTACAAAAATTAAATCTTATTGAATTAAATAAACCATTTCATAGTATTACAAAGGGATTTTATATTCTTGCTGGTTTTTCTATGATTATTTTATCAATTCTAACTATTATTTTTTCTTTGTATGATTTTGCAATTTATCTTTTTTCAAAACATGATTTATCCCTTGAAATGATTTTCAAACCTATTATTGCATTAACTTTAAGTATTGCCATATTTGATTTAGCAAAAACTATACTAGAACAAGAAGTATTTTTTAAATCATATTCAAAAAACTCTAGAGTTGAAACAAAAATCTTAACAAAGTTTTTAACTACTATTATCATTGCTTTATCAATCGAAGCTTTAATTGTTGTATTTAAAATAGCTATAAATGATTATGTTCAAATGATAAATGCATTTTATTTAATTGCAGGAATTGCGCTGATACTTATTTCACTAACTGTATTTATTTACTTTTCAACAAAAAGAACTAGATAATTCATAAAGAATTATCTAGTAATCAAGTTATAAAGGAATTATAATTTCGAATCTAGCCCCTGTAAAATCTTCATCTTTATAAGTATATTTCTCATTAAAAACTCCTATTGTTCCACCTATGTGTTTAATCATAATCTCTTGAGACATATAAAGACCAAGTCCTGTTCCTTTACTTTTATGTTTTGTTGTAAAATATGGCTCAAAAATTCTGTCTATTATTTCTTCACTAATTCCACCTGCATTATCTTTTATATTTATAAAATAATTTCCATCTTCTTTATATGCATTTATAAAAATATATCTTTCAATATCTTTTTTAAATAATTCATCCTTAGCATTATTTAAAATATTTATAATTACTTGTAATAATTCATTTTCAAAATTAACTAGTTTAAGATTATCAACATTTTTAATTATATGAATATTTTTTTCTTTAAAATCCATTTTACATAGTTTTAATGCTTTATCTATTAAATCTTTTGTATTAAAATTATTTTTACTTTTATTTGGGGAAAAATAGTATTGAAAATCATCAATGGTGTTTGATAAATAATTCGCAGTTTCGACTATATGAGTAAGGGCCTCGTCACAATCTTCTTCTTCAAGAACTCCCAACTCTTTTTTCAATTTTACAGAAGAAGCAACAGTTGTTATCATAGATAAAGGTTGCCTCCATTGATGGGCAATATTAGCTATCATTTCTCCCATTGCAGCCATTTTATTTTGTTGAAATAATATCTTATTTTTTTCATAATTTTTAGTAATTTCTTCATGAATTGTTTGTTGTAAAATTATATTTAATTCTTTTAATCTTTTTGTATATAGATAATATCCTATAATAAAAATTGTAAAACATAAAAATAATAAAAAAGCAATAAGATAAAAAAATGCATGTTTTTTAAATTCTATAATTTCTGAAATATCTATTTGATTTAAATCTTTAAATATTAAAATATTTGCTAGTTTTATTCCATTTTCAATTATTGGAACATTAATAATTAATTTTTCATCTTTTATAATATGGTTTTTTATTCCTAAAAAATCATCTATTTCTTTATGCTCTAAATAATCTAATATTTTTTTTGATACAAATAGATTTGCAATATAATGATTTTGTAAAAATATTTTTGTAAAACCATTATTTTCTAATTGTTTTGTAAATATACTATTAACCAAAATTATTGGCTCAACTCCATGAGAATCTGTTAACTCTTTTGTTATTGAATTAAAATGTGTAATACTTTCTAAAATACCAATAAATTTATCATTTTTATATAAAGGAATCATTGACTTAAAAGTTATATCATATATTCCTACACTAATACTACTTTTCAAAGAAGGATTTTTTAGTAATTCTTGTAAATCTAATCTAAAATTTTCTATCTTATCATTTTTATTATTTGTCCAACTTCTATAAACCGAAAATCCATCTTTATTTATAATATGAAACCATACATTTTTAAAATTTGTATATTCTCTCATTTTTTGTGATAATTTATCTAAATTATAATCGCCACTTTCATTATTTAGAAGAATATTTTTTATTCTTTCATCTTCTGCTAAAGTAAGAGCAATTGCTAAAGTTGCATTTTTTTTGGTTTGAATTAATGAATTTGTGTTATCTCGAAAATCTTGACTAATTGTTTTATATTTTTCATTTAATAACTCTTTTTCTTTTTGTAAAATTGAATATCTACCTAATAAAATAATAGTAAGACATATAAAAATTAATATAAAAAGATTTGAGATAAGATATTCTTTTTTTTTCAAATATGACTCTTTAATATTTTGATTGCAAATTATACATAATAAGTTATTAAAATACTTTAATTATTTATTCATAAATAATTGTTTATTTTTTATACATTTTTTTGTAAAATTTTCATTTTTATACAGTATAATATTTAGTAAATATAATTCTTTAGATTTGAAAAAGGTAATATAACATGCAAGAATATATAGCAAAAGACAGTATTTCAAAGGAAATATTAAACTCGGCAAAACTTTTACAAGCAGTTGAAGTAAACGCTTTAATATTGGGTGGAAGTGGTGTTGGTAAAAAATCTTTAGCAAAGTATATATTACCAAATTCTGAAATTTATCAAGCAAAATTTTTACAAAAAGACATCATAGATGATATGGTTGCTTTACAAAGTCGTGCAATTATTGTAGATAAAATACATGAAATTACAAATATTGATGTTTTTTTAGAATGGTTAGAAGAAAATAATATAAGATTAATTGCCATTTCAAATACTGAAAATTTAAATCAAAAATTAAAAGACATATTTTCTATAAATCTTGAAATTCCCGAATTAGTAAAAAGAGAAGAAGATACCAAAGCTTTAGTTAGCAAATTTTCTCAAGAAGCCAGTTCTATTTTAGATATGCCATTAATAAATAACTCTAAATTAATTATAAATATATCAAACAACACACACAGCTTGAGAAAATCTATCTACTTTTCTTACCTTTTTGAAACTATTGGAGAACATGAAATTTTAATGTTTTTAGAGAAATATATAAGTGAAAATTTATATGGTGAAAATTCATATAAAGAATTGTCATATATCTTTGAAGTTCCTTTATTAAAAGCCTCTACAAAAAAATATAAATCTCAAGTTCAAGTAGCAAAACATTTAGGTTTAAATAGAATAACTCTAAGAAAAAAATTAGAAATTTATAAAGAATTATTATGACCGAATTAAATATTCAAGTTGAAGAACTAATTTCAAACAATGCAACAGATTTTCAAATCTCAAAAGTCTTTAAAACATATTATAAAAACTATCTTGATTCAATAGATACAACGGTTGAAACGACAGGTGGAAAAGATTTTTTTATAAAACACACAAAACATACTGATAAATTTTTAATTCTACTTTACAAATATATCTTACGGAAAAACTTTGGTTCTCATCAACCAATGAGTACTTCAATTCCTATTTCTCTAGTTGCTCTTGGTTCTTATGGAAGAGAACAACTTTGTATTTATTCCGATATTGATATTATGATTTTATATGAAAATATCAAAGGATACAATTTAAAAGAAATTATGGAAGAGTTCATAATTTTGGCTTGGGATTGTGGATTAAAATTGGGTTCTAGAGTTCATGAATTAAAAGAAATTCACGAAGCTGTAAAAGAAGATATAACTATTAAAAGTTCTATTTTAGAATCAAGACTGATTTATGGTTCAAAAATTTTATGGTTTGGCTATGAAAATGTTTTACATAAAATCAGAAAAACCAATCAAAAAGAGTTTATTTTAGATAAATTAGAAGAGCATAAACAAAGACTTTTAAAATATCCTCTTAAAATGGAACCAAATATAAAAGAAGGATATGGAGGAATTAGAGAATCAAATATGATGTATTGGATGGCAAATATATTATATGGAATTACTAATACAAAAGATTTAATTGGAAAACAATTTACAGAAGATGAGTATAAAAAATATAGACAAGCTTTAGAATTTATTTTTCAAGTAAGAAATGCTTTACATAATATCGCAAGAAAAAAACAAGATATGGTAACCTTCGATATTTTGCCTGATTTAAGCTCGAAACTTGGATTTAAAAATAAACCTAGATATACAAAAGATAGACAATGTATGTCTAAATTATTATCTTCTCTTCATATTATTCATCATTTTACTGCTACTATGGTTAAAAAATTTACTAGACAAGTTTTATTTGAAGCTTCAAATATTCCTAAGTTAAGAAAACTTCGACATAAAAAAAATCTATTTATAATTGATAATGAACTTTTTTGTTCATTTAAAGCAAAACCTCAAACATTAAATAGTCTTATAAAAGAGTTAATAGAATTACCTTTGAGTGTGGAGAAATTTGATAGGTCATATATTTATTATGTAAGTCGTGTAAAACTTCCAAAAATCCAAACTAAAGAATTAAAAAAGAATGTAAAAACTCTTTTATGCAAAGCAAATTTATATCCTTTAATAAAATTAATATATAACGCAGGATTATTTCAAACAATACTTCCAAGTACAAAAAAGATTATTGATCAACCCCAATTTGATGGTTATCATAGACATCCTGTTGATATACACTCAATAAAAACTCTAAAATTTGCTCAAAATATTCAAAGAGAAGATATAAAATCAATTTTTGCAGAACTTAGTAATGAACAAAAAATAATCGTAAGATTAGCAGCATTTTTACATGATATTGGAAAAGGAAGAGCAGAAGATCACCATATTGTAGGAGAAAAACTTTTCAAAAGTATGCTTAAATCTTTTTACTTTGATGATGAAATTATAAAAATTGGAGCAAGACTTGTAAGATACCATAATATGATGTCTTATATGGCAACCCATGAAGATATATATTCTGAAAAAACCATATTAAATTTCACAGGTTTACTAAAAACAAAAGAGACACTAAAAATGCTTTATGTAATCACCTATTGCGATATTTCAGCTGTTGGTGAAAATATTTTTAATAGCTCAATAGCTTCTTTATTAAAACAACTTTATATTCAATCTTTACCTGCTTTTGAAAATGAAGACTTACTAAATGAAAGTAAAAGAAGAATTGCAAAACAAAATACTATAAAAAATCTTGACAGATATAAAGAGTTACCAGCTATTTTAAAGAAAAAAATTATGTATATTGCATCAAATCAAATTTTTTTACGATTAAAAGCTGAAGATATTTTGGATATTTCAATAAAAGCAAAAGATATAGAAACGTATATTTATAAAATAACTAATGAGTCACAATTGACAATTAGAATTATTAGAAAGTCACCTTTAAATTTGGGTTATTTACTTGGAAAACTAGAGTTTTTAAATATCGCTTCCATGAATATTTTTAAACTTTATGATAATAAAAAAGCTTTTGAAATCTCTTTTTCAGAAAAAATTGATAAAGAAGATATTTATTTTATAGAAGAAATAATCAAAGATTCATTTGATATGAGCAAAACAACAACACTAATTACTCCTATAATTAAAAAAGAAAATATAAAAGTTGACTCAAATCACACTGCATATTTAGCCTCTATGAGTATAGTTGCAAAAGACCAAAAAGGATTATTTGCTTTTATTGCTAAAATTTTTGATGATTTTAATGTGGAGATAGAAAGTGCAAAACTTCACACTTTAAAAGGTTATGCAAGAGATTTAATCTTAATCGAAAAAAATGGAAATTTCTGTTCAAATCAAGATGAAATTATAAATTTAATGTGTAGTGGAGATAAAATAGAGAATTAACTCTATTAATCTCTTCTACTTAAACAAAACCCACCACCTAAACTACTTTTTTCACCTAAGCCAACACCTAAAGATAAAAAAGCCAATTTCTGAGATAAGTCATCTGATTTTGGAATAATTGCAAATTTATTTCCTATTAGTCTGATTAATTGTTCTTTGCTATTCTTGAATTTTTTAAAATATATTGATTGAGGTTTTTGATTTCTAATTTCAATTTCATGAATAAAATTATTTGAAACTTCAATATCCTCAGGATAAAACTGTTTTAGTTTTCTTTTTAAATTATTTTGTAGTTGTTTTTGTAAAGCTATCATATCACCATTATAATCTAATGACCAATATAATTGTCGACCTGATTCATCAATTTTATCAGTAACAATTACAGGCGTTACTGTATATAACTCTTTTATAAAAAATTGTTCTATTTGTTTTTTTGTAATTTTTAAAATACTTATAAAACTATTATTTATATTTTGCTTTAAAGAACCACTTAAAGCATCTATGAAATCTTCATTTATACTTCTTATTACAAACCCATAAACTCTATTTTTTTTGTAAATTCTATCACTTTCTGTGGGATAGAAATTACCAAAACAGTAGTTTTTAATATGATTATTTTTATCATTTTGTTCGCAAATCTCATTTTTATATATCGAATGATTAATAAATTTTGACAATACATCAAAACTATTTTTTAAATCAATATCACTTTTTAAATATGCTTCGCATTTTAGTTCAAATATCTTCATTTATTTCCCAATTTTTAATCTTAAGCTTCCCAACTAGATTAAAAAAATTGTATCTAACAAATGACTCACAAATGACTCTTTTTTGAGTTTTTTGTTTTTTACTCCATTGCTAAAAATTTTGCTTTAGAGAAATCTTTCTTTCCACTCCCTAATCTTGGTACTTCTTGCACTATTTTAATGGAAGATGGAATCATTAGTTTATTATCAAAGAATTTTAAAATTTTCTCTTTTAAGTTCAAAATGAACTCTTCGTTTACCCCTGAAATCAAAAGAATTATCTTTTCTCCTTTTTTATCATCTTCAATATTTGTTGCAATAAAATCAACTAAACTATCTTGTGGTAAATCTAGAATATTAGCTATTTTATCTTCAATGGCACTAAGGCTTATCATTTCACCTGCAAGTTTTGTAAATCTTGAGTACCTATCAACTATTGTTAAAAAACCATCTTCATCAATTCGCCCTTTATCTCCTGTTATATAATAAGTTCTTCCTTTTATTATCTTTATAACTTTTGCTTTTTCTTCATTATTTAGGTAAGTTTTCATCACTTGAATTCCAGAAATTAAAATCATTCCTTCTTCATTTACAGATAATTCTTTAAAAGTAAGAGCATCAACGATTTTTATAATAGTACCAGGAATTGCCATCCCTACACTTCTTGGCTTTTGACCTATTTGCACACTATAATCAGGAGCTATTACATCAGGCAGATTACATGCCGCAACTGGTGAAGTTTCTGTTGTTCCATATCCTTCTAAAATATCTTTCCCAAATCTTTTTTTAAAATCAACTCGTACATCCTCTCTCAATTTTTCTGCTCCTGAAACCACAAGTCTTAAAGATTCAAACATTAAAGGATGGATTTTTGTATTTTTTGTATAAAGTCTATAAAAAGTTGATGTTCCACACATAATAGTAGCTTTATGTTCAAATACCAACTTTGCAATTCCTAAGCCATCTGTTGGATCGGGATGAGCTACGCATTTGATTCCTTCAATTAAAGGTAAATATGTAGTTACAACAATTCCAAAAGCATGAAATAAAGGTAATGAGCCTAGCATAATATCTTCATTACTTACATTTATAATATTTGCTATTTGTTGTGAATTTCCTAAAATGTTATCACCACTTAATTCTATTCCTTTTGGAATTCCCTCACTTCCTGATGAAAATAAAATTAATGCAGTATCATCTTTTTTTGTTTTTATTAAATGTATCAATTTTAATAAATAATTAGGAAGGAATTTCACACTTAGAAAAGTCACTAAAGCTTTTGATTTTGAAATTTCTGCTTTTAAATCTTCCACATAAAGAACCTCAACAATATCAAGAATATCTTTGATATTTATTCCTTTTAATTCAAGTTTTTCAATAAACTTTTTTGAACTTATTAGAGTTTTAATTTGTGCTGAATTTATAGCTTGTTTTATAGATTCTATTTCACTTGTATAGTTTAAATTTACAGCTGTTTTTCCCATCATTAAAACTGTATAATTTATAAATGCTCCAGCTACCGTTGAGGGCATTAACAATCCAATATTTTGTCCTTTTATTCTATTTTTTAATAAATTCTTGAATAAAATTGAAACAGTTAAAAACTTATATCCACTTAATTCTAAACCCGTAGAATCTGCAAATATTATCTCATTTGAAACTTCTTTTAATCTATCAAAAATAGTTTCATTTAGTGGTTTTAAGTTTTCTATATGATTATGCCAAGAAGAAACAGATAAATTAATCACTTCTTGTTTTACGCTAATTATATTAGCTTTATCTTTTTTCAATGTTCGTGAAAAAGATACGCTCACACTTGAAGTTCTATTTGATTTTTTGAACTTTTTATTAGCTCTACTAAACATCGATTCCCACAAACCTCTAATATAAAAAGGAATAACTCTCACATCTGTAGTTGTTAATTCTAAAACTTTTTCAAAACCTCGTTTAAACTCTCCTAAGTGACCATTTCTGGTGATACTTCCCTCCGGAAATACAACAACCATATGACCAGCATCTAACTCTTTTGCTATTATTTGAATAGTTGATTTACTAGAAGCATTTGATATTGGAATTGCTTTGAACATTTTCAAAAGCCATTTTAAGTACCATTTATTATAAATTGTTTTATCCATTACAAATTTCACTTCCCTAGGAACCGCCATTAAAACAACAGCCCAATCTATCCATGAAATATGATTCCCTAAAAGTAAAACTCCTCCCGAAGGTGGAATATTTTTCACTCCATTTACTTCAAGTTTATATTTAAATCCAACAATTGTTTTTAAAAATAGTAAAATCAAAGATTGAGGTAGTTTATAAACCGTATAAAGTGTTCCAATTATAGTTATTAATAAAATCAAATAAATAGTATTTAAAGGGTCAAAATCATAATAAGATACAACAGTAGTCATACTTAACATTAAAAACATTGATAAAGAATGAAACCAATTATTCCCAGCAAGAATAGTTCCTAAAACTCTTTTTTTTGCATTAAATTGAATTAAAGCATTTAAAGGAACAACAAACATTCCACCAAATACTCCAAATAATAAGAAACTAATTCCAAGTAAGAAGGGACTTTGTACAATTGTTGAAATGTAAAGTGTTAAAGCCATACCAAAAGAAGCTAAAGGAATGGTTCCTACTTCAATATAATGTCTTGAAATTCTTGAATATAAAACAGCACCAATTGCAATACCAATTCCAGATGCTCCAATGACTCCATTTATCATAAATACATCGGTAATATTTAAATACATTTTGGCAAAAGATGGAAATACAGCCATCGTAGCTTGTGAAATTCCCCAAAAAACAGACAATCCAATAACGGCCAAAAATATCACATCATTTGAAGATATTATTTTTATATTTTTTGCTAATAATTTACCTTGAAATAACTCTTTTTTATCCAAATGTAAATCATCATTTTTTATATAAGAAGTATTTATTCTTCGTAAAAACAATAAAGAAGCTAACATTTCCAAAAATGCTACAGGTAAAATATAATAAGTCAAAGGTAAAATGGCTGTTAATAACTCTTCTTTTGTAGTAATGGTTTGTAGATTATTTAGATTATAAAAACTCTCAAATATAAAAGAAGCAATTGCAATTGAAAATAAAATAGCGATTATTGAAATTGCTTGTAAAGCTGCATTTCCACGTGCTAAATTTTTTTTACCATAAATATCAAGAATCAATCCAAATTTTGCAGGTGAATAAATAGCACTTTGAGCTGCCAATAAAACTAAAGAAAACATAGCAAAATAAAAATTCCCACTAAGATATGAAATAATCATCAAAACAGATAATACAAAAGAGGATATTGCCCCATAAACTATAATATTTTTTTTATTATATTTATCTGACAAATAACCACTAACAGTAAACAAAAGTAAAAAAGGAATTATAATCATGGCATTGATTATAGAAATCCAAATAACTTGTAAACTTCCATCGAAAACTTTAAAAGCAATATTTTGAAGTAAAACTTTATGGGCAACATCTACTACTGCATTACAAAAAACTACAAATAAAAATGCAAGTTTTATCATAACTAAACTATTTATTTTACTCATTACCCTACCTTATATATTTTAAATACTATTTAAACTGATACAATCTCAATTCAAGCTGAAAGATTATACTAAAGATAACGTCAATAGAATATAAGAACTTTTTGCTATAATCAAAATCTAACTAAAAATAAACTAATCCAAATATATAAGGAATTTTATGTATCAAACCATAAAAAAAGAATGGTTTTCAAATATTAAAGGGGATATTCTCTCAGGCTTAGTAGTAGCCCTTGCTTTAATACCAGAAGCCATTGCTTTTTCAATAATTGCAGGAGTTGACCCAAAAGTTGGTCTTTATGCTTCATTTTGTATAGCTGTTGTTATATCATTTGTAGGAGGACGTCCTGGAATGATAAGTGCTGCAACTGGAGCTATGGCCCTTTTAATGGTAACACTCGTAAAAAATTATGGTCTTGAATATTTACTTGCGGCTACACTTTTAACAGGAATTATTCAAATAGTCCTAGCTTATGTGGGAGTTGCAAAACTTATGAGTTTTGTTGCACGTGCAGTTGTGGTTGGCTTTGTAAACGCCCTAGCAATTTTGATTTTTATGGCACAACTTCCTGAACTTACAAACGTAACATGGCATGTTTATGCACTAACTGCTGTGGGACTTGGAATCATCTATTTATTTCCTTATGTTCCAAAAATTGGGAAAATTCTTCCATCACCACTTGTAACTATTGTTGCTTTAACAGTTTTTGTATATTTTACAGGAGTGGATGTAAGAAATGTTGGAGATATGGGAGCGCTTCCTGATACTTTACCAATTTTTTTATTACCAAATATTCCTTTTAATTTTGAAACATTACAAATTATTTTACCTTATTCAGTTGCTTTAGCAGTTGTTGGGTTATTAGAATCTTTTATGACAACAACAATAGTTGATGAATTAACAGATACAAAAGGTAATAAAACAAAAGAAGCAAAAGGACAAGGAATTGCAAATATAGCTTCTGGATGTTTAGGAGGAATGGCTGGCTGTGCGATGATTGGGCAATCTATTATTAATATAAAATCAGGTGGGAGAGGACGTCTTTCTACTTTTGTAGCTGGGTTTTTCCTTCTTATTATGGTTGTATTTTTAAGTGATATTATCTCGATTATTCCAATGGCTGCGCTGGTTGCTGTTATGATTATGGTTTCTATTGGAACATTTGATTGGGGTTCTATTAAAAGATTAAAAACTTTACCACTTTCTACAAATCTTGTAATGTTAACAACCGTTGTTGTAACTGTTTACACTCACAATTTAGCCCATGGGGTTATATCAGGAGTTCTTTTAGCTTCATTATTTTTTGCTAATAAAATCTCTCACTTTATGTACTGTAATATTTCATACAATAATGATAAAAGCTCGAAAACTTACCAATTTGTAGGGCAAGTATTTTTCAATAGTGCCGATAAATTTTATGAAACTATTGATTTTAAAGAGGTTTTAGATAAAGTAATTATTGATGTTTCAAAAGCTCATTTTTGGGATATATCAGCTGTTTATGCACTTGACAAAGCTGTAATAAAACTACGACGTGAAGGAGCTGACGTTGAGATAATCGGGCAGAATGAAGCTAGTAAAACTATCATTGATAGATTTGGAATTCATGATAAGCCAGAAGAAATTGAAAAAGTAATGGGAGGACACTAAAATGAGTTTTGTATTATGTTGCGTAGATGGGGAAAATTATTCACAAAGTGCTTGTGATTATGCAGTTTTAATTTCAAATAATTTGAATCTTCCATTAAAATTTCTAAATATTGTAGAGCACTCTTCAAAATCTGACATCTTAGATTTATCAGGAAATATCAAACTTGGAGAAAAAGATGATATGTTGGAGCAAAAAGCACAAGAAGAAGCAATAAAAAGTAAATTAGCAATAAAAAAGGGGAAGGAACTTTTAGTTTCTTTGAAAAAAAGAGCTTTAATATCTTCTTCAAATGAAATAACTCTTATTCAAATGCATGGCGATGTTTTAGAAAATATTTTAACATTTCAAGAAAAAATAGCTGTTTTAGTAATAGGAATCAAAAGTCATGAAAATCATAAAATTGGTGATAATGTAAAAGAAATAATTAGAGAAGTTAAAAAACCTATTCTTTTAGTTAATAGTGATTTCATAACTCCTAAAAAACTTTTAATTGCATATAATGGATCAGAGAAATCAAAAAATTTCCTAATTGAAAGATCTAAAAATCCTATTTTCAAAAATATTCTTAGAGATATAATAAATGTAAATAATGATAAAACTCTTTCAAAAAAACTTTTAGATGAAGCAAAAGAAATTTATGCAAAACAAGAAATTTATGTGGAAACAAATGTTTTAAGTGGTGATGTGAAAAGTGAAATTTTGATTCATTTAGGACAAAATGATTGTGATATTTTAGCAATGGGTGCATTTGGACACTCAAGAATAAAAGAATTTATTTTTGGAAGCCTTACAAGTGAAATTTTAGATTATTGTAAAAAACCTATTTTACTTTTTAAATAGAAAAGATTTACTCTTTTCTATTTGAAAAACTTATAAAATTCTTTTCAATAAACATATTTTTAAATCTAAACTCTTTTTTTATCCACTCAAAAGTTTTTTCCCTATAAATAAAAACATGGGTTAAATCATTTTTATACCACCACTTTGAAAA
>JBGSBO010000029.1:0-22900 GCA_041730535.1 Minisyncoccia bacterium
GAATAATTTCCATAAGTTGAATCGCTCTTCTGTTAAATTTTTGTAGTAAAAAATTATAACTTATCTGAAGTTTGATTCAACTTTTTAAAATTTAAATCAGCTTAAATTACGGGTTGTTTTTTATAATCTGCAAGTGGCTCAGATATCAAATATTAAAATCAAAGAGTAATGATATTGATATGGAAAAATTCTTTTCTTATACTCAATTAAATCCAAATTTTATAAAATTAAATGAATCAAATCCTATGATTATAGATTTTTATCATGATTATTATTTCTTTTTATTAAAAAGTCAAAATCAAACATTGGCAAATGAGATATTGAAAAAATTATATGATAAACAAAAAGAATTAAAAGCATTCGTTTATTCGCCATTTATAGAATTGGAATTATCAAAGTTGGCGAAAGATGAAAATGATGTACAAAAATCAATTGATTATTTACTGGAATCTTTACTAAATACAAGAAAAATAAAAGCTAATGATGAAATAAAAATTTATTATGATGTTTTAAATTTATATGATAAATTGGGGAATAAACAAAAAAAAGATGAATATCTTTTGAAATGTAAAGAAGTAAAAGATAGTGTAGATAGTTTATATAAAAAAATGTGTGATGAGATGTGATGGATATTGATAAATTAATAGATAATATCGATTCTACAAATCTTTCAATTGCTTTTGGAAGAATAAAAAATATTTCAACTACAACATTAAATGCAACAGGCCTTGAAGTTGCTGTTGGTGATATTGTAAAAATTGAGTCAGTTCAGCATTTATATACGGTTTTAGGAATGGTGGCATCTATTAGTGCCGATTCATTTACTATTGTTCCTTTTTCTTTTATTGATGGATTTAGAATTCATGACAAAGTATACTTACAAAAAGATGGATTAAGTGTAAAATGTGGATATGGTCTTTTAGGCCGAGTAGTAAATGCTTTAGGTGATCCTATTGATAATAAAGGGAAGATAAAAGATTTAGAACAAAATGCTCCAATAAATAAAGTTTCAATGCCTGCTCTTGAAAGAGGAATTATAGATGAAAAATTTTCTACAGGTGTTAAGTCAATAGACTCAATGCTAACAAGTGGAAAAGGTCAAAAAGTAGGTATTTTTGCAGGTTCAGGAGTTGGTAAATCTACGCTTATGGGAATGATTGTAAAAGGTTGTGAAGCACAAATAAAAGTTGTTGCACTAATTGGTGAAAGAGGGCGTGAAATTCCTGAGTTTATTCATTATAATTTAAATAATAATTTAGAAAATACTGTAATTATAACTGCAACTTCTGATGAATCAGCTCTTATGCGAAAATATGGAGCATTTACAGCTATGAGTATTGCTGAATTTTTTAGAGATAAAGGGCATGATGTTTTATTGATGATGGATTCCGTTACAAGATTTGCAATGGCTCAAAGAGAAATAGGATTAAGTACAGGAGAACCTCCTGTAAGTCGTGGATATCCACCTTCTGTATTTGCACTTTTGCCACAATTAATGGAAAGAGCTGGGAATAATAAAAAAGGTTCAATTACTGCATTTTTTACAGTTTTAGTTGATGGAGATGATATGAATGATCCAATTGCTGATCAAAGTAGATCAATTCTTGATGGACATATTGTATTAACTAGAGATTTAACAGAACAGGGATTTTATCCTCCAATAAATCTACTTAAATCAGCTTCTAGGGTAATGGATAAAGTTGTTACAAAAGAGCACTATAATGACTTCTTAAAGTTAAAAAGAGTATTATCATTGATAAAAGAGAATGAAGTTTTAGTTAGAGTTGGTGCATACAAACCAGGTATGGACCCAGAACTTGATAATGCAATGGCAAAAAAAGAGCGAATAAGAGAGTTTCTTACTCAAGATACTCAGCAAATCATAGGCTTTAATGATACCGTTGCTATGTTTAAAAAGGTTTTACAATGATTAATCAAACACAACAAACACTTTATAGGCTAAGTAATTTAGATGCTCAACAACAAAAAGTTTCATATCAAATGAGTACTGGCAAAATACTTCAACAAGGAAGTGATGATTCGTTACTTTATTCAAGAGAGATTCTTGTTGATGATAAAATAAGAACTTTTGAGGGATTAAAAACTCAAGTTGAAAGAACAAATACTCAAAATAAAGTTGCAGATTCAAGTATGAGTGAAATAAAAAAAATTTTAGAGTTTGTTAAAGCAGAATTAATAAAAGCAAATACAGCAACTACTTCAGAAGATGGATTAAAAGCCATTGCAGCAAATTTATCTGGAATGAAACAAAACCTTCTGGATTTAGCAAATACACAAGCTGAGGGTGAATACGTTTTTTCAGGTTCAGACTCAGCTGTTAAACCATTTGAAGTGGATTCTGAAGGTAATGTTACTTATGTTGGAAATAATAAATTAAGAAGAGTAGCAGTTGAAGAAGGTTCATACAGAGAAAGAGGTGTAACAGGTCTTGATATGATGATGTATCCATCTTCAACGGCTTATAAAGGTGAAACTTTAACTTTCAATGAAAAAGATAGAATCATAGATCAAGATGGAAATGAATGGAAATTTATAGATCAAGATAATGCAGATAGCGATAATAATATAACTACAAATGTAGAAAAAGATAAATTATATAAATTTGATTTGGATGGAAATTTAACAGCTGATATTCCATTAACTGTTGATGGAACCAATGCCCCAGTTTATACTATTCAAGCTCCAGCAGCTGATGGAACTAAATTTGAAGCAAAAACAAATATTTTTAATATTATTGATGATGCAGTAGATACATTAAAATTACTTGATTCTGATGGAAATTCAATTTCATTAGCTGATGCAAGAACGGGAATTGCAAATGTACAAAATAAAATATCTAAAGCTTTCGATAGCGTAAATGTTTCTCATGCCGAACTTGGAGGAAGAAATAAAGTATTTGAAGTTTCATTAGAAAGATTATCTTCTAAATTAACTCACTATAATATTTTATCACAAGAGTTAGGTGCTGCTAATTTATCAAAAGTAGCAATGGAAGCTAAAGCTTTAGAGTTAACTTACACAGCACTTTATTCAACAATAAATAAAATGAATCAATTATCGCTAGTTAATTTTATAAATTAACTAGCTCATTTATAACTAATATATGAATATAAAAAAGATATTTTCAAAAGATTTAATTGTTGTTGCATTATTTGTTTCAATTCTTGCAATTATAATTGTTCCACTGCCAAAAGCAATCTTGGATTTCTTTTTGGTAATATCTTTATCTTTATCTTTACTTATTTTATTAATATCTCTATATATTCAAAAACCTTCTGATTTAACAACATTTCCAACTCTTATATTAATACTTGCATTATTTAGGTTATCTTTGAATATTGCAACAACAAGATCTATTTTAAGTGAAGGACATAATGGTCCTGATGCGGTAAGTTCAATAATAGCAGCTTTTGGAGAATTTGTTGTTGGTGGAAATATGGTTATTGGAGTTATTGTATTTGTAATTTTAGTTCTTATTAACTTTATGGTTGTAACAAAAGGTGCTACAAGGGTTGCTGAGGTAACTGCAAGATTTACACTTGATTCAATGCCTGGTAAACAAATGGCAATTGATGCTGATTTAAATGCTGGATTTATTGATGATAAAGAAGCACAAGCTAGAAGAAAGTCTTTAATTTCTGAAGCAAACTTTTATGGAGCTATGGATGGGTCATCTAAGTTTGTAAAAGGTGATGCGGTTGCTGGTATTATTATTACTATTGTAAATTTAATTGGAGGAATTTTAATAGGACTTTTCCAACATGATATGACAGTTGCACAATCAGGTGAAATTTATACAATTTTAACTATTGGTGATGGATTAGTTGCTCAACTTCCAGCACTTATTTTATCAACTGCAACTGCAATTATTATTACACGTTCGAATATGGATGAAGATAAATTTGCAAATCAAGCAATTGGACAACTTATTAAAGATAGTAAGTCTTTAGTTTTACTTGGTATCGGAATGATTATTTTTGGATTTATACCTGGATTCCCAACTGGAATTTTAATTATAATGGGTATATTAATGATGTTTATAGGATATATAATAAGCATGATTGATAATGAAAAAGAAAATGCAGTAACAAGGTTTTTTAAACCACAAGCAGCTAAAACAAAAATTGATGATGACGTTTCAGTTTTAAAAGATAAAAAGAAAAGTATGGCTGTTCCTGATGAAGGTCAAACTATTGAAAATATAATGAAACTAGAAGTTTTAGAGTTAAAACTTGGAATTAGATTATTACAATTAGTTCAAGGAAATTCTGAATTATTAGACAAAATAAAAGCTATTAGAAAGACAATTGCCAGTGAGTTAGGATTTGTAATTCCTCAAATAAGAATTTCAGATGATGCAAATTTAACTCCAAATGAATATCAATTATATTTAAAAAGAATTCCACTTGTAAAAGGAAAAGTTGAAGTTGATAAACTTCTTGCAATGGGTGGCTTAGCTAATGAAAAATTAGTAGGATTAAGAGTAAAAGAGCCTGTATTTAATCTTGATGCCACATGGATAGGTCCTGATTTAAAAGAAGAAGCATTAATGAAAGGTTTTACGGTTGTAGATGCTCCAACTATTATTTCAACTCATATTTCAGAGATTATTAAAAAACATGCAGAAGATATTATTACAAGACAAGATATTGTAAGTATAGTTGAAAGATTGAAAAAAGATTTCCCAATAGTTATTGATGAAGCAATGAAAGTTACATCTTATGGTTCATTATTAAAAGTATGTAAAGATTTATTACACGAAAAAATTCCAATTATTGATATGCTAACTATTATTGAAGCAATTGCCGATATTGCTGAGTTTACAAAAGCACCTGAGATATTGTTAGAACACGTAAGAGCTAAACTTTATAGACTTATTACTCAAAAGTTTAAAGATACTGATGGAATATTGCATATTGTTACTATTAAGCCTGAGTTAGAACAACAATTTATTGGAAAACTACAAGAGCATCATGGTGTTTCACAACTTATGATTTCCATTGCAGAAATTAATAATTTAGTTACAAAAACTAAAAAACTTTTTGATGATATTGAAGCAAAAGGTTTCTCAAAAGTTATAATGGTTGTAGATCCTGTTTTAAGAAAAAGAATTTCTGAAATTTATGAAAAATTTGGTTTACAAGTTTCTGTATTATCACATGCAGAACTTGATTCAAAAGCAAATTTTGCTATTGAGGGAACATTAGAGTTTTAAAATGAATCCATATAAGATTTTAATATTATTGCTTTTTACTTTAACTACACTTTGGGGAAATCTAAAATTATCAATTCCTTCAAATACAATAATAAAAAATGAACCATTTATTTTTGTTTTGGAAGCCTTCGGAGATGATATTAAATTTCCAAATATTGATTTAATAAATGGAAATGTAGTTCAAGAAATATCTAGTTCAATAAGTACAAATATAATAAATGGACAAATAAGTAAAAGAGTAAAAAAAACTTACTCTTTTAATCCAACAAAAGATTTTGTTTTACCATCTTTCGAAGCTGTGATTGATGGTAAAAGTTATAATACAAATGAAGAAAAAATAACTCTTCAAAAAGTCTTAAAAAAACAATCTAATCTATTTGATTTCACAATAAAAACAGATTCAAATGAATTTTATATAGGTGAAAATTTTATTTTGACGATGGTTTTTAAATATAAAAAAGATTCTCAATTAGAAAATCTATATCTTGAAAAACCAAAATTTGAGAATTTTTGGTATAAACAATTAGATGAATCTAAGAACTTTGAAGATGGTGATTATATAGTTTCTGAAGTGAAATTTTTAATGTTTGCGTTAAAAGAAGGTGCTTTAAATATTGAGCCTATAAAAATAAATGCACAAATTATGGAAAATAATTCATATTCTATTTTTTCAACAACTAGAAATAAAAGCATATACTCAAATGAACTAACTTTTAATATAAAAACTTTACCTCAAAATATAAAACTAATTGGTGACTTTCAAATAGAGGCTTTTGTTGATAAAGAAAAAGTAAAAATCGGTGAGGCTGTTTCTTATAAACTTAAGATTTTAGGAAATGGAAATATTGATGATGTAAAAGATATAAAACTTCCTATAAATAATGTAACTATTTATGAAAATAAACCAATAATTAAAAGCCAGATTGTAAATAATCAATATGCAGGGGAATATGAAAAAGTCTTTTCGATTATTGCAAATAAATCATTTTCTATTCCAGCTATTTCTTTAGAATATTTTGACAAGGATTTAAAAAAAGTTATAACAAAAGAAACAAAAAGTTTTCATATTGAGGTTTTAAATGAAGAGTTAAAAAAAGAGGTTCTTTTAGAAAAAGCAGTAGTTCAAGCTCCAATTGAAACATCAAATGAACAAAATACAAAAGAGATAATAAAAGTAATAGAAAAAACCTCATTATCAGATAGAATCATTTTCTTTGCATTAGGAGTAATTACTTGTTTATTAATAATAAGTTTATATTTTTATGTTATAACTTTACGAAGAAAAAAAGATGAAAAAGATAAACCTTTACTAAAAAAAGTAAAAAATGCTAAGACAAAAGATGAGTTAATAAAACTATTAGCAGTTTATCTAAGAATTGATTCAAGGTTAGATAAATTCATTTTTGATTTGGAAAAAGCACAAGATTTTAGCTCTTTAAAAAAAGAGATTATTAATATAGTAAAAGAATTAAAATTATAAGGATAAAGTTATGAGAATATTATGGGTATTTTTATTTGCTATTAGCGCAGTTTTTGCAAATGAGTATTATGCAAAATTAGAACCAATTGAGAGTTATCAAGTAAAGGCAGCAGTTTTTGGAAAAGTGATTTATTCTAATTCTAAAATTGAGGGATTAAAAGCAAATAATTCAACAATTATTGAAATAGATTCGATGGTTAATAAGGTTGATTTAGAACAATCAAAAAATAAATTAAAATATATTGATGAAATGATTCAAATTGAAAAAAATAATTATGATAGATTAAATCAAGTATCTTCAAAATCTGCGTTTGAAAAGGATACTCAAAAATTAAAAGTAATTAATTTGGAGTCTTCAAAAGCTGATATGATAATAAAAATTGAAACTTTAAAAGATACCATTTCAAATAAGAAGTTAGTAGAAAAATCAAATTATATTTTTAATATTGCTGTTAAAGATGGTGATTATGTAAATGCTGGAACTTTACTTTATGAAGCAAAAGATTTATCAAAAGGTAAGTTAGAAATTTTTGTTCCAATTGCACAAATTGATGAGATTAAAAACAAAGAGATTTTTTTAGATGGAGAAAAAAGTAATATTAAAATTTCAAAGATTTATGAAGTAGCTGATGCTACAAATATTTCTTCATATAAAGTTGAATTAATTTTAGAGAATATAAAAACATTTTCAAGGCTGGTAAAAGTTGAGTTTAAATAACCATAAAGTAGCTTGTCCTATGGACTGCTATGATGCCTGTCAAGGTCAAATAATTGATGAGAATATAAAAGGTTCAAAAGAGCATAAAACTACAAATGGAAAGCTTTGTGTTAACTTTGCTAATTTATTAAAAGAAGAAAATCTTTCAAGTGCAACTTTTCAAGGTAAAAAAATTTCATTAGAAGAATCTTTAAATATTTTAGTAAATAAATTAAAAACTACAACACCTGAAAAAACTCTTTTTTATAAGGGAAGTGGAAACTTAGGTGTAATGCAAAATGCTACTAAAAACTTTTTTACTCAATATGGCTCAACATTAACAAGAGGAAGCTTATGTGATGGGGGAGGTGGAGCTGGTATTGAAGCTGGGCGACAAAATGTTATTAATCCTCCTATTCAAAAATTGATTGATGCTGATGTTATAGTTGTGTGGGGAAGAAATTTCTCTGTTACTTCATCTCATATGTATAATCTTGTAAAAGATAAAACATTTGTAACTATTGATCCTATAAAAACAGATATTGCAAAAAAATCAAAGATACATATGCAAATAAATCCAAAAACGGATTATGAATTAGCTTTATTATTTACAAGATTTGCCTATATGCAAGATTTGGAAGATAAAGAATTTATAGAAGAGTTTGGCTCTGGTGCGGATTGGTTTTTTGATATATCAAGAAATAGACCTGTAGTTTCTTATGAAGCAACAACTGGAGTTCCCCTTTCACAAGTGAATGATTTTTTTGATTTAATACAAAATAAAAAAGTGGCAATCATGTTAGGTCTTGGTGTTCAAAAATATTTTGAAGGTGCACAAATAACTAGATGCATAGATTCATTTGCTGCATATATGGGATATCACAAACTTGATGCAGGTGGACTTTGGTATTTAAGTGATTCAGCTTATGGATATGAAAAGCAGTTTGATATCAAAGGGAATAATAAAAAAATATCTATTCCAAAAGTAGATTTTGGCTCTTATGATTTAGTTTTTATTCAAGGTGGAAATCCTGTAGTTTCCCATCCAAATACTCAAAAAGTAATAAATGGATTAAAAAATACTTTTGTGGTTTATTTTGGAACAACTTTAAATGATACTTGTGAATATGCACATTTAATAATACCTTCTAGTTCTTTTTTATCAAAAAAAGATGTTAGATTATCTTATGGTCATGAATTAAAATCTATTTCAAATATACTAAAAGCTAAAGATGAAAATACAATAAGTGAATATGAATTAGCTACTTATTTAATAGAACAGTTTGGATTTGAAAAATTAAAAGATGAAGATGAAATTATTTCTTATTATGAAAATCATAAACCAAATTTAAATGATTTTAAAACTTTTGATTTCATTGAAGAAGTAGAAATCGAAGCACTTTATAAAGATAAAACAGCAGATGATTTTTATTTTATTACAGCAAAAAGCAAAAATTCATTAAATTCACAATTTGCAAAAGATGATTTTGTTTATCTAAATTCTGCTACAAATTATAAAGATGGTGATATTGTAAATATTTCTTCAAAAAATGGTTCTGCAAAATTTGTCGTAAAAATAAATAATGATATAAAAATAGATTGTGCATTTTTCTTTACAGGTAACAAAAATGCAAATTATCTGACACCAGCATTGGAAGATGAAAGTTCATTTTCAGCTATGTATCAAGAGGTTTTGGTACAAATTGAATTATCGTAAACTTTTTCATGAACATAAAATTGTAAGGGATTTATCTCTTGTTCAATTTATTGCATATTTTGGTGCTTGGTTTTCCAATGTTGCGATTTATACAATGCTTGTGGATTTTGGCTCAACTGAGTTTGCTATTTCAATAGTAACAGCAATGCATTTTTTACCAGCAGTGATAATAGCTCCATTTTCAGGAGCAATTATTGATAGGGTGAAAATTAAGCCATTGATGCTTAGTTTATTAGCAACTGAATTAGTAATGACAATACTTTTTTTAACTATTGATAATAAAAGTGAAATTTGGCTTTTGATGATTTTGATTTTTATTAGAATGAGTGCTGCTTCTATGTTTTTTTCAACTGAAATGTCACTTTTAGCAAAATTATTAAATGGTAAACCTTTACAAATGGCAAATGAAATTCACTCTATTATTTGGTCATTTACGTATGCTGTTGGTATGGCAATTAGTGGTTTTATAGTAAATTGGTATGGAGTTAAAACAGCATTTATAATTGATGCTTTAATTTTTACAATTGCTTTAATAGTATTTATTAGAATTGATTTTGTTGTAAAAGCTAGTATTGCTACAGATAAATTTTTTGAACTTATCAAAGATGGTTTTAGATATATAAAAAATGATAAAATAATTCTTCATTTAATATTTTTACATTCAAGTGTTGGATTAACTTCTTTTGATGCTTTGATTACAATTTTGGCAAAAAATGAATATAAATATGTAATTTCAGTTCCTTTAGCAATTGGAATTTCAAATGCAGTTCGAGCAGTGGCTTTAATGTTTGGACCTATATTTATATCAAAATATGTTACCAAACAGAACTTACACTATTTATTAATTTTTCAAGGAATTGCCATAATTTTATGGGGATTAATGCAAGATAATTTTTATGTTTCATTAATAGCTTTATTTATTGTTGGGCTTAGTACTACGACTTTATGGTCGTTTACTTATGCTTTATTGCAAGATAAGTGTGATGAAAAGTATATTGGACGTGTAATTTCTTATAATGATATGTTCTTTATGCTTTCATGTATTGTTACTACTTTATTTATTGGCTTAATGGCAAGTTTAACTTCTATAGATATAATTACCATTCTTTTAGGACTAGGCTTTTTAGCCTTTGCTTTTTATTATACAAGGATATTAAAATGGATATAAACGAAAAAGTTTTATTACTAGCAATATTAAAAAAAGATTTAGATGAAACGCTAAATGATGTTGTTTTGAAACTAGAAAATACAAATTTATTCTCTTTAAAAGAGGGTAAAAAATTACTAAAAAAACTCAAAAGCGAAGAGTATTTAACAGATTCATATATGACTTTAAAAGGTGAAGTAATAGCTAAAAATGTTGAGCAAGAATTTAAAATATAAAAAAGGGATATAGATGATTTTAGATTATAAAGATATTGATGATTTAAATAGATATAAGATTATGTCAGGAACTGTGATTCCTCGACCAATTGCATGGATTGTAACAGATGATGATGGTGTTTTGAATGCAGCCCCATTTTCATATTTTATTCCAATCTCTTCAAATCCTGCACTTTTACTTGTTGCTATTGGAAAAAAAGATGATGGAACTCCAAAGGATTCTTTGGCAAATATTTTAAAAACAAAAAAAGCAACTATTTGTTTTGTAAACAAAGATAATGTTGATAAAGTACAAAAATGCGCAACTCCTCTTGGAAAAGAAGTAAGTGAAATCGAAAAATTTGAAATTGATGTTACAAATGTAATGGATGGATATCCACCTATGATTTCATCATCACAAAGTGCTATGTTTTGTGAATATTATGATACTTATGAAATTCCAGGAGATACTACACCTGTTGTTTTAGAATTAAAATATCAATTTATTGAAGATGATAGAATTAACGAGAGAAATCATATAAATGTAGAAAATATCGGAAGATGTGGAGTAACATTTAAGGCTTTAGTTGATTTATAATTAAAAGGCTATTTTAGCCTTTTAATTTGCACTTTTATACAGCTGTATTTCCACAATGTCCACATTTTTTTGCAGCAATTGGAATTTCCATTGCACAATCACCACAAGTTTTAGTTGTAGGTGCAGCTTCTGGAACAACTTCTTCTTTTTTAAGTTTATTATATGATTTTATAAACATAAACATTACAAAACCTAAAATTACAAATGAAATTGTATCATTTACAAATAAACCATATTTAATCGCTGGAGCTCCAGCTTTATCAAGTTCTGCCATAGTTGCATATGCATTTCCATCTAAAGAGATGAATAATTGTGAAAAGTCAACTCTTCCAAGAAGTAATCCAATTGGAGGCATAATTATATTTGCAACTAACGATTTTATTAATGTAGCAAATGCTGCTCCAAAAATAAAACCAACTGCCATATCAACAACATTACCTTTTATAAGAAAATCTCTAAATTCTTTAAGCATATTTTTACCCTTTTGTTTTTTTGAAATTATAATTAAAATAGCTTTATAAATAATAAAATAAAGTTATATATAATTTACTTTACTAAAAATAACTAAAAAATAATTTGTAAATTACATCTTGGTTACACACCTATAACATCTAATCTTCTATTTAAAAAATTAATAATATATTACAAAAGATACACTTTTGGAGAGAAAATGAATAATTTGAAATTAAAAAATAAGATATTATTAATATTGGCTTTACCAATTATCGCAATATTAATTTTATCTTCTAGTTCTATTTATGATAAATTTGAAAAAGAGAATAATATGACTAGGACATCAAATTATATTGATTTTACAGTAAAGATTTCTAATCTTTTGACAAGCTTACAAAAGGAAAGGGAGTTATCAATATCATATTTAGATAGTTATGGAAAAGATGGAAAAGTAAAATTAGATAGTCAAATAGAATTAAGCAATCAAGCATTAAATAGCTTGAATATTTTTTTAGAAGATTTTAATCTAGCAAAAACAGATACTAACCTGCTTGAAAAGATAAGTGTATTTAAAAATAATATTTTAAAAATTAAAGAAACAAGAAGCAAACTTATAGAATTAAAAATAAATTCTATAGAACTAATTGATTATTTCAGTAATATAAATATGAACTTAATCTCTTTCTTTGATGATTTATTGATTTATTCAAGTGGAAAAGATTTATCGAAATCATCACAAGCTTATGTGGCTTTAATAAATATAATAGAAAAAACATATAGTGAAAAAAATATAGTGAAAAATATTTTTCATCAAAATTTAATATCAAATGAAGATTACAATAATTTCTTATTTTTTGTTTCTTCTCAAAATTCTTATTTAGATATATTTATGAAAAATCTATCAACAGAACAATTAGAATTTTATAAAAAAGAAATTACTTCTAGTAGTTTTAAAGATGTAAATAATTTTAGAGAGTTGATTTATATTAAAATGAAAAAAGAGAGTTTTCTTTCTGAAATAAAAGATGCTATTGGATATGGTGGATTAATACACTCTTATAAAGATTATGTTTTAGAACAAAATGATAAAGATTTAAACAAAATACAAAAAAATCATACAAAAATGTTAAAGGCTATTAAAAACTATAAAAAATTAGAAAACATTTCAGATGAAGAGAATGTATTACTAAACCAAATTCAAGAAACATTTGATTTTTATATGTCAAAAGCTTATGAAGGCTCTGATTTAGCGCTTTCTAATATTGATGATTCAAAAGCACTAAAAGCAATAGTGACTTTATCAAAGAATATTTATGGATCAAATGTTATAAAATGGGAAGAAGAATCATCAAAAAGAATAGAATCTTTTGAGCAAATTAAAAATAAAATTGTAAATGATATGATTTTGAATATTGAAGAAAATATTTCAAAACTTAACAATCAGGTTCTTTTATTTGTTTTATTTATTATTGCACTTTTGATTTTAATTTTCATTGTGATTACAATTTTAACAAATAGAATTTCAATATCTATTAATAAATTTCAAGATAATTTAGATGCTTTTTTTGCTTATTCTATGAGGGAAAAAAGTTCTATAACTTTAAATGAAATTGATGGAAATGATGAATTTGCAATAATGACTAAAAATATGAATATTCAAGTTGAAAAAATAGAAAGAATTATAGAAAAAGATAAAAATGTTGTTTTAGAAATTACAGATGTTATGGAAAAAGTAAATAATGGATTTTTCCAATATTCAATAAAAGAAATTGCGGCAACAAAAGAATTATCTTCTTTAGTTGATATTATAAATAAAATGATTGATAGAACAAAATTAAAAATTGATAGTTTAAATATTTTATTAAATAGCTATTCCCAAGGAAATTATCAATTTACCCTTGATGAGGTTCATAAAAAAGGTATGTATGGAGATTTTGGAACTTTATGCTCATCTACTATTCTTTTAGGGCAGTCTTCTTCTGAGTTAATAGCTATGATTACAAATGCTGGAATAGAACTTGAGAATAATACCAAAATTTTAACAAACTCATCAAATGAACTAGCTATTTCATCGACTGAACAAGCAAGTTCATTAGAACAAAGTTCAGCAGCCCTTGAACAAATTACTTCAAATATTAAGAATAATAGTCAAAATATGAATAAAATGATGAAAATAGCTGATGAATTAAATAACTCTGCAAATATTGGAAGTAAGTCTGCAATGCAAACTTCATCATCAATGGATGAAATAAATGACAAAGTAAAAGCTATTAATGATGCAATTACTATTATTGATCAAATTGCATTTCAAACAAATATTTTATCACTTAATGCTGCCGTTGAAGCAGCAACTGCAGGGGAAGCAGGGCGTGGATTCGCTGTTGTTGCCCAAGAGGTTCGAAACTTAGCTTCACGAAGTGCAAATGCAGCACGAGATATAAAAAAATTAGTTGAAAGTGCAAGTATTAAATCAAATGAAGGAAAAGTTATTGCTGATGATATGATAAAAGGATATGAAAATTTAACAGATAAAATTACTCAGACAAAAGATATTATTGAAAATGTTACTCAATTTAGTAAAGAACAAGAGCAGGGGATTATTCAAATCAATGATACTATTTCAAGACTAGATTCTGCAACACAAAAAAATGCATCAACAGCTTCAAATATTGATGTTTTATCAAATGAAGTATCAATATTATCATCTAAACTTCTTCAAATAACTTCACAGTCAAAGATTGATAAGAAGTATTACGAAATGGTTGAGAATATAGATTTAATAAAAGAAGTATCAAAATATAAAAATGATCATATTAATTTTAAAAAGAAATATTATTTAGGTTTGGATAGTTTTGAAAATTGTCAAGTTGTAGATTGTAAATCTTGTGATATGGGTAAATGGATTTTATCTTGTGAAAATAAGAATATGGATTTTACAAAAGTACAAGAATGGAATAGTTTAAAAATAAATCATGAAGAAGTACATAAAAATGTTCAAAAATATCTATTAGAAAATTCATTAAAAATTGAAAATAAAATTCTAAGGAAAACAGCTTCTAACATAGAAGAATCAACTATTAGAGTATTTGATAGTTTAAATGAGATATTATATGTAGATTCAAAAAATAAAGAGATAAAGATTTAACTTTATCTTTTTATTTAACATATTGATGAAGTTTTGAACATTCACCCAAGAAAGTATCCATTCCACACATGTCATTCATAATATCTTGATAACTATGTGAATGGGCATTATAAACATATACAAAAATTTCATCACCTTTTTTTAAGAAGTTTTTCTTCCCAAAATCAGTATAAGCAGTTGCACCTGCTGCGATTAAAATACCTTTTGCATCTTTTGCATTAGTCATAAATTGAGTAAGTTCTTCTAATGGTCCACAATCATCTTGCGAATTTAACTTATCAATCATCCAAATTCTTAATTTTTCAAAGAAATAACTATATGATTTTACAGATGATGTCATTCCATAATCATGTACAATTCCATCTCTTTTTATAAAAGAAGTAATGTGATATTTATTTAAAATACCTTTTTCTGTGAAATCATCAATTTTTATTATTTCTTGAGAAATACCTTTTGTATTTTCTCCCCAATTTTTTTTAGTACTTAATTTTTCTCCATTATTAACTCTAATAGAACAATCGTTAAATGCTGAAAAATATTTTGGAACTAAATCTATAATTTTCCCATTTTCATATACAAAATCACAAATTAATGCAACTTCAGCTTCAACTTGTAAGTTTTCATTTTCTCTTCCATGTGTTAAAACTATTTCATCACATATTGGATAAGTCCCTAAAAAACTATTATGATCTTTAATATAAAAAGGGAACATTCCTTTGGGTGCATTTTTTTCTTCAGTTTTTATAACAGAAAATTCATCGGCTTCTCCAGCTTCACCTAAGTGATTTGCAAAGTTTCCTGCAACTGCAAAGCCTAAATAATCTTTTAAATCCTCTAGTAACATCTTTTTTCCTGTATTTTTGTATTATGTTGGAAAGAATAGCAAATATTGTATCTTCTTAATGTCAAAAATTGAATCTAGTTTAATGATATAAGAATTATTTTAGATAAGTGCTTTTGAGAATTTTAATTCTCAAGTTTGGTTTACAAAAGGCAAAAGCCTTTTGTATTTTTATAAATGTATTAAATAGTTCTCCATTTAGAAGGACCAGTTGTATGAATTGAAACACCTTCTGTATCAACAGCCACAGTAACTGGCATGTCTTCAACATCAAATTCATAGATAGCTTCCATTCCCATTTCTTCAAAAGCAAGAACTTTTGCATCTTTAATTGATTGAGAAATTAAGTATGCAGCTCCTCCTGTTGCGATTAAATACATTGATTTGTATTCTTTAATTAAATCAATAGTTGGTTGTTTTCTTTCCGCCTTACCAATCATTCCCATAATTCCAATTTCCATCATATCTTTTGTAAATTTATCCATTCTTGTAGATGTTGTAGGACCTGCTGGTCCAACTTTCTCATCACGAACTGGATCAACAGGTCCAACGTAATAAATAAATCTATCTTTTAAATCAACACCATTTGGAAGCGGTTTACCAGCATTTTTATACTCAACAATTTTTTTGTGAGCAGCATCACGTGCAGTTAATATTTTTCCAGTTAATAATAAAGTATCCCCTGATTTAAATTGAGATAAATTTTCTTTTGTTAAATCTGCAATATTTACTTTTTTAATGCTGTCTAATGGTAATTTTACATCTGGCCATAAATCTAAATTTGGTTTTTTAAATTTAGCTACACCTTCACCTGCTTTTAATTTAAAGTGAATATGTCTAGTTGCAGCACAATTTGGAATCATAGCAACAGGAAGTGAAGCAGCATGACATGGATAATCTAAGATTTTAACATCAACAACTGTTGTTAATCCACCAAGTCCTTGTGCTCCAATTCCAATTTTATTAATGTCTTCATAAAGTTTTAATCTTAATTCTTCTAAAGCATTTTGTGGACCTCTTGCCTTTAGTTCATGAATATCAACATGACCCATTAAAGACTCTTTTGCTAAAAGCATAGCTTTTTCTGGATTTCCACCAATACCAATTCCTAAAATTCCTGGAGGACACCAGCCAGCACCCATTTCTCTAACATTTGCCATAACCCAGTCATATACTGAATCAGATGGATTTAATACTGCAAATTTAGATTTGTTTTCACTTCCTCCACCTTTTGCAGCAACTGTAATATCTAATTCATCAGAATTATCAACAGTTACATGAATAACAGCAGGAGTATTGTCTTTTGTATTTGTTCTTTTTCCAGCAGGATCTGAAACAACTGAATATCTTAATGTATTATCAGGATCTGTATAACCTTTTGCAACACCTTCGTTTAATACATCAACTAATTCTTTTGTTAATTCTAAGTTAGCTTTTAATCCAACTCTAACAAAAATATTTACAGAACCTGTATCTTGACATAAAGGTCTATGACCTAAAGCACACATTTTAGAGTTAATTAAAATTTGTCCAATTGCATTTTTAGCAGCTTCTGATTTTTCTTTTTCATAAGCTTCAACCATAGCTGTTACGAAATCTTCTGGATGAAAATATGAAATATATTGACATGCATCTGCTATGCTATCGATTATATCTTGTTGTTTTATTACGCTCATTTGTTTCCTTTTTGCTTAGAAATTTTAATATTATACCAATGCTGGGATGAAAAAATTCTTTTATTTATAATTTAATATTTATTTTTTTCAAAGTGTTTAGTTTTTACCTTTTTACATAGGTTTTTAGGAGTAGTGATTTAAAAAATAATGAAGATTTTGTGTTTAATAATTAACTTGGAAATAAAAAAGAGGATTTAGAATTTAACTTAAGGCAAAAGCCTTAAGTTAAAAAATTAAGAGAAGAATCTTGTTTCAACAATATCTTGTAATTTAGTTCCAGAGAATTTTGCTCTTTGAACTAGTTCCCAGAAATATCTATATGTTGCTCTATCGTGTAATTCACCATCATATTGGATTGGTCCCCACTCAGCATCTTGAGCAGCAATTAAAATATTTTGTGCAGCTTCAAGTTCTGTAAAGTCTGGTTTCATTGCATCAACAATAGCTTGAACTTGAGTTGGGTAAATTGACCACATTCTCATAAATCCAAATTCATTTCTTGCTTTTTCAGCATCTTTATAAGTTTGGTATGGATTTTTTAAATCTAAAGTAACATTATGTGCTGGAATAATGTGATTAGAAAGTGCCGCTTGAACAACTTTAGCTTTTGCAGCTGCAATTAATCTATGCTCAAATTGACCTGGACTTCTCATATTAGAAGCAGGAATTGCACCTTGGTAACCAGAAACGAAGTCCATTAATCCAAAGTCTAATACTTGTACCCAAGGTAATGTTGCAGTTTTTTCAACATCTCTTAAAGCACCATGAGTTTCAATTAAAACGTGAATAGGGATTTCTCTTTTAATTCCAGCTTTTTTTGCAGTTTCTTGGATATATTCAACTTGAGTTTTTGCATCTTCATAAGAAGTTGATTTTGGAATAGTAATATATGCTAATTTTTCTCCAGCACCTGGTACTAAAATATCAATATCTTGTCTCCAATCTGGATGGTCAAAATCGTGAATTCTTGTTCCTGCCATTCCATAAGGATTTGCATCAGAATTTACAACTCTTACAATCATTTCAGCATGAGCAACTTCTTTACCAGTTTCAGCTCCATCTTCGCAGTCACAAGTAATATCAAAAACAGGTCCTAGTTTTTTTTGCATCTCAAAACCTTTTAAGATTAGCTTTTCGCTACCTGCAAAATGTTCACAAGATGGGATAATTGGTAAGTTATCTCCAGAACCGAATAGTGCTTCACTTGGGTGTGTCATGTTTTTTCCTTTTTGTTAAATTAAATTTTTATCATTTTTTGTCTTCTTTTTAGCACAGAAAATAAATTTCTGTTAAAAGAAGCCAGAATTTATTCTCTATTCGAGAAAACCTAAAGAAGGCAACGAGTTGCCTTTTACTCTTTTCTTACTTTTGTGTTTTTTTCTTTGGAATTACAACAGTATAATCCAAATCAAGAACAACATTTGGTAAATATTTACCATCTTCACTTTTTGGATTTTCAATCTCTTTAGCAGTTTGATTTTTAATTCCAACTGTTCTAAGTCTTAATAATCCAATATCTTCTCTATTTACTTCAATTGTTTCAATAATTTCAGTATAAGCATAAATTGTATCACCTGCATATGTAGGATTAGCATGAGCTCCACTATTTATTGCATACATCCATTGAGCATTTTGTAGCCCATTAAATGAAATTGCTCTAGCCATTGAAATAATAATTCCACCATACATAAGTCTTTGACCCATAGGTGTACTTTTCATCATGTGGTCATTAAAATGCACTTTCGCATTGTTTTGATATAACTTTGTTGCTAATGTATGGTCACTATTATCAATAGTAATACCCTCTGGGTGATTTAATCTCTCACCTGCTACATAATCTTCAAAGAAATATTTTCCACCACTTGCATCTGTATCTACTGTTTTAATAGTTGGAATATTAATAACATCAGCTATTGGTGTAGTTTTAGCAAAAACTGGAACTTCATTAATTCCACTTAAAACAGTTTGGTCTTTTTTGTGAACCATTACCCATCTTTTGAAATTTAAAACTTCAGCGCCATTTTGATTTACTCCAATAGAGTGAACATAAACAACTCCACTTTTTCCATTTGAATTCTCTTTTAATCCAATAACTGTTGAAATCATACTTACTGTATCACCTACAAATACCGAATTTGGAAAAGACATTTCTGCGTAACCTAAGTTTGCAATTGCATTTAAAGAAATGTCTTGAACAGATTTTCCAAATGTTAAGTGAAACATCAACATATCATCAATTGGTTTTTTATCGTAACCCATTTCAATTGCAACCGTATCTGATGAATGAAGTGCAAATCTAGAACCTGTGAAAGCGATGTATAAAGATACATCACCATCACTTATTGTTCTAGGAAGTGGATGAACGATTTTTTGACCGATTGAAAAATCTTCAAAAAAATTACCGAAATTAATTTTAGTACTTATTTTAGACAAATTTATCTCCTTATTTATTAAATAGGTTTTGACCTAATGATTTATATGTCTCATATAATGTAATCATTTTTTTAGCCCATTTAATTCTTGAAGAATCTACAAGTCTATCATTATGTAATATTACTTCTTTACCTTCTTTTACAGCCTCATCATAAGATGCAATCATTTTTTCATAATCTTCAACTTCTGCTTGTTTTGGAGTAAAGATATCATTAATATATTCAATTTGAACAGGGTGAATAAGTGATTTTCCATCATATCCTAAGTTAAATGCATCTTTTGTTGAATCTTCACAAGCAAACTCATCATGAACATCAAAGTGAGGTCCATCAATCACAGTTTTACCATAAGCTTTTGAAGCTAAGGCAATTTGTGATAAATAGTTAAGCATTGCTTTTGAACCTTTTTTAATATCAATTTGAAGTCTATTTGCAAGTTTATTAGAACCCACAACAACAACTTCAACTTTTGAAGATGCTGCACAAATTTCTTGAATATTTAAAACCGCTAAAGGAGTTTCAATCATAATCATTAAAGATAAATTAGGATTTACTTCTTCTGTTAATCTTACTGCTTCTAAAACATCTTCTTTTGTTTGAATTTTAGAGAATAATAATGCATCAAGTTCAATTGTTTTAGCAAGTGCTAAATCTTTTACTAAATCTTCACTTCCAAGATTATTAATTCTTAAAACTCTTTCAGATTCACCAAATTTAGCTCCATCTTCTTTATAAACTTCAGCAATTGTTGCTCTTCCTAATTCTCTTTGTTCTTGTAAAATTGCTTCAAGGTCAAAAATTACTGCATCAGCAAGTACTGTTTTTGCTTTTTGTACATTATGTTTATTATATGAAGGAATAAATAACATAGATCTTCTTGCTTTATATTCAACCACTTTAGTTCCAGTTTCAATTGCATGATATTGCTCATGTAATTGTTTTACAAGTTGTTTTCTTAAAACTTTTCCATTTTTAGTTCTTGGATAATCAAGCATTGCAAAAATCTCTTTAGGAGCTTTGTATTTTGCAAGATTAGCTTGAGAAAATGCTAAAATTTCTGCTTGTTTTTCTACTGATAATTCTTCATGCCCAATAACTGCGATTGCAACTATTGTTTTATCTTTACCAATATCTAAACCAAAAGCAACACAATCTGCAACTGCATCGTGAGTTTTTACAACTCTTTCTATTTCGTGTGGAGATACTCTAAATCCAAAAGTATTGATAATATCATCTTTTCTACCAATGAACCAAATATATCCATCTTCATCTTTTTTAGCATAATCACCTGTAAAGAAATATCCATCATGTCTTGATTTTGCAGTTTCTTCTTCTAATTGCCAATATTCTAAAAATAAACCTGGATCGTCTTCACCAATACAAATCATTCCTTCTTCACCATCTTCAACTTCTTCTAGTGTATCTGGGTCTAAAAGTTTTACTGTATGTCCTGGTTGAACAAATCCAGCAGATCCTGGACGAATTGGATTAAAAATTGAGTGAGAAATATAATAAGAACATTCACTCATACCAATTGCTTCATAAATATCTTGTTTAAATTTTTCTCTCCAAAGTCCAAGCATCTCATCTGATAAATGCTCACCCGCACTCATACAATATCTTAAACTTGGACAATCGTCTAAAGTAAAATCAGTTTTTTGAATGATTTGTCTATAGATTGTTGGAACACCGATAAAAATTGTACATTTGTGTTTTTTAATTAAATTAATCCAAGTTGATGCATCATTTGAACCCTCATAAGCAATAACAGTATGACCGTTAAATAATGGGTCCATTAAAGCAGAACCTAAAACATATGTCCAGTTAAATTTACCAGAGTGCATGATTCTGTCATTTTCTTTAAAGTTAAACCAATAATTAGTAGCAGGTGTTCTTCCAACAAGAGATCTATGAGAGTGTAAAACACCCTTTGGATAACCAGTTGTTCCTGATGTATATACTAAATAAGCTGGTTCTCCAGATTTTGAATTATAATGATTTGGTGTTGAATCTATATTATTAAAAATTTCACTTAAAGAATAAACATTTATATCTTTTGGTTTTTTTAATTCTTCAACGCTATCAATTCCAGCAACTACAATTGTTTTTAAATTATCAAGATTTTCTAAGTATGGAAGTAAATTTTCATACATAGAAGCTGATAATACAATTGCTCTTGCTTGTGAATCTTCAGCTAAATATTTAACTTCTGAACCACTTAAAAGAGTAGAAGTTGGAACTGCAATAATTCCAGCCTTCATTGTTCCAAAAAATGAAATAGGATAAGCTAAAGAGTTTTTTAAACAAACCAGAACTCTATCTCTAGCTTCAAGACCAATTCCTGTAAAGAAATTACAAACTTGATCAGATTTTTTTGCTAAATCTTTATAAGTTATTTCATCTGTACCTAATTTATCATCTTCAATAATCATAGCAATACTGTTCTCTTTAGGTGTTCCCACATGAGCAGATGTACAAGCAACTCCGATGTTTAAAAATTCAGGTATTTCAATTTTTACGTTTGAACTCATAGTATAATCTCCCTACTAAATTTGACCGTAAGGCCAGTTTTCTTTAAATGTATGAATTGGCATTCTGTTTAATACAGATAATGCAAATATCTCATCCTCTTTTGCTAAAGATCTTAATGCATAAGCTCTTAAAATGTTTTGTAAAGATTTACCAAACATTGGTGGATCTAACATTTCACCTTCATATCTAATTGCTCCACTAAGCAGCGCATCAGTTTTGATAGCTTCTTTTAAAATAGCAACATCTTTTGCAATCTCATTTGGAGATGGAGTAAATGCAACTTTACAGATATTGATGTGATTTGGAGTAATGATTTGTTTACCAGTTAATCCCATTGCATTTTCTCTAATAGCATGTGCATAAACGTGTCTAGATGCATCATCACCATGTAAATCTAACCATCTTCTAATATCTTTTTTCTCAACACAAGAATCAGGTAGTGAATGAGGTGTTAACATAACTTCAACTCCACCAATAACTCCTTTACCTTTAATTCTAGCTTCCATTGTAAGCATATTAAAGAAAGTCTCTAACTCATTAATCCATCCTTGAGGAGTGATTTTATAAGCCATTGCTTTAGAAAAGTCATGGATTCCAAATACAACGTGTTTAACAGTTGAATGTTCCATTAATCTATCCGCAATTTGTAAAGATTTTGGATGTTCAATAATTGGTTGAATTGTTAATTTACTTCCGATTGAAATTAACCAAGAAGATAAATCTCTAATTTC
>JBGSBO010000030.1:0-22394 GCA_041730535.1 Minisyncoccia bacterium
GTAAAATACGTAGTATTAGCAGTTGATGAAGTGGATGAAGCATTTGTAAAACTAGTATTTTCTCCACCATGGGATCCATCTATGATGAGTGAAGACGCAAGAGAAGTTATGGGAGCAAGTGGAGCAGCTATGCCGTTTTAGTGGCATGGCTTTTAAAAAAATGAAAAACAATAATGACTAATTCAAGTGAAATGATAATCGCTTCATTATCATATATCTGGCATTTAATCCCAATAATTATTTTTATACTATTATTAAAAAAATTCCTTACATATAGAGATAATAAAAAAAGAAAAATCAGAAATGAAGAAAATCAAAAAAATGGTCTAACTTTAGAGTTAAGAACTATAAAAAAATACGAAGACTTAGGATACAAAGTAGTTTCTAATACAACAGAAAATCAAGATATAGATATGATTTGTTATAAAGATGATAAAACAATTCTAATCAAATGCAACAATAGTTCTGAGTCAAAATCAATCAAAGAAGAAGATATAATGGCATTTTATGATGGTGCAATAAAATATATCAATACAAATAAAAGAAAAGAAAAAAATGCAGCTTTTAGATATGTTGTACCATACAAAGACTTATTTCATAAATCTGCAATTAAAATATTAACGGATGATTCTTATAATTGTAAGTATGTTCTTGTGTAAAGAATTTTATATTTATATGTAAAGATTTTGTAGTTTTTTTTACATGTTATGAATGATATGTAAAGATTTTACTATTTTTTTAACATAGCTTTGTATCTATGAGTAAATTTTGATATTTTTTACACATAGATTCTAAGTTATAGGTAAATTTCTATTAATTTTACCTATATACCTTTTCTTAATAAATTAAATAATTCTATATTTATAAAATATTTGCTATTTTTGATTTGTATATTTTCTAATATTCCTATATTCTCAAGTTCACTGAGATATTTTGAAGCTGTTTTTCTTGTAATATTTAACCTATCAACTAAAAACTCTATTTTTGTATAAGGATGCATAAAAAGTATCTCTACTAAATCTTTACTATAAATTTTTGGTAACTCTTTAGATATTTTATCTTGAGTTTTTATCATCAAATTACTAATATTATTAATAAGTTCAATTGTTTCAATTGAAGTTTGTTCAACTGCATCAAGCATATATAAAATCCACTCTTCCCATTTATCTTGTGTTCGTACTTCTTGTAAAAGTCTATAATAATCAGCTTTGTGAGTGATAATATATCTACTTAAATAAAGTACTGGAATATCTAATAAATCTTTGAGTATCAGATACAAAATATTTATAATTCTTCCCGTCCTTCCATTTCCATCATAAAATGGATGAATTGATTCAAATTGATGATGAATTATCGCCATATTTACAAGTGGATCAAGTTCATTTGATTCATTGATATAATTTTCAAGATTTGTCAAAAGCTCTTGAATAGTTTCATAATCTTGTGGTGGAGTATAAATCACTTCACCAGTCAAAGCATTTTTTAGATTTGTTCCTGCTTGTTTTCTCACACCTGCATCATTTTGTTCTAAAACACCTTGAATTTCAACAATATGTTTTTTTAATAAAAGTTTTGTATCTTTCACAAGTGAAAACCCTCTTAAAAGAGCTTCTTTATAATTTTGAACTTCTTTTGCTTCATTTGTTACACTTTCTATATCAAGGTTTGCACGATAAAGTTCATCGTGAGTTGTGATAATATTTTCAATAGCCGAACTATCTTTTGCTTCTTGAAGAACTAAAGAGTTTATCAAAATAGCACTATTTGGAATAATACGAGCCACACCGTTTAAGTTTGCTAAAGCACGGTTTGCGGATATGGCTTTTTTTAGGACTTTTTGGGTTTCGATAGGTTGGGTTAGTGGAAGTAATACCATTTTAATCTACTTTTTAAATGCCGTTATAATATCTGCAACTGTAACACTAGATTCATCTTTAATTATGCCAATATTAGATGGTCTAAATAAAGATGATAAAATTAATTTTTTATCTTTTTCATCAATCTGTCCTTCATTAACAAAAGATAAATATGTTTGAATCATTACAACTCGTTCATGAGCATCTTCTGATAAATGTAAATTAGATAATGCAATTTTTACAGTAATTCTTATAATCCAAAAAGCACTAGATGAAGCAAAAATCATTAAAATATACCAAGCTAATTTTGAATAATCAAAATCAAAAAAACTAGATTTTTCTTCTAATTTATTGTTGTTTTCATTTATTTCTTGAACTTTAGTTGTTGTATTTATATCATTTGTAATTTCAATTTGTTTATTAATATTCGTTTGATTTTCATGATAATTCAAAGCCATAAATAAAATCACAACAAGATTTACTATAAGTCCTATTGCTCCACCACCAAACAAGCAAAATTTAGTTTTATGACTTTTTTGTTTTGCTTTCCAATAAGATACAGAAGCATTTAATTTTGCTTTATCTTCTACAGCTTTAATTTTATTATCAAGACTTTCTGCTTTTTCAAAAATTTCATTAAATTGTTCTTTTTTCTCTTCAATAGTCTGATTTTCTTCTTCTATTTTTTCTAATTTATTTTTCAGTATCAATAACTCATTTTCATTATTTGACAGTTTAGTTTTTATAGCTTCTATCAAACCTTTTGAGTTGTTTTTTAGTAAAGAATCATTTAGCAAATAATCAAATATTGAATTATCAATAATTTTAGAAATAATTACAGGTTCATAAGATTTGTAAGTTGGTTCTTTTCTATTAAATGCAACTTCTAATAATCTATCAAAGGCTATTGTCATAGGTTTCTCGCTGGATTTTGCATAAATTGCTAAAGATTTATACTTATTTTTAAAAACTTTAAAAGGTTTTTGTTCTTTACTAGGTGTTTCTAAGATTAAATTACACTCTTCACCTTCAAAATTTAATGCTTCAATTAATTTATCATATCGTTTTGAAAACTCTTCTTCTGAAATTTTTATATTATCTTTTATATCAATATTATCATTAACATCCAATTCTACTATAGGACGATTATCTATTAAATAATTAGTAGTATTTGTAAATCTATGAGAGTAAACAGAAAAGACACTTTCATTACTTTGATATACAAGTTCATCAACTTTAGTTGATATATAATTGAAATCTTCATCATTAAATTGTTCGAAATTATCATAATAATATTGAATCGTTTGTTTCAAATCATCTAAATTAAGATTACATTTTTTCAATTCATCTTGAACTTTAGCATTTTTAAGATTTGCTTCAAGTTCTTTTAACTTTTGTTTAAATTCGTTTTTATTACTCATTCTAATTCCTTGTATTACTATTTATTTAGATTTAATTGAGGCAGATTCGCCATAATTAAAATTTTGATTTGCTGCAACTATTTGTTGCACTATTAAATTCCCTAATTGTATCATTATCTATAAATTCCTTCTTTCAATCTCAAAACATCCCACTCAATCTCTCTTCTCAACTCTTCCTCACTTGGCAAATAAAGCTGATATTTTGATACAAGAAGATTATCTTTGCTATTTATATGTGAGTATTTTACAATGGTTTCATCTTTGTCTGTGCATAAAATTATCCCAATAGTTGGATTATCGCTTTCATTTTTTTCTAAATCATCATACATATTTACATACATATCCATCTGCCCAATATCTTGATGGGTCAATTTTCCTATTTTCAAATCTATAAGTACAAAACATTTTAAAAGATAGTTATAAAAAACTAAGTCTATATAAAAATCACTTGTTTGGGTTTTGATTCTTTTTTGCCGTGACACAAATGCAAAACCTCGACCTAGTTCTAGTAAAAATTCTTGTATTTTTTCTAATAAAGCACTTTCAAGTTCATTTTCTCTAAATGATTTATTATCTTTTAAATCTAAAAATTCCAATACATAAGGGTATTTGATAATATCTTTTGCTGTGAGTTGTAGATTTTTTGTATTTTCTTTTGCTTCTTGGATAACTGGTTGTTTTTCTTGACTTGATATGAGTCTTTCATAATAAAGTGAATTTATTTGTCTCTCTAATGCTCTTACACTCCAATTTGAAGCGATTGTTTCTTGAATATAATAATCTCTTGCTTTTTCGTTTTCAATTCTCATAATGAGTCGATAATGACTCCAACTCAATTCGCTACACAGTGTGTAGCAATTTGAAAAAATCAAATAAAACTGTCTCATCATTTTTAAATTAGTTGTATTAAAGCCTTTTCCAAAATCAACCGTTAGCTATTTTGATAATTCACTTATAAGATTTGAACCATATTTTGCTTTTGTTTCTCCATTTTGTTCTACTTCTACTATTTTAAAACTAATAAAAATATTATACTAAATTTAAGTTATAATAAAATAATCCAAAATAATTATTTAGCATTGTAAAATATAGCAAGAATAAATAAAATATTTAGCAATAATAAACTATTTTTATAGCAAAAATTAAGAAGAATAAAAATCGAAAAAACTCTACAATTCTCCAATAATTTTTAAAAAATTCATAAAAGGCAAATAAAATGGCAAAGATAAAAAAAGTACTTATTGCAAACAGAGGTGAAATTGCTCTTCGAATCATTAGAGCTTGTAAAGAGTTAGAGATTACAAGTGTTGCTATTTTTTCAGAGGTTGATGTTGAGGGAATTTGGGTAAGAAAAGCTGACGAATGTTATCCAATTATGGGAGATTTAATTCAAGCATATCTTGATTATGACAGAATTATTTCAATTGCTAAAAAAGCTGATTGTGATGCAATTCACCCAGGTTATGGATTTTTAAGTGAAAATGCAGATTTTGCAAGAGCTTGTGAAGAAAATGGAATTATTTTTATTGGTCCAAAACCTGAACACATTGAACTTTTTGGGGATAAAATGGCTTCAAAAGTTGCTATGAAAAAAGTTGGTGTTCCTGTACTTGAAGGAACTGATGAGCCTATCGTTTCTATTAATGAAGGTGAAAAAATAGCAAGAGAAATCGGATTTCCAGTAATTATCAAAGCTGCATTTGGTGGTGGTGGACGTGGAATGAGAATCGTAAAAGCTGAAAAAGATTTCAAAGAAATGTTTGAAAGTGCTACAAATGAATCAATGAAATATTTTAACAGAAATGAAGTTTTCATTGAAAAATATGTTGAAAATCCAAGACATATTGAAATTCAAGTAATTGCTGATAAATATGGAAATGTTCTTCATTTAGGTGAGAGAGATTGTTCAATTCAAAGAAGACATCAAAAAGTTATTGAAATTGCTCCAAGTCCAAGATTAAACAACGAAACTAGAAAAGAACTTTATAGAATTGCTACAAAAGCTATGTTTAAATTAGGATATGAAAGTGTTGGAACTGTTGAATTTTTAGTTGATGAACAAGATAACATTTATTTTATTGAAATGAATACAAGGGTTCAAGTTGAACATCCAGTAACTGAAACAATTACAGGTGTTGATATTATTCAGCGAATGATAGAAATTGCAGAAGGTGATAAATTACAATTTTTACAAGAAGAGATTCAATTTAGAGGTTATGCTATTGAATTTAGAATAAATGCTGAAAATCCACAAAAAAACTTTATGCCAGGAACTGGAACTGTAAGTAAATATTTAACTCCAGGAGGTCCAGGAGTAAGAATTGATACAAGTATTTATACTGGATATAAAGTTCCTTCAAACTATGATTCTATGATTGGAAAACTAATTGTTTGGTCATTAACTTGGGAAGGTGCTGTTAAAAAAGCAAAAAGAGCTTTAGATGAGTTTTATATCGAAGGATTCCCTACAAATATTCCATTACATAGAGAAATTGTAAGAGATGAAGATTTTATCAATGGAACATTTAATACAAGTTATTTAGATAAAAAAATGCAAACTTTTACGCTAAATAGTGAAGAAAATATGAAACTTGAAGAAGAAAAAATTGCAAATATTGTTAAACTTATGGAAACAATAAATAAAAATAAGTTAAAAATAAAACATTAAGAATCTCAAAAGAGATTCTTAATAATACTTTCATATTAGCATCTCATTTTGAAAATATTGTAAGAATTATTCCTGTAAATATAATTATTGTTGATAAAAATAGTGTAGTACTTAAGCTCTCATTTAAAAAAATTATACTTATTATAATAGAAATAATAGGTACAAAAAGTTGTATCACTCCTGCTGTAATATACTGTAATTTAGGCAATATTTCATACCACAAAACATAACCAATAGCAGAAGTTAAACTTCCAGATATAAAAGCTAGAAGTAATCCATTTTGAGATATAAAACTATTTTCAGGTAAATATAAAATATAAAAAATTCCTACAAAAACAAGTGATTTTATAAAATTATCCATAGTATTATATAAAGAGTCACTAGATTTTTTTCCAAGAATAGTATAAACAGCCCATGCAATTCCTGCAATTATCATTAAAAAAGCATGAAATAAAGATACTTCAAAACTCTCTTTTGGATACAAAAGATAAATCAATCCAAATAATGCTAAAAATATACCTATAATCTTTTGTAAATTTATTTTTTCCTTATGAAATAAAGAGAAAGCAAGCATTACCATTTGAACAACAGCAAATAATAAAAGAGTTCCAAATCCTGCGTTTATATCTAAAAAAGAGTAGGAAAAACAAATAGCATATAAAAAAAGCATAAAAGAACTTAACCAATTTGATTTTGGCAAAATTGATATTTTTTTGCTTTTATAAAAATAAATTAAAAGAAGTGTGATTGCACCAAAAAATAGTCTAAAAAAAGTAAATGAAAAAGCATCTATATAATTATTTGATAAAGCTAATTTACAAAAAATTGAATTAAGCCCTAAAAAAAGTAAAGAGATTAGTATTAAAAAGACAAATTTTATATTTAAAGTTTGATTCATTTTTATACTATATCATAAAATATAATCTTATGATGTAGTATAAATTTGAAAATTTATTTTATTAAATCTATTTTTTTGAAGTAAATTTTTGTTTTATTCTTAGTACACCATAAAAGAATAATGGAATAAATAAAACACCAATTATCATGGCTGCTAACATACCTCCAACAACCGTTGTACCAATAATATGTCTACTTGCACTTCCAGCACCTGAACTAAGAGCCAAAGGTAAAGTACCAACAATAAATGCCAAAGAAGTCATTACAATGGGTCTAAATCTTAAACTTGCAGCTTCAATAGTAGCATCAAAAAGTGACATCCCATCTCTTAATTTATCCATTGCAAACTCTACAATTAAAATTGCATTTTTTGCAGATAATCCCACAAGTGTAATAAGACCAACTTGGAAATAAATATCAGCTTCTAATCCTCTTAAATAAACTGATAATGCTGCTCCAAATATTGCAAAAGGAATTGAAATAATAACAGCTAAAGGAATACTCCAACTTTCATAAAGTGCTGCTAAAATTAAAAATACAAAGATAGCTGCATATATAGCCGTATAATCACCTTGTGTTTCAAGCTTTTTCTCTTCGTATGTTGTTCCTGACCAAGCTATTGTATAACCTTCTGGTAATACTTCTTTTGCTATTTCTTCAATTGCCTTTGTTGCATCACTTGAAGCATATCCCACACTAGGATTTCCTGTGATTTGTGCTGAGTTAAACATATTAAATCTTTGAATAACACTAGCTCCAACTTCTCTTTTTACTGTAATTAATTCACTAACTGGAACTAAATCTCCTGAATCAGATTTCACAAAGATATTTTTAAAATTATCTTTAGTTGCTCTAAATTCAGATTCAGATTGAATATTTACGTGGAAAGTTCTACTATAAAGATTAAAATCATTTATATAACCTTTTCCAAAACTATTTTGAATTACTGCATAAATTGAACTCACATCAACATTTATTGATTTTGCTTTTTCTTTATTTACTGTTAGCATATATTTAGGAACGCTTGCGTTTAATGTTGTTCTAACAGCCATCAATCTTTTATCTTGTCCAGCTTTTGTAACGATTTCTTGAGTGTATTGATTTAACATTTGAATATCGCCACCTGTTCTATCTTGAATCCACATTTCAAATCCACCTGTTGTACTCATACCCATAATTGGAGGAGGATTTACAGGAATTACAAAAGCGTCTTTATTTGTCATCATAAACTGACCCATAAGTTGTCCTGCAATTGCTTGAGAATTTTGATTAGCCAATGGTCTTTCATCCCAAGGTTTTAACATTGCAAACATTAAAGCAGCATCAGTTTTATATGCAAATGTTGCAATATCTAAACCTGTAATTGCTCCAACCGATAAAATATCTGGATTTGCCAATAAATCTTTTTGAATATCATCTGTAATTTTTATAGATTCACCCAACGAAGTAGATGGCATCATATAAGTTAATACTAATAATACACCCTTATCTTCAGTTGGAACTAATCCTGATGGAGTCATTTTCATAATTGAATATGTCGAATAAATTAAAATACCAAATATTGCAAGTGAAAAAAACCATAGTCTAATTGTCTGTTTTGTAATACCTATGAATACTTTTGTTAACCAATCAAAAAATTCATTAAATTTTCTTATTGGCCAAATTGACTCGCTCTCATGCTCTTTTAAGAAAATAGCACAAAGAGCAGGAGTTAAAGTAAGTGCAACAATTCCAGAAATTACAACAGCCATAACAATAGTAATGGCAAACTGTTTATACATAACCCCACTAAAACCACCTGTTAAAGCAGCTGGGATAAATACAGCTGAAAGAACTAAAATAATTGCTACAAGGGGAGTTGTTAACTCTTTCATAGCTTCAATAGTTGCATCTTTTACACTAATTTTTTTAGTTCTTAAAACTCTTTCAACATTTTCAATTACAATAATAGCATCATCAACAACTAAACCAATTGCCAAAATCATACCAAAAAGTGTAAGTAAATTTATAGAAAACCCTGCTATATAAAGACCTGCAAATGTACCAATAACTGAAACAGGAATTGCAAGAACTGGAATAATAGTTGCTCTAAAATTACCTAAGAAAAGATAAATTAAAATAATTACAAATACAATTGCTTCAAGAAGTGTTTTTACAACTTCTTTAATTGATTCATGAACAAATAGTGTTGCATCATATGGAATATGATATTCTATATCTTCAGGAAAGTTTTTTGATATTTCTTTTAAAGTTTCATCAAGTGCTGCTGATACTTCAAGAGCATTTGTACCTGTAGCTAGAAAAATACCTACTGGAATCATTGGTTCTTTATTAAACTTACCTACTGAGTTAAGTGAATCTGAACCTAATTTTATTTCAGCAACATCTTTTAACTTTAAAGAAGAACCATCTTCATTTGAACGAATAATAATATCTTCAAAATCTTTTACATTTTTTAATCTACCTTCTGTACTAATTGAATAGGTAAAAGGTTGAATTATATTTATAGGTTCAGCACCAACTGAACCTGTTGAATATTGATTATTTTGACTTTGAACAACACTTGTAATATCTTCTGATGTTAAATTATAAAATGCAAGTTTTTCAGGATTAACCCAAATTCTAATTGCATAATCTTTTGCACCAAAAACCGTAGCATCACCAATACCTTTAATTCTTTTTATATCATCAATAACATTTACTGTTAAATAATTTGAAATATATGTAGTATCATGAACAGTATTTTTAGATGTAAAAGCAATAACTTTTAACATATCAGGAGATTTTTCTTTTACAGAAATCCCTTGTCTTTGTACTTCTTCGGGAAGACTATTAAGTGCTAATTGAACTCTATTATTAACATCAACCTTAGCTTGTGCAACATCAGTTCCAACATTAAATATAATACTTAAAGAAAGTACTCCACTTGGCGAGGCTGTTGATGTCATATAAGTCATATTATCCACACCATTAATAGCATTTTCTAAAACTGTCGCAACCGTTGAAGATAATGTTGTTGCATCAGCTCCTGGATATGTTGCTGTTACATTAATTTGTGGAGACGTAACTGCTGGATATTCTTTAATAGGTAATATATTTAAAGAAATAATACCTGCTAATATAATTAAAATAGACACAACCGTCGCAAAAATAGGTCTATTTATAAAAAATCTTGAAAACATTTAATTTTCCTTATTCGTTAATTGTTTTATCAACAACTACCGCACTACCTGGTTTAATTCTAAAGAAGTTGTTTATTATTACTTTATCACCATTTTGAAGAGGACCACCTGCTACTATAAACTTATCACCACTTTCATTTCCAATCACAACTGGTTTAACAGTAGCAATACCATCTTTTTCAACAAAAACAATTGTTCCTAAAGGATTTTGTAATAAAGCTTTTTGGGGAATTGTAATAACATTTTTTTGTTCAATTCCCTTTAAAATAACTCGAGCGAAACTTCCTGGTATCAATGTATAATCTTTATTTTCAACTATTGCTCTCATTTTTACTGTTGATGTTTTTTGATCTATATTTACATCAATAAAATCTACAAAACCACTTTGTTTATTTGTTTGTCCATTTACATTAATATCAACTTGAATTTTTCCATTTTCTGGCATTTTCCATAAACCATTTTTGATATTTTCATAATCATTTAAAGGCATTGAAAAATCTATATAAACTTTATCATTTTGTGAAATTGTTACAAGTTCCATAGGTGGATTTGCAGTAACTAAATTACCTAAATCAACATTTTTGAGTCCTGTCATACCAGAAATTGGAGCTTTTACTTTTGTATAATTTAAATCAATTGTTGCTTGATTTAACTCTGCTTTTGACATAGATAAAGAAGCTAATGCATTTTGATAAGCAGATAAAGTACTATCTCGCAACTCTGTTGTTACAGCATTGCTAGCATATAGTTTTTGAATTCTCTCCCAACTTCTAGTAGCATTATTTAATGTAGCCTCACTCATTTTTACAGAAGCAGCGGCTGCATCAACTTTTGCTTGGTATAAAGAATCTTCAATTTTAAATAAAACATCACCTTTATTTACAACTTTACCCTCTTCAAAATATTTTTCTTCTAATACACCAAGAATTCTTGAATAAACTATTGCTTGTTGAAAAGAATTTATTTGGGCAGGATACTTTAAATTTATTGGCAAGTTTGAAGCCTGAGGTACGATATAAATATCAGCTTTAGGAGCTGGCATTTGTTTTGCACCAGCTGGTGCCTCTGCTGCATATATACTTGTTACAGCAACCACTGAAATTGCTGTTGTTATTAATAATTTCTTCATATTTCTCATTTTATGTACTCCTCTAATTTTTCACCACTATAATAAATAATATTTGCTTTTTTTAACTCTAAATCATTAAGAGAAACTTTTAATGCACTTTGCGCACTATACTTATCAGTTAATGCTTCTAAATATGAAACATTATCAATTAAACCTGCTTCATATTTTGCTTTAATAGTTTTATATGCACTATTAGCTGCATTTACTCCAGCTTCCGCTGATTCAATTTTTAGTTTTCCAATTTCATAAGATTTTAGAGCTAGTTTTAAATCTACATTTGCTTTATTTTTTTCATATTCAAATTGTGATTTTAAAGCTAAGTATTTTTTATACGCAGCTTCATATGCTTTATTTGTAGCATCAAAATCAAATATATCCCAAGATAAATTTACAGAAGCTATATTTCTATTATAATCTTTTGTAAAATTACTAGAATTATCATATTCTAAATCATTATATGAATATGTATTATTTAATGATACTTTAGGTAATTTGCCACTTTTTGTAGCTTTTGCATCTGCTTTTAATGATTCTAATTCATATTCTATTGCTTTAATATCTGCTCTTAATTTATTTTGTGTTGAATCATATTCATCAATTTTTGAACCTTTTTCAATACTTACTGTTTTCCCAATTACATATTCTAAGTTATGATTAATAGTTTCTACATTTAAATCTATTTCATGCAAAGCAACTTTTGCTGTTTGAATATTTGATATGATTTTTTGTACCTCATCTTCTGTTACAGTTCCCGCATCAAGAAACTTTTTTAATCTAACATATTGAGCTTCAAGTTGTTCTATCTCCTGTAATTTCACTTCTTTTTGTGCCACATAAGACAAATAATTGTAATAATAATTTGTAACTTGTATTGCAATTTGATTTTTCAAATCTTCTAAACTTTCACCTTCTTTTTTAATTGAAGCTTCATAAGAATCATAAATATTATCTTTTTTTCCACCATCATAAAGAGTATAATCAACACTCCCTTCTACTTTAGCACTATTTCGTGGATAACCACTTGTTTCGTAATTATTATTACTATAACCAGCTCCTAAATTAAACTTTGGCATATAACTATTTTTAACACTTTCATAACTATCTTTTGTACTTTCTATTGTAATTTTAGATGAATCAATCATCTTATTATTCTTTGATAATTCTATTAATTGTGATAAATTTTCCCCAAAAAGGGCAAAAGGCATAATCAAAAGAAATGAAATACTTTTTAACATTTTATATCCTCTATATTTTTATTATTAATTTATGTACAATTCTATGAACAATTGGAGCTATTATAAATATGATGGGAAAAGCACAAATAAATGCGGTAATCCATGCTTTCATCCAAATTAAAAAAAATCCTTGAATAAAACTTATATTCACATACGTGATTATAAAACTCATTATAAAACTCATAAATAAAGCCATAAAAAATGCAAAAACTACTCTCTCATATTTTCTATTTATCATTTTTCAACCTCTATTAAATCAAAAAGTGTATTTATAAAAAGTTCACAAGAACTTTTTGCATCAAAATCATCTTGGGTCATTTTAATTAAAGCAAGACCTTTTTCAAAAGTCAATAAACCATCAACTAAATTGATTGATTCAGGGATTAACTCTTTTTTATCAATTCCTTCTTTTATAAACTTTCGTAATTGATCATTAAAAAAAACATTACATTTTAAATTAAATTTTTTCATAGCATGATTATCATCACTTAAAACAATAGATAGATACTCTTTGTATCCATTAAAATGTTTTAAATTTTCGATACTATCATCTATTACAAATTTAAAAAAATGAAATATTTTTTGTTTTGTTGATTTTACATCTTTTATAGTTTCTAAAAATTCATTATGATACGTATCAATATGAATATTCATTATTTCAAAAACAATATCATCTTTATTTTCAAAATATTCATAAATAGTGCCTTTACCAATTCCTGCTTTTATTGCAACTTGAGCTACTGTTAATTTTTTCATTCCAATATCATGTATTAAATCAGAACAAGTTGTAGCTATCTCTTTTCTTCTTTGTTCTTTATCTACTACTCTTGGTGCCATATTTATCCTTAAAATAGTTTATAACTCATTTGACCGACCGTCGGTCAACTATTTGATTATATTGATTATTAACTTAAAATGTTTTTAAATTGACCAATGGTCAATAATGAATTTTAGATAAATTATTAATAGCTCAAAAGAGCTATTAATTTAAGAAGAACAAGACAATTTGGTATTTGAAAATTTCATAGGAGTTGGATTTGCGTATCTTTCAAAATCGCTATGTTCATCATAAGGATTTTGAGCAATTTTTAATAAATCATTTACCAAAGAGTAATCACCTTTATGGGCTTTTTCAATAGCTTCTTGGAGAATATAATTTTTCAAAATGTATTTTGGATTTACTTTTTTCATAACTTCAAATCTTATTTCAAAAGTTGTTTTTTGCTCAAAGCAAACTTTTTTATAAGATTCAAACCAATTTTTAAGTGGGTCTTGAAAAACTGCAATATCAAGAATAAAACTTAAATCTTCAAAAGATTTAAGATGAGTAAGTCTATAAAAGAAAACATTATAATCCATCTTTGAAGACTCCAAACTTCCTAAAAGCTCTAAAATCAAATGAAGATTTCCATTTCCACTTTTTGAAGCATCCAAACCTAATCTTTTATTCATCATCTCTAAATAAACCTTTTCATGTTGTGGTAAAAAAGTTTTCATATACTCTTTTAATTTATTTTCATCACAAATTCCACCCAGAGTATTTGCCAAAACAAGTAAATTCCATCTTGCCACATATGGTTGATTGTTGTAAGAATATCGTCCTTCTACATCTGTGTGATTACAAATAGCATTTTTTTCAAAATAATCTATAAAAGCAAATGGTCCATAATCAATAGTAAGTCCTGCAAGAGAAAAATTATCAGTATTCATAACTCCATGTTGAAATCCATAAACTTGCCATAAGGCTAAAAGTTCGGCACTTTTATCTACTAAAGAGTAAAACATCTTTTCGTATTTGTTTTTTTCATTTTCTAAGTGGGGATAAGACTGTTTTATCACATAATCTGCAAGTTGCGAGATTGTTTCCTTATCTCTACTTCGAGCAAAAAACTCAAATGTTCCAACTCTAATCCAAGATGGTGACATTCGTAAAACTATCGCACATGATTCCTCTTCCCAATCTCTGTGAGCAAAACTATCAGAATCAATAATTCCCAAAGCTCTAGTTGTAGGAATTCCAAGACCAAACATAGCTTCACTCATGATATATTCTCTAATTGATGAACGCAAAACTGCTCTTCCATCACCACTTCGTGAATATCGAGTAAGTCCAGAACCCTTTGTTTGTAAATACCAAGTATTAACAGCACCCAAATTTATAGCTCTTCCATCCCCAAGTTGTGGAACAAAATACCCAAATTGATGCCCAGCATAAGCCATAGCATAAGGAGTTGAACCCTCTAAAATTTTACTTCCATTTATAAAATCCACAAAATCTTGAGTTTGACATTCTTCATAATCAAGATTTATTAAATCACAAGCAAGGGGATTAAAAGATACAAGTTTTGGATTTTTAAGTGGAGTAGGATTTACTTTGTGATAATACTTTTCATCAAACTCGAAATAATCAACTTCAAGTTTTAATTCGTTTAATTTCATAATTTTTCTCTTTTGATAAATATTTGTTTATATATATGCAAGAAGCTTACCAAAAGAGAACATAAAAGAGGATAAGTTTAGTCTTGTTTATTTCCCATGACATTTTTTAAATTTTTTTCCACTGCCACAAAAACATAAATCATTTCTTCCAATTAAACATTTTTTTATTTTTGAAATCTTTACTAATCTTAATTTTAAAGAATCAATTAATTCAAAAGATTCTGGTCTAATTCTTAGCATTTCAGCATACTGAATTAATGCATAATCATGTAATCCCATCTTCTCAGATAAAAAGCTTCCATAAGATAATCTTGCCTCAAAATAATCAGGATTAATTGTAATTGCCTTTTCATATAAGTAGCAGACTTTATAGTTATTATCTTTAGTTGAACTTTTAAATTTATAGTAATTAGCTAAATTATTATATGCTTTTGATTCTAAAGGATTATATTTTATTATTTCTTCATATTGATTTTTTGCACCCTCATAATCTTTAAAGTGACTTGATAATAAAACTCCTAAATTTAATCTTGCTTCTGTTAAATTTGGAGAAATATCTATAGCTTTTTCAAAATATAATTTTGCATCATCTAAATTTTCTTTTAATTGAGATAATAAAAATCCATAATTATTCAATGCAATAAAATTTTCTTCATTTAATTCAATAGCTTTTATATAGTTATATTTAGCCTTATCAAAATTTCCTCTACACTTTGCTATTTCTGCTTTTATTGAATATGCTTCTGAATTGGGTTTATTTTCATCAAACCATTTATCAATTAATGTATCTTTTTTATTTATATCTTTCAACATTGTAATTGCTAATAACTCAATCAAAGGAGAAACATCTACTCCTCCAATTTTTTCAATTATTGATTTATAGTTTTCTTTTTTAATATCATCAAAAGTTATATTTTTAATATCACTTAAATGAACTAAAAAATCATTAATTTTACTAACTATCTCTTCTATTTCCTTTAACTTTTCAATCTCTTTAAGAATTGCTGTTGCGGGTAAAGAAGATATTAAATTATTTAACTTGTTTTCTTCTTCTATCCAATATTTTGTATATGAAATTCTTGTTTCAGATGAATAAATTGAAGGACTATTTATAATTATTGGTAGAATCTTTTCATCAAAATTCTGTTCTTTTAGTATATGTAGAATTTCTATCATGCAATTTCTCGACATTATGTAGTAAACTCACCAAAAAAGTTAATATAGCCACCTAATTATCGGGCTTAAATCACTATTGTTTTTGTTTTAATTTTTATGGAATTATACTAAAAGTTGAACCACCCATATTGAAAAATGTATTTGTTATTCCAACTATTCCACCTGCAATTAATGGTACTGTTCCAACAGAAAAAATGAATCTACCTGTTAAAGTATTGCCACTCATTGATTGAACTATAAATCCTACAAACCAAATTAAAAATCCTAGTAAAGCCAATAATTTACCAAGATTACCTTGAATCCAATCTTCAAAAACTAAATACAAATCCCCAAAACTATCGTCTGCATATACTGATACTACTAAAAGTAGAAGTATTAAAAACACCCTCTTCATTTTAAACCTCTTTTATATAACCATTTTTATATACAATGCTTTAATTAAAGAATGAAAGGGACTTTTGGTGAGAAAACAAGAGGAATAACCCCTTGTTTATTTTTTTATGAAGTTTAAATATTGATTAATTTTTTTATACATAGTATTTTTCATGTATTGCTCCATGTATTCAAAATCAGGTTCATTTTTTTCATTTATTGGAAGCATAATTTTTTCCCTAGAAATTCTTTTATCATTAATTTCTCTATTGAAATTGTATTTTTCTGATAATCTACTAGCCAATGTTGATATAAATAGATAAATATACTTATTAAAGTTTTGATTCTTTAAATTAGTAATATGATCACTGCCAATAAATTTATATGGGTGATAAAAAGTTGCTCCTACACTCCCACTATTAGCAATAGTTAAACAATCTCCAAAAACTCTTACATTTTTATCATTTCCTATGAAATTATCTACACCATTATTAGAAGCAGTAGAAGAAATATAAGGTATTTTCCCTAATATTTGATTGTCTTTAGTTAATCTTTTCCCTCTTTGGATAACTGGAAATATATCTGTTAAAAAAAACTCATGCCATTCTTTATTGTCTAATGGTTCAATTTCTTTATATTCTAATTGAGATAATAATTTTTTAGCGAATCTTTTGTAATCTTCTAATTTTTTATCAATTATAGATTTACTATATTGCTCCATATATTCATAATCTGGTTTAATTTTATTTATTGGTAAAAGAATATTTGATTTAACCATTCTTTTTGGACGCCATTTTCTAGAATATTCAAAACAAACCTTCTGCTTTTCAATTGAACCTATAAGAAACATAGCTAAATTTTTAGTTAATGGTTGATATTTTAAATACAAAGGATTGACGTCATGACTACAAGTAAATTTAGTTTGTTGATAATAAGCATGTCCAACAGAACCATTATTTGTTACGCAAATAGAATTTTTATCAAAAATTTTTTTATCTAATTCATGATTATTTCCACTACCTGTTTTGCTACTTTTAGCTATATTGTTTAATGTGTAAAATTCTGTTATTCCATTCGAATTATCAACAGCACCAATAAAAGGGATATTACCTACCATTTCTAAATCAGGTTTCTTATTATAAAAACCACTTTTAATATCAAAAATATCTATAAATCTAAATTCATGCCATTCTTTATCTTCAAGATTCACCATTGTCAATTACCTCTTCAAATAAATATTCTCTATTTTGCATAATCATTGAGAATTCAAAAGTCAAAAAATCTCCAATAGTTTTTTCAAAATCTTCTTCCGTTGGTATTTCGTCATTAAAATAGTAAAAACTATGTAACCATTCGTCGTCTGATTGAACAGTTGTTTTTACACAAAATTTAGTTTCTGCTTCAATTTTATTAAACCAAACGTCAAGTAAATGTTGTTTTCTATCTTTTGCTTGTTCAGTTTCTATTAAACCTATGTGTGGAGCAACTTTAAATCCGTCATTTCTGTAATCTATAAATTTACATTCCTTATCTTCTGAATGTGGAATACCTGCTGTAAATATTGCAATGCAAGGCATAGTTCCTACACCATAAAAAGTATCTTTATTTAATGTTATAACTCCCTCTAAAGAATGTTTTTTTAGTATATTTTCTTTTATTGCCACTTCTTCTTTTGTTTTTCCAGTCATTGAAGATTGAGGAATAATTGCTATACAACGTCCACCAATAGCTAAAGAATCTAATAAATGACTTACAAAATTCATTTCATATAAATCTACATTATCTTTTGAACCTTGTGAATATGGAGGATTAATCATACCTACTGTTGATTGTTTTAATTGTAATTTAGAAGCATTCTCTGCTAAAAAATCTCCATTAATCAGATTACTTTTCCCGTCACCTCTTAAAATCATATTTGTTGTTGCTATTGTGAACATATAAGGTTGCAATTCAAAACCGTGAAGCTGTTTTTGTCTAATACTAGCCTGTCTTTGTTTATATTCATTATCTGACATACCATAATAGTTAATTTTTTCTTCTTCCAGTTTTTCTAACATGTGATACATAGAAGCAACAAGGAATCCAGCAGTTCCACAAGTAGGATCTAAAACAATATCATTATCTTTTATATCCACTAAATCACAAAATAAATCTGTTATGTGTTTTGGTGTTAATACTATTCCTAATGATTGTCCGTCTCCGCCAGAGTAAGACATAAATTCACCATAAAATCTACCTAAATAATCTTCCGAAGATTTTGTGTATTTTATACTTTTATAAATTTTTTCATTTAAAAATTCTGTGTAATGTCTTAAAGGAGTTTTCCCTAATTTAGGATTAATGGTATTTAAAATTTGTGTATCTTTTATTAAAGAAAATTGATTTAGAATCTTATCTTTTTTTACGTCAGGAGAAACATTTGCTCTTATTAAACTTGATAAAATAGCGTCATAGATTTTTTGTCCGTCTGTTTTTATAGAATCACCTGTTAAATCTTCAATAGAAAAGTTTTTATGTTCTGATTCCCTTAAAGCTAATAATATGCCTGAAACAATCAATGGTTTATCAACGTCTTTTAAATTACCATAATTTCTTAAATCTTCATGTAATATTGAAGCGTCTTTTAGAATTTCAGAAGTTTCTTTCTCTTGATTAGTTTCCTCTTTTAGTATTTCTCTAATATAATATTCTTCAATATTTTTTTCATTAAATGAAATAAAAGATTCTACTTCTGGTAGCTCTCTATAATATTCTGTTTCGTCTATAAATAATGGACTTAATTTATGTTTTTTTTCATTTCCCGAAATTCCAAACGCAATAACTTTTTTATATGAAGTGTTTTTAGCTAAATGTTTTCCATAAAATAAAGCCCCATTTACTGCATAATCTTTAACATTTTTTGGCTCTAAACATATTAACTGATTATCATTTAATTTTACATGTTTTGATACAGAAGCTTTATTTTCAATAACAATTAAAAAATCTTTTACAATACCTACAAATTCAGGAAAACCAACTTTACCAGAACCACTTTTTGAAGCTGTTTTTAAAGCATTATCAATCTCTAAGATATTACTTCCTTGTGAATCTAATTTTACCCCAGCTTCTTTTAGTAAATCTCTTACCCAATAATCAGTTTCAATTTCTTTTTTCGCCATTTTTACTATCTCCTATATTTAAGTCTATTGTATTTATCCCAAGTACGAACATACATTGGATAAAAAAGCTAAAGCTAAAAGCTCCTCTACTAATTTTAGTAGCTATTGTGTTTTGATTTTCTTCTATACCGATTGCATTTAATTTTTTTGCTAAATCATGATACTTTATATTTTTTCTTGCTAAATGGGCTTTTAGAATCCCTTTAGCCTGTTCATTCCAGTTTTCTTCTGGCATAACATTTACCTCCTGAAGATAGTTTTTTATCTTAACTGAATTATATTCCATTTTTAAATTTTAATCTTCTATTAATGGAATTTTAATGTTAATTATAAAAGATATATTATGTTATAGCAAGAATAATTATAAATATATAAGAATAACAACATATTAGGTATAAATTCTTCTAATTACTAATTTTCTACACAATTAAGTATATTTTAATGTCATATATGACATAATAAACTTCTAAAAAAGTTAATATTATGAAAGGAACTAATCAAAATGGCTCAACATTTTCTATTATCAAGTGAAGCTAGAACATTTAGTATTGTAAAAATTGCTAAAATGACTGAAAAACAAGCTGAATCATATTTTAGAAAAGTTCGTTGGACTGAAACTAACGGTAAACCTGTTTGTCCTGATTGCGGTTCTTTAAATCATTATAATTTATCAACTAGAAAAACTTGGAAATGTAAAGATTGTGGTAAACAATTTTCAGTAACAAGTGGAACTTTATTTGCAGGTCATAAATTACCGTTAAGAACTTATTTAATGGCTATTGCTCTATATGTAAATGAAGTTAAAGGTATGAGTGCTTTAAAACTTTCAAGAGAATTAGATATACAATATAAAACAGCATTCGTATTACTTCATAAATTTAGAGAGGCTTTATTAGAAACAAGAGATAACACTCCTTTAAATGGTATATGCGAAATTGACGGTGCTTATGTAAATCACTATGTAAGACCAGCTAACAATATTAATGATAGAATTGATAGAAGACTTGCAGTAAATCAAAATCCTAATAAACGTTGTATAGTTGTTGTTAGACAAAGAGCTAATGAAGCTACTGAATACATAGGAAGTGTAAGAACTTTAACTTACGTATTACACAATGAAAATCCAACAGGAATAGCTCAAATTGCTAATACAGCAATAGTAAGAGGTACAACAGTTCATGCAGACGAAGCAAATGCTTATGATAATTTACACGCAACTTATGATATGCAAAGAGTAAATCATAGTGTAGAATATATGAGTGAAGAAGGGGCTTGTTCAAATCAAGCTGAAAGCTTTTTTGCTAGATTCAGAAGATTTCAACAAGGACAAATTCATAGAATGGGGCAATTATACATTTCTAATTATGCTAATGAAATTGCTTACAGAGAAGATACAAGAAGATTATCTAATGGTGATATTTTCAGAGATATATCAAAAAAATGTATGAAAACAATCCAATCTAACGAATGGACTGGATATTGGCAAGGAAATCATAGAATTTCTGAAAGACTAGGTGTAGCTTAAATACACCAATCTTTACCTACAGATTTTATTAAATTTTGCTTTTCTAAGTTTTTCATAGTCACTAATAATGCTCTTTGTATCTTATTTAATAAATCCACATTCTCATAGTTTAATTTTTTAATTTTCATTATTTCTATTGTAATATTTAGGCTTGATATAGGTTTTTGGGCTTTTCTTAGAGTATCTAAAATCATTGTGAAGCTCTCACCTTTTTTAAAATAATGAACAACTCCTGTATATCTCTTTGGTTTTACAGTAGATAGATTAAAATCTGGTTCAAATACTCTTATAGATATATCAATCCCTTTTAAAACTTCTTCTAATTGAATTATTTTTGATTTATGAAAGTTTAACTCACCTATTAATTGCTCTTTTTTACCTATTAATTGACTAACTACATGTTGCATTTTATATAACCTCGCTTATGTTTTTTTGAAGTTATATTATATTAAGATATTCGATTTTAGTCCCTTATTTTAGGCACTTTTCGTTGGTGAGTTTGCTACATAATGTCGCAATTTCTTGACTTTAAATAGTGTTCGCTAATTAGAAGAACAGCAAAATCACAATTCCTTATTTCTTGCATAAAATTAGAAATACTTGATTTATATTCAATATCATGAATATCTCTAACAAATGAAATAGGAAAATAAGATAAATCTTTTTCAATTTGATCTGCAATATTTGAGTTAGTCCATGAATATGATATGAATATCTTTTTTTGATTCAAAATTTTTACCTTAAAGAATTTCTCATATTCTATCGGATTATTAATTAATCCCTAAAGTTTGATTATTCATCTACTGACTTTAAATCATCTATTTGATATAATTTAAAAACATTAATTAAAAGGTTTTCCAATGTCAAAAAATGATATTTTAGAGAGTGCTTTAGACTTACCAATTGAAGATAGAATTAAGTTAGTTGAGACTTTATTAGAAAGTTATAACTCTTTTGATAATAGTTCTATAGAAAAAGCTTGGATAGATGAAGTTATAAAAAGAGCTGAAAATCTTGATACTTCTGATACTTTATCTTATAAAGATTTTTTCAATCAGAATTAAATTTTCTACTTTATATCCAAAATCAACAAACATATTATAAATAATCCTTCAAAATACCAAATTCCAACCCAAATCTAAGCCAGCATACAATAAACTGCCACACTAGATAAAGGGAATAATTATATGGCTACAAATTTACAATCTATCAAACCAGATAGACCTAATATTATAACTTCGCAAATTGAAGGTATAAAATTTTATAGAAAAATGGATACTCAATCAGTTGTTGCGCAAATGATTGCAGGAAAATATGTTTTTGTTGAAGAGTATTA
>JBGSBO010000031.1:0-21180 GCA_041730535.1 Minisyncoccia bacterium
ACGATTTCCATAATTTGTTCTCTTGATAGTTTTCCAATTTTTTGTTTAAGAGGATTACTTGAACCTGATTTAATTCCAGCAACTTTTTTAATTAAATCTGTCATTGGTGGTTGTTTTACTTCAAATGTAAAACTTTTATCTGTATAAACAGTGATAACAACTGGTAATCTAAACCCAGCTTTATCCTTTGTTTTTTCATTGAAAGCTTTACAAAATTCCATTATATTAACACCTCTTTGACCTAATGCAGGTCCTACTGGTGGTGATGGATTTGCAGCACCCGCAGGTATCTGTAATTTAATTAGACCTTGAATTTTCTTAGCCATGTTATTCCTTTATCAATTTTTTAATGATTAGACATTAGGCAAGAAAACTATTTTTTCATAATCTAGTTTTATTGCCTAATGCCTATAATTTATTAAATCAAACTACTCTTTCTACTTGAGTATATGAAATTTCAACAGGTGTGTTTCTTCCAAATATAGAAACATTTAATTTTAATAATCCTGAAACCATATCAAAATCTTCTACTAAACCATTAAAGTTAGAAAATGGTCCTTCGTTAATTCTTACCATTTCACCTTCATCAAATGAAACTTTTGGTTTTGCAGCTGCTCTATTTTTTACTTTTTCTAAAATTAAATTAATATCTTTATCAGACAATGCAGTTGGTTTTTTAGATTCACCAATAAATCTTCCAACTTTTGGCATTGATTGAATTCTATGCCATAATCCAGTATCTAAATCAATTCTTGCAAATGCATATGCAGGATATAGTGGTCTTTCCACTATAGATTTTTTACCTTTTTTTATTTCAATTAAATCTTCAGTAGGTACTAATACATCTGATATTCTATCATCCGCCATTTCTTCAGACAATTGTAATAAAGCTTTTTTAACAGATAATTCACTACCTGAATAAGTTTGGATTGCGTACCATTTGTGTGCCATAATTACTTCCTATTTAATAATTGAAGATAAGCTTAATGACATAATTCCATCAATTAAAGCTAAAAATAAAGTTATAACAGTAACAACAATAAAAACAGATAAATATGCAGATCTAATTTGCTCTTTTATAGGGAAAATAACTTTTAATAATTCTGATTTTGCGTTTTGATAGTAGTTTCTAACTTTATTCACTATTTACTCCATTTTGATTACTATTATTTGTCAATAAATTCTTTCAAAAAAAGAGTTTTACTTCTTTTAAAAAAACTTAAGTGGCAGGCCAGGAGGGATTCGAACCCACAACCATCGGATTTGGAATCCGGCGCTCTACCATTGGAGCTACTGACCTATGTTAAAATAAGCTTACAGTTTAACCTGTAAGCTTATAAGATTATGATTTTAGTTTCACTTCTTTATGTAAAGTGTGTTTTTTCAATCTTGGACTATATTTTTTAACTTCAAACTTTTCAGTATGAGTTTTTGGATTTTTCCAAGTAGTATAGTTAATATCACCATTCTCTTGACATTTTAATCCGATTTTAATTCTTATATTTGCCATTGCAAATCCTTATTCTATGATTTCAGCAACAACTCCAGCACCTACAGTTCTACCACCTTCTCTAATAGCAAACTTTGTACCTTTGTCTAGAGCGATTGGAGCAACTAATTCAACTGTCATTTCTACATTATCACCTGGCATAACCATTTCTGTACCTTCTGGTAAAGTACAAGAACCAGTAACGTCTGTAGTTCTTACATAAAATTGTGGTCTATATCCTGAGAAGAATGGAGTATGTCTACCACCTTCCTCTTTAGAAAGGATATACACTTCACATCTGAATTTTGTATGCGGAGTAATTGTTTTAGGTTTACATAAAACTTGTCCTCTTTCTACGTCTTCTTTTTTAATACCTCTTAAAAGAACACCACAATTATCACCTGCTAAACCTTGATCCATTTCTTTTCTGAACATTTCAACACCTGTTACAGTTGTTGTTCTAGTATCAGAGAATCCAACGATTTCAATAGTCTCACCTACTTTGATAGTACCTTTTTCGATTCTACCAGTTACAACAGTTCCTCTTCCTGAGATAGAGAAAACATCTTCTACAGGCATTAAGAAATCTTGATCAACGTCTCTTACAGGAGTTGGGATGTAAGAATCTACTGCATCCATTAATGCAATAATTTTTTCTCCCCAAGCACCAATAGTACCAGCTTTTGCTTCTTCTAATGCTCTAAATGCAGAACCAGAAACAACAGGAGTATCATCACCTGGAAAATCGTAAGTAGATAATAATTCTCTAACTTCCATTTCAACTAATTCTAACATTTCATCTTTGTCTTCATCATCTAATTGATCTTCTTTATTTAAGAAAACAACGATGTAAGGAACACCTACTTGTTTAGATAGTAAGATGTGCTCTCTAGTTTGAGCCATAGGACCATCAGTTGCAGCAATAACGATAATAGCACCATCCATTTGAGCAGCACCTGTAATCATGTTTTTAACATAATCGGCATGTCCTGGACAATCTACGTGAGCGTAATGTCTAGCTTTAGTTTCATATTCAATATGAGAAGTAGCAATTGTAATTCCTCTTTCTCTTTCTTCTGGTGCATTGTCGATTTGATCGTAATCCATCATAGTTCCACCATCTCTTACAGATAATACTGCTGAGATTGCTGCTGTTAATGTAGTTTTACCGTGGTCAACGTGTCCAATTGTACCAATGTTAACGTGTGGCTTGTTTCTTGAAAATTTTTCTTTTGCCATAGAATTCCCCTTCTAAATTTTGGTTATTGCCCTCTGAGTAGATAAGCCCATTTGGCTTCTCTATTCAGAGGGGATTTTATTGTCTAAATTTCACAATAAATTGTGTTGCGTATTATATTTAAAAAATACTGAAAAAAAACTTTAACGGGAGTAGATTATAAAGAGTTATAAAAAATATGCGCTATAACTCAGCTCCCAGTAATCAATAAATAAAATGGAGCGGGAGACGAGACTCGAACTCGCGACAGTCTGCTTGGAAGGCAGAAGCTCTAGCCAACTGAGCTACTCCCGCAACATTTGCGTGGTGGTGAGAGAAGGATTCGAACCTTCGAAGCCGTAGGCGGCGGATTTACAGTCCGCAGGATTTGACCACTCTCCAACCTCACCGTTGAAAAATATTATTGCTCTGGTCAAGCGCTGTTCTTATACAGATCACGCGGGACTAAAGATATGGAGCTGGTGAAGGGAGTCGAACCCCCGACCTGCTGATTACAAATCAGCTGCTCTAGCCAACTGAGCTACACCAGCGCCAACAAAATGGTGGTTCGAGACAGAATCGAACTGTCGACACAAGGATTTTCAATCCTTTGCTCTACCGACTGAGCTATCGAACCAATACAAATTGGAGTGGGATTATACAAGGTAATTTATTAAAATTAACTTAAATCAATTACCAATTTTTTAAATTCATTTCCCCTATGTGCGTAAGACTTGAATTGATCTAGGGATGCCGCTGCTGGAGATAAAATTGCCACACTATTTTGTGTGTGATTTTTATCTATTTGATTCACAGCTATATTTAAAAATAAACAATTTTTTACTCTTATATTAAACTGATTACAATAATCAGAAATTTTATCTGCATTAGTTCCAATTGCATATACATAAATTTTCAAATCTTTTATATTCTCAAATAGAGGGAGTAAATTTGCACCTTTATCATCTCCACCTAATATAATATGTATATCATTTTCTTTGTATGGTACAAGTGCATTTATTGTAGCATCAACATTTGTAGCTTTGCTATCATCAATCCATAATCTATTTTTATTATCTTTAAACTCTTCTACTTTATGTTTATCAATTACAAATTCATTTATTAAATCATAATCTATTTCATCAAAAACAATTTTTTGTGTGCACATTGCTAATATTGCATCTAATAAAAATGGCTCTTTAAATTTTATTTTTGATTTATCAATTTTAAAAGATTCACATAAATCATCACTATTTTTATATGTTATTACATGAGCGGCTGTTTTTACATCTGCAAAAATCTCAGGTAAAATTGCTATATCACTCTCATTCATTAGGTAAAGTGGTTTTAATTTTGCATTTTTGTACTCTTCAAATGAACCATGCCAAGTTATATGATCTTCTGAAATTGGAAGTAACAAATAAATATTTGGTTTAGATTTATTTGTATAATGTAAAGTAAAAGAAGAAGTTTCTAAAATCCAAATAGGAGCTTTTTCATTCATATGAGAAAGTGGTATCCCAATATTTCCACCACAAACTGAATTGTATTGATTTAACAGATGTTGACACATTTGAGTAGTTGTAGTTTTGCCATTTGTTCCTGAAATCCAAATAGAAAAAGGAATTATATTTTTAAATAAATCATAATCACTAAGGATATTTTTTGAATTTAATACCATGTTATTATAAGGAGGAATTCCAGGACTTACAACTGTTACTTCATTTGAAGTAGAATCATATAAGTTAAAATCACTATCATCATATAAGGTCGCATTTGGAAACTTATCTTTTAGGGCAACGGCTGTTAAGCCTTTGCCTAAGATTCTTATTTTATCGTTTAATGTTGTCATTGTTTATCTTTATCTTATTTTTAAACTTAAAAGTGCAATTAGATTTGTCATAAATGAGATAATCCAAAATCTTACAATTATCTTATTTTCTTTCCAACCTTTTTGCTCAAAATGGTGATGTATAGGAGCCATTAAAAAAACTCTTTTTTTTCTTAGCTTATAAGAACCAACTTGTAAAATAACAGATACTGTTTCTAGTACAAAAATAAATCCAATAGCCAATAGAAGTATTTCTGATTTTGCGACAATTGCCATATATCCCATAAATGCTCCCAATGGAAGAGAACCTGAATCTCCCATAAATATTTCTGCGGGATGTGAATTAAACCATAAAAAAGCTATTAATGAGCCACAAATTGCAGTTCCAATAATTACCAACTCACCAACCGTTTGAATATTTGGTAAAAGTAAATAAGATGAGAAAATTGCATGTCCCGTAACGTACACCAAAATTGACAATGTAAAAAATGCCATAATAGAAGGAACCGTTGCAAGACCATCCAAACCATCTGTTAGATTAACAGCATTTGATGCGGCAACCATTACTACCATCCAAAATAAAATAGAAAATATTCCCATATTAAAAATAGAAAATTTAATAAATGGTGTATATAAATCACTTGGATGACCAAATTTATACAGAACAAATCCTACAATTCCTGCACAAATAAATTGTAAAATTAACTTTGCTCTTGCACTTAAACCTGCTGAGTTTTTTGCTTTAGATATTTTCGAAAAGTCATCTTGCATACCAATAAGTGAAAACAAAAATAGACAAACTAAACCACCAACTACGTAAAAATTACTTAATTTTGCAGTTAATATTGTAGCAATTATTGTAGAGAAAATAAATACAACTCCACCCATTGTAGGCGTTCCAACTTTCGCTCTATGTGCTTCTGGAGCTAGTTCATAAATTGGTTGTGATGCTTTTTTTGACTTTGCCCATTTAACAAACTTTGGCATTAAATACATTGTCAAAACAAATGCAATAAAGAAACTCATTCCAGCACGAACTGAAAGATATTGAAAGATATTAATATCTAGATGTCTATATAACCAATAAAACAAACTTGAACCTTGATTTTGATATAATTTACGCGATTATAATATATTATACTTTTTAAAAGGTTTAAACCATGACAAATAAAACTCTACTTATAATAACAGATGGCATAGGACATAACATATCAAATAACTTTAATGCCTTCTTTAGTGCGAAAACTCCTACTTATGATTATCTATTTGAAAATGTTCCATATTCACTAATTCATACTTACGGAAAGTTTGTTGGACTTCCAGATGGACAAATGGGAAATAGTGAAGTAGGACATATGACTATTGGAAGTGGACGAATTTTATATCAAGATTTAGTAAAAATTAATATTGCTATTGAAAATGATACTCTAAAAGAAAATCAAGTATTCAAAAATATTTTAGAAAAATCAAATAATATTCATTTATTAGGACTTTTAAGTGATGGTGGAGTTCATTCTCATATTGAACACATAATTGCTATGGCAAAAATTGCAAAAGCTAATAATAAAAAAGTTTTTATTCATATTATTACTGATGGTAGAGACGTAGCTCCTGATTGTGCAGCAGTTTATATAAACCAACTATTAAGTGTTTGCGATGAAGATATAAAAATTGCAACAATTGCTGGAAGATACTATACAATGGATAGAGATAATAGATGGGATAGAGTAAAAAAAGCTTATGATGCTATTACTTTTGTTACACCTTCTACTAAACTTGATGTATTATCATATCTTGAAGATTCATACAATAATGAAATTTTTGATGAGTTTATAATTCCTTGCGCTTTTGATGGATATGATGGATTAAAAGATAACGATGGAATAATCTTTTGTAACTTTAGAAGTGATAGAATGAGAGAAATTTCATCTGTATTTGCAAATAAAAATTTTACTGAATTTGAAGTATTTAAAGATAGTTTACAACTAGCTACAATGACTCAATATGATAAAAATACTCCAATTGCTGTACTTTTCCCAAAAGATGCTCCAATAAATACTTTAGCTGAAGTTATTTCAAATGCTGGATTATCTCAACTTCATACAGCTGAAACTGAAAAATATGCCCATGTTACATTTTTCTTTAATGGTGGAGTTGAAGAACCTATGTTAAATGAAACTAGAGTTTTAATTCCTTCACCAGGAGTTGCTACATATGATTTACAACCTGAAATGTCAGCACCACAAGTAGGTGATGCTGTTCGAACTGCTATGCAAAACAATATTGATTTTATAGTTGTAAATTTTGCAAATGGAGATATGGTTGGTCATACAGGAGTTTTTGATGCAGCTGTAAAAGCCGTGGAAGCTGTAGATTTTGAACTTGGACTGATTTTAGAAAAAGCAAAAGAGTTTAACTATAATATCATTTTAACATCAGATCATGGAAATTGTGAAATGATGAAAGATGAAGAAGGAAACACTCTTACAAATCATACAGTGGGAGATGTTTATTGTTTTGTAATTGCAAATAATGTAAAAGAAGTAAAAACAGGAAGTTTAAATAATATTGCTCCTACTGTTTTAAAACTTATGAATTTAGAAATTCCATCACAAATGGATGAGCCATTAATATAAAGATAACTTGTGTTAAATATAAATAAATTAAAAATTAGCACCAATAAAAAGCAATTAGTAAATATATCATTTGATATAAAAAACTCAACTGCTTTAATTGGTGAAAGTGGAAGTGGAAAATCTTTGACTTTAAAAGCTCTATTAAATCTACTTCCATCATTTATGCACCAAGAAAAAGATATAGAATCTACTTTTGAACTAAATTATGACACTATTGGATTTATTCCACAAAATCCTTTTACTTCTTTATCTATGATGACTAAAATTAAAAATCAATTTTTTTGTACCCAAGAAAAAAAAGTGGAAGTTTTAAAATTAGTTGATTTGGATATTTCTGTTTTAAATAAATTTCCAACTCAACTAAGTGGTGGACAAATTCAAAGAGTTGTAATTGCAATTGCACTTAGTAGAAATATAAAATTACTTTTACTTGATGAACCAACAACCGCTTTAGATGAAGAAAATAAAAACAATATTATCAATTTAATCAATGATTTAAAAAAACGTTTAGATATTTTAATACTTTTTGTAACCCATGATATAACTTCTATAAAAAATATTTGCGATGAAATTATAATTTTAAGAAATGGAGAAATTGTTGAAAAAGGTTTGACAGCAGATATTTTATCTTCACCAAAAGAAGATTACACAAAAAAGTTAATTAACTCAACTTTTAAAAATAAACAATTTAGGAATTAATATGATGAAATTTATCTTTGGCATTAGTATTGTTATAGGTTTAGCAGTATTTGGATGGCTATACAATTTATATGATGAAATCAAACATGATGTTGATACCGTTGTAAATTATGCTCCAAAACAAAGTAGTCAATTTTTTGATAAAGATGGAAATCTAATAGCAAATACATTTAAAGAAGAAAATAGAGAATATGTAAAATATGATGATATTCCAGCAAGAATAATAGAAGGATTAGTAGCTATCGAAGATACACAATTTTTTGAACATTCAGGAATTAATCCAGATGCAATTAGTCGTGCTATTATCAAAGATATAAAAGCAGGTGGATTTGTAGAAGGTGCTAGTACATTAACACAACAGCTTATTAAAATGTTAATTTTAACAAGAGAAAAGAAAATAATAAGAAAAGTAAAAGAAGCCCTTCTTGCTATTAGACTTGAAATAATTCTTACAAAAGAAGAAATTCTTGAAAGATATTTAAATCATGTTTATTTTGGTCATGGTTATTATGGTATTAAAACTGCGGCAAAAGGATACTTTAATAAAGATTTATATGAATTATCTTTAAAAGAAATGGCAATATTAGTAGGACTTCCTAGAGCTCCTAGTTTTTATGACCCCACAAAAAATCTAAAAATTTCCCTTGCACGTGCAAATCAAGTTATTACTAGACTCGATACGCTAGGATGGATAAATAAAGATCAATATGAAAATTCTATGAAAGAAATTCCTGTTATTTTCAATCAAACTCTTACTAAAAATAAAGCTCCTTATGCTATTGATTATGCTATTAGTCAATTAATTACTGATATTCCAGATATTCAATATGGTGGTTATAAAATTTATCTTACAGTTGACCAAGATGCTCAAGAAATTGCGAGAGAAAGTTTAAAAGCATCTTATGATGATGCTATTAAAAGAGATTTGAGTTCAAGAGGCTCAAATTCTAAAGATGATTCTTATGTAAAAGAGTTAAATGGTGCCATGATTACAATGGAAAGTGGTACAGGAAGAATTTTAGCAATGGTTGGTGGTGTTGATTATAATCAATCAGTTTTTAATAGAGCTTATCAATCAAAAAGACAAGCAGGAAGCGCAATTAAGCCATTCTTATATCAAATTGCATTAAATGAAGGTTATAATCCAGCTTCTCAACTTTTTGATATTTCAAGAACTTATAACTACACAGTAGGTGGAGTTCAGAAAAAATGGCAACCTAAAAATTATGGAGGAAAATTCGAAGGAATTGTTAGCTTACGGGATTCTTTAACTTTTTCTAGAAACTTATCTACTCTAAATTTAGTTACTGATGTTGGAGTTGAATTAACAAGTCAAGAACTAAAAAAATATGGATTTAAAGATATTGTAAATAACTTATCAATTACTTTGGGTTCTATGAGTGTAGATTTAGTTGAATTTAGTGAAGCATATAGTGTTATTTCAAATAATGGTACTCAAGTTAAACCATATATTATAGAACAAATTGTAAATAAAAATGGGGAGGTAGTTACATTTGAACCCCAAACAAAAGAAATTAATACTCCTGAACAAATTTATTTAATGACTTCAATATTGAGTGATGTTGTAAAAAGAGGAACAGGGAAAAGTGCACAAGTTCCTGGGATTGAATTAGCTGGAAAAACAGGTACAACAAATAATAACGTTGATGCTTGGTTTTGTGGATATTCACCATCAATTCAAACTATTATTTGGTTTGGAAATGACAATAATGCTCCAATGAGAAAAACTGAAACAGGTGGTAAAATTGCAGCTCCTGTATTTTCTAATTTCTTTAAAAAATATTTACAATTACATCCTGAAATTCCACGAAATTTTATAATGCCTGAAAATGTTTATACAACAAATATAAATGGTATAACAGAATATTTCACAGATAAATCTCCTTTACCAGAAGTTGAAGCTTTTGTACAACCTTCAAATCCAAATGAAGAAGTATTAGAATTCTAATACTTTTTTATTTATACATTTAAGTCATAAAAAAAGGCAAGTTCAGATGAACTTGCCTTTTTTCTTTTAGAAAATAAATACTAACAAGAGTATGTAGTTTTTAACTCAAATGGAGTAGGTCTTGCTTCGTAAGGCCATACTTGAGTCTCAAATTTATAATGTTGGTAAGTATCAACCATGTCTTTTGTAAATACTGGTTGTAAGAATTCATGATCTCTAACTAATGCTTCTAATGCACCTCTTAAAGTGTGAGGCATTTGAGGAATTCCTCTTTCTCTGATTTCATCTAATGGTAATTCATATAAGTCATCATCCATTGGACCAACAGGCTCATATTTATTTTTAATACCATCAAGTCCAGCTAATAACATTGCTGCGAATCCTAAATAAGGACAAGCTGTTGAATCTGGGAATCTCATTTCAATTCTAGTTGCTCTTTCACCTGCTCCATAAGGAATTCTACAAGATGCAGATCTATTTTGTGAAGAATAAGTTAAGATTGAAGGTGCTTCAAATCCTGGGATTAATCTTTTGTATGAGTTAGTTGATGGATTAGTAAATGCAGCAACTGCTCGAGCATGTTTAAATACTCCACCAATATAATGTCTAGCCATTTCAGAAAGATTTCCATATTCACCTTGTTTGTAGAATAAGTTTTTACCATCTTTCCAGATTGATTGGTGTACATGCATACCGCTTCCATTATCACCATAAAGTGGTTTTGGCATAAATGTAGCTGATTTACCATTTAAGTGTGCAACCATTTTGATTACATATTTTAATTTTTGAACATTATCAGCAGCTTCTAATAAATCACCAAAAACAATACCTAATTCATGTTGACCTTGTGCAACTTCGTGGTGTCCTAAAACAACTTCAAGACCAACTTGCTCTAATACTTGCATCATTTCAGCTCTTAAATCAACACCTGTATCAATAGGAGCTACGGGGAAGTAACCACCTTTTGTTCTAGCTCTGTGACCCATGTTTCCACCTTCAAAGGCAGTATCATCGTTCCACTCACCATCTTCTGTATCAACTCTATAGTATGATTCATTTCCTTTGTCAATGATTTTTACATCTTCAAATACGAAAAATTCATTTTCTGGACCAAAATATGCAACATCTCCAACACCTGATTCAGTTAAAAATGTTAATGCTTTTTTAGCAATAGATCTTGGACATTTTTCATACATTTCATTTTTATAGATATCATAAACATCACAAATTACAATGATTGTAGAATCAGCTGTAAATGGATCTAAAAATGCTGTATCAACATCTGGTTTTAAAAGCATATCTGATCTGTGAATTGGTTGCCATGCATCAATTGATGAACCATCAAAAGGCATACCATTATCTAATTGTGAAGCACTAACCGCGCTCATCATATAAGTTACATGGTGCCATGTACCTTTCATATCTGTAAATCTGAAATCTACAAATTTAACTTCATTTTCTTTACAATATACAAAAAACTCTTCAGTATTATTAACGAACTTACCCATAGGTTTAACTCCTTCAAATTATTTAAGATATTCTACCTAAAAATAAATAAAATAAAATAAAACAGCTGTATATTTTTTAAACAACAAAGGATTTAATATTACTTTTTTCTATTTTAATATTAAAAAGAAATTATTTGTTTTTCTCTATTTTCAAAAGTAACACATTTTGAGTATCCAATTTCTTTTGCAAGAGCTACAGCTTCATCGTATTTGAATCCAACTTGGTCTATTTCATGGGCATCTGAACCAAATGTAATATTTATATCCATTTCATATGCTAATTCTAATAATTGTTTTGAAGGATATGTTTCACCTATTGGTTTTCGTAAACCTGCTGGATTTATTTCCAAAACCATGTTTGATTTTTTTATTTCTTTTAGTGTTTCTTTAGCTATTAATCTAATATCTTTTTTTGGTAAAAACTTAAATACTTTTATTAAGTCAAGATGTCCAACAATATCAAATAACTGCGTTTTTGCCATTGATTTTATCGCATCAAAATATTCAGCCCAAATTGTATCTATATCTTTTGATTTATAAACTCCAATAAATTCAGGATTATCAAAACCCCACATATCACTTTTATTTTTCAAAAAATGAACTGAACCTATTAAATAATCAACTTTTGCATTTTTAATTTCATCTAAAATATAACCTTCTAAATAATCAACCTCATAAGCTAATAAAATTTTTATTTGATTTTTATACTTTTCTTTTGCATCAAGAACCCATTTTTCATACAAAACTTTTTGTGAAATATCCATTCTATATTTTGGGTCATAGTTCATAGGTGCATGGTCTGAAAATCCATAGTGGTCAATTCCTAATTCTATAGCTCTTTGTATATATTCATCAACAGTTCCATTTGCATGGTTACATAATGTTGTGTGGTTGTGTAAATCTACTCTCATTTTCTTTTATTAACTTCCTTCTTTTTATACCAAAAGGCCTGAGCCTTTTATTGCCGTACTTCTATCTTGTGCATAAACTCTTTTATTATCTATTATGTCATATTTCCATATTGGAGCTTGTGCTTTAAAATCTTCTACAAATTCATCAATTAACTCTAAAGCTACTCTTCTTTTTGGAGAACAAACGGCTGCTATATATGAACTTTCGTGATTAAAAACATCTCCCCTACTATGAGCCATTAAAACTATTGCTTTTAAATCATTTGCTTTTTTTTGCCATGTGTCAAACCATGAATTTAAAATAGGTTCATATATATCAAAAGATAAACCCTCTATTTTATTTTCATCTCTTACCACACCTACAAAAGTAATAATCGCTCCATAGTTTGAATTTTTATATTTTTCATACCAAGAATTTGTTATTTGTTCAACTGGTAAAGAACCATCAAATAACTGTAAAAAGTCTTTTCTATTATCCATAAAATCATCCACCACAAACAGGAGGTAATAATGATATTTTATCTCCATCTTTTAAAAGAATATCTTTTGTTGTAACCAAAGTATCATTAACTGCAACAGCACAATTTGTAAGCCAAGTAGATACCTCTGCATCTTTTTTCAATATTTCACTTAACTGAGATAGATTAGTAATATCTAAATCCATATCTTCTTTATTTATTGGTCCTAAAAACTCAATTTTTACCATTTTAATCCCTTCTTATGATATTTATATTATTATACCGAGAAAATTTTAACATAATAAGGACAAATATTTAATGATATTTGCAAAAATAGATTTTATAAATTTATTACCCTTTCATATATTTATAAAAAAAAACATAAAATCTACTCAACAAAAATCCATAATAGAGTACAAAAAATCTTATCCATCTTTTATAAACAACAAATTTAAAAAAAGAAAAGTTGATAGTGCATTTATTTCATCAATAGCTTCAAGAAATGAGAAATATTTAGATTTTGGGATAGTTGCACAGGATGAAGTTTTATCAGTACTTTTGATTCCAGGAATTCAGGAAAGTGATTTTCAATCACAAACATCAAATGCACTGGCTTTAATTTTAGATTTAGAGGGAAAAGTTATCATAGGAGATAAAGCTTTAAAGTTTTATCATGAAAATCCAAATGTTATAAAAATTGATTTAGCTAAAGAGTGGAAAAAGAAATATAATTTACCTTTTGTATTTGCAGTTTTATGTTTTAACTCAAATAAAAAAGCATTGAAAAAAATCACAAAAAATTTCAATAAACAATATATTAAGATTCCTCAATATATTTTAGAGCAATATTCTAAAAGAAGTGGTGTTTCAAAAAATAATATTCTTCAGTATTTAAAGAAAATTGACTATAATTTGGGTTTTAAAGAAAAAAGAAGTTTAAAACTGTTTTTAAACTTAACAAAAAATAAAGGATTAAAATGACAGTTTTCGATTCCATTATATTAGGGATTGTAGAAGGATTTACAGAGTTTTTACCTATTTCATCAACTGGACACATGATTGTAGTTAGTGAATTTTTAGGGCTTGAACAAAATAACATAAATATGGCTTTTGAAGTAATAATTCAATTTGCAGCAATATTAGCCGTTATCTTTACTTATCCATCAAAGTTTACATTTAAACATATTAATTTATGGACAAAAGTTATGATTGCATTTTTACCAATTGCAGCTCTAGGTTTTATATTTTCAAAACAAGTTAAAGCTATGTTTAGTATTGAAATTGTTGCTATTATGTTTATTGTTGGGGGAATTATCTTTTTAATTGTTGAAAGATTTTATAAAGAAAATGAAACTCATACTTTAGATGTTGAAGATCTTACATATAAACAAGCAATTTGGATTGGATTAGCTCAAGTTTTCGCACTAATTCCTGGAACTTCACGTGCAGGAGCTAGCGTTATTGGTGCTATGTTAGTTGGGCTTAATAGAAAAACAAGTGCTGAATTTTCGTTTTTATTAGCATTTCCTGTTATGTGTGCAACTACTGCTTATGATTTATTAAAACACCACGAAGAACTTTTTGCTGATGCAAACTTATTAAATTTAGCAGTTGGTTTTATAGTTTCATTTACTGTTGGATTTTTAACTATCAAACTATTTCTAAAATTCCTTGAAAAATTTACTTTTGTTGCATTTGGTATTTATAGAATTTTATTTGGTATTTTACTTCTTATTATTTTCTAAGATAATATTTACAATCAATGAAATAGCATTTGGATTAATAGAACTTATTAATTCAATGCTTATTTTATGAATATCTGATTTTATTGCTTCAAAAAAATACTCAACATCTAATTCATCTTCTCTTTTTAGAAAACATAAACCTTTATCATTTAATGCTTTGGCATTGTAATACTGATGATCACTGGCTGCATGTTTGTAAGGAATAAAAAAAGTAGGCAAAGAGTTTGCACATAATTCCCATAAAGTTGAAGCTCCTGCTCTGCTTACTGCAAAATCTGCAGCTGCCATTTTAAAAGGAATTCTTTTTGAGAAATCAAATACATCTGCTTTAATATTTAATTTATCATATTCAAACTTCACCCTGTCAAAATCATTTTTCCCAGTTTGGTGAATAATCTTAATTCCCATTTCATTTAATCTTGGAGCTAATTTTAATGCAAAATCATTTATACAAACAGCCCCTTGTGAACCACCAAAAAAAGCAACAGTTCTTACTTTATCTCGCACACGTGCTGCTGTGAAAAAATCTTTTGATACTGGATAATCTTTTACTAGTGAATTTTCATCAAATGATGAAAAAACTTCTGTAGCAAATTTTGTTGTAATTTCATTTAGTTTACCCATTTTTGAGTTTTGTTCATGGATATAAAGTTTACATCCTATTTTCACAATACCTGCAAATGTAGCAGCTGCTGCTGAAAACCCACCAACTGATACTACTGTTTTTACATTATATTTTGAATATAAATTCAGACAATAAATAGTTTTTGAAAAAATATTTAAAAGAGACAAAATTTTACCAAAGCCACTTTTATTTACAACACCTTTTGTATCTAAAAAAATTGCTTTTTTTAATCTTCTATCATTTTCAAACCAAGCTTTATCTTGGCCATTTGAAGAACCTATAAAAATTACACTAATACCTCTATTATGAAACTCTTCTATAAACGCATCTGCAACTTTTAAATGCCCTCCTGTTCCTCCACCTGTAACAACAACTGTTCCATTCATTATTTTTTAACCTTTTTTATATCATCTTCATCACGAACCACTCTACTGATTGATAAAACTAAACCAATAGAAATAGCCATTGCAAGCATAGAAGAACCACCATAAGATAAAAGTGGCACTGCAATACCTTTAATAGGTATCATTCCTGAAATTCCATATGAGTTAATTAAAAATGCGATAATAATCATCAATGCAATTCCAAGTGTAAATAAGTGGTAAATTGGATTATCTACTCTTCTACTTATTTTGAATATTCTCCATATTATCATAAACATTATTGAAGTAAGCGCCATTAGTCCAAAAAGCCCTACTTCTTCGGTAATTCCGGCTAATACAAAGTCTGTATGAACTTCTGATAAAAACCCTACTTTAATATCACCAAGAGCTACACCTTGTCCAAAAAATCCTCCATTATGAATAGCATTTAATGAGTGAGAAACTTGATAAGGTTCTGGTAATTCATCAATTCTAAGATATGGCTCTGCCCATGCTGGAAGAACATATAAAATACCATCTTGAACCATCGCCCACCATGAGTGAATTCTTTTTATTCTGTGAGGTGCTGCGATGATTAGACCAACTAATCCAACAAGAGCAATACAACCTAAAGCTAAAAAGATTTTAAATGATCTATTTGCAAAAATCAGTAGTACAACTAATATTACTCCAAGAAGTACAACTTGACCTAAGTCTTTTTGTAAAAAAGCAATAATAAATACAACCACAAAAAATGTTAAAAAATAAGGAGATAAAAGTAAAATTTCATCTTTTAAACCAATTTTTTTCGGTTTATTTATAACTTTTCTATGAAATGACCAAGATAAAAAATATATAAATCCTATCTTAAAAAATTCTACAGGAGACAATGAAATACCAGGAAGCCTAATCCATCTATTTGCACCACCTGATTCGGTAACTAATGATGCTGGTAAAAAAGGCATTACAATCATAAGTAAAAAAAATAAAATAAAAAAAGTCATACCAACTTTTTCTACTATTTTATCTGGTTCAAGCGTAGAGAAATACCACATAATCAATATAGCAGAAATACCCACAAGCCCTTGTCTTATAAAAAAGTGGAATTCATCATATCCAAAAAATTCAACAGTATATATGGTTAAGGAATATGAAAAAATGATGCTACAAATGATTAATAATGACACCAAAATAAACAATGGATAGTCTGCTTTGTTATTATTTATATTATTGTTAATTGATTTAATCTTAGTTCTGTTAAAATACATTTCTCATTATATAATAATATGGATAAATATGCCTTCAAAAAATATCGAAAAAATTGACAAAACAAAAAAAATAGTAATTTTATTTTCTTTAATCTTCTTTTGCCTTACAATTCTTATGATTTCAGTATTTAGAACTATTGCTGAAAAAAGACATATGCCCTCGCTAACAGGTGAAAAAAGTGAACTTGCAGTACGAGGAGATATTATAAGTGATGACAATTTTAAAATTGCATCTTCAAAAAAGTTATATAAAGCCTCAATTGATACAAGACACCTAGACCCAGCAAAAAGAGAATTATTTTTAAAATTATTTTCAATTTATAGTAATACTGAATATAAAATATTAGAAGAAAGATTAATAGAAGGAGAAAAAAATCCTGGGAATTTAGTTTTATCATATGGTATAAACTCAAGATCTGCAAAAAATTTAAAAGAATTAGCATTTAAATTAATTCAATTAGATGTTTTTATGAGTAGACAAGTAAATGGTAATAAAATTTTAAGAGGTTTAACAATAAGTGAAAGTGGGGAAAAACGAACTTTTTCTTATGAAGATACATTAACTCCAGTTGTAGGATATATCTCAAAGTTTGAAACAGAATCTGGAAAAACAAAAGTAAATGGAATCAAAGGACTTGAACATAACTATAATAAAGTTTTAAATCAATCAAAAGATGGGGTTTTGCAAGGAGATAGAGATGTATTATCTTATATCTCTTTTGATAAAAATTCAATTATTAGAAAAAGAATTGATGGAGCTACCTTAAATTTAAATATTCCTTTAAAACTTCAAAAGAATATTGAAACTACTTTAGATATTTATAAAGAAAAACTAGGTGCTGATGAGATTATTGTATCAATCATGGAGAGTAAAACTGGGAAAATCATTACTATGGCTTCTTCAAATAGATTTAATCCAGAAAAAATCAGAAAAGAAGATATTCCATCTTTAAATGTTAATGCAATTGAATACCAATTTGAACCAGGTTCTGTAATGAAACCCATATCTATTTCACTTGCTATGGATAAAAACTTAATCAAAAAAAATGAAAGTTTTCCTGCTTATAATAATGGTGGAACAAATGGTGAGGGCGAATATCCAAAAGGTGCATATAGGATTGGGAGATTTACTATCAAAGATGACCACCAATTTAGAAAACATTATTTAAGTCTTGATGATATTGTAATGTATTCTTCAAATATTGGAACTTTACAAATCGCCCAAAGATTAACAGGTCCTGAGTTTTTTGAAGGAATGAAAAGATTTGGATTTACAAGAAAAACAGGTATTGACTTACCGTATGAGAAAAAAGGTGTAATGCCAAAAGTTTGGCAATTTTCAGCTGGAGACAAAGACAAAAGAGACAATGTATTTAAAGCTACTGTATCTTTTGGACAAGGTATAACTTCAACATTTATACAAGTTCTAAAAGCCTATTCAACTTTTAATAATGATGGATATATGGTTACACCTCATATTGTTTCACATTTGACTTATGATAATAATAAATATAAACCATACGATGATAAACCTGAGAAAATAATCTCAAAACAAACAGCAGATACAATGAAACAACTATTAGTGCAAACAGTAAATGATGGTACGGGGAAAGCTGCTAAAATAGAAGGTTTAGAAATTGGTGGGAAAACTGGAACAGCACAAATAGCAAGGGGGGGAAGATACTTAAAAGAATATATATCTTCATTCTTTGGATTTGTAAATGATGGGAATACTTCATATACTATAGGAGTAACTGTTATCAATCCTATTTCAACTGGTAAGCATTGGTACTACTATTATGCATCATGGTCTGCTGTTCCTGTTTTTAAAGAAATCGTTCAGAACTTAGTAAAATTAAACTATTTAACACCTAAAGAGGGTATAATTCCAGATAAAAAATAAAGAGGAATATCTATGTTTGGAAGAAAAAAAGAATTAAAAGAATATAACTATTCAAAAGAAGAATTATCAAAATTTAACTACGCAAAAATCACAACTACAAACGGTGTAATTTGGATTAAACTATTTAATGAAGAAACTCCAACAGCTGTTTCAAACTTCGCAACACTTGCAAATGATGGTTTTTATGATGGTTTAAATTTTCATAGAGTAATCAATGGATTTATGGCACAAGGTGGTTGTCCTGATGGAACAGGTGCAGGTGGTCCTGGTTGGTCTATTAAATGTGAAACAAATGCACAAAAACAAGTTCACAAAAAAGGTAGCTTATCAATGGCTCACGCAGGACGTGATACAGGTGGAAGTCAATTCTTTATTTGTTTTGTTGCTTGTCCTCATTTAGATGGTGGTCATACTGTATTTGGTGAAATTGAAGATAACGATAATGAGAGTTTTCAAGTATTAGATGCAACTAAACAAAATGATGAAATTATTTCAATTGAAATCAAAGAAGAAAGAGAATAATTTTTAGGGAAGATATTTTATCTTCCTTTTTATTACTTAGATTTAATCTTTGTACCTGTATTTATTTGAACTCCAAGTATAAAACCATTTTCTACAATATAAGATTTTCTTTCATCAAATTCATCTTTTATAATTTGTACTTCATAACTGTCTATTTTGTCATGAATGTAATTTAACACACTTTCCATTTTTTTCCTTAATATAATAAAGTTTGACATTATATTTATATTTGGTTACAAAGGGGTTGCAAAGATAATCCAAAGGATTATCTTTCGTGAAGTGCGTTTGATTTTGTTTTTAAAATAGGTTTTAAAATAAAGTCTAAAATAGATTTTTTACCTGTAATAATATCAACTGAGGTAATCATTCCTGGAATAATTGGGAGTTTTTGTTTATCTTTTTCAAGATAATTTCTTTCAGTCTTTATTACTACTTTATAGTAACTTTTTTGATCTTTATCATTTTTATCTACAATACTATCTGCTGATATTTCTACAATTTTACCTTCTAAACCACCATAAATAGAAAAATCATAAGCTGTAATTTTCACTATCGCTCTTTGTTGGGGATTAATAAATGCAATGTCTTTTGGGTCAATTTTTGCTTCTATTAAAAGGATATCACTTTGTGGAACTATTTCGATTAGGTCTGTTCCTGATTTTACAACTCCACCTATTGTATTTATATTAATTTGATTTACAATACCATCAACTGGCGAAACTAAAACAGTTTTACTAAGTTTATCTTCATCTGAAACAAGTTTTGATTCATATTTTTTTATTTCAGTATTTACTTTTTGAAGTTCATTTGAAGCTTCTGATCTAAATATTTTTGATTTTTCGATTATTTTATTTTGAGCTTCTTCTATTGTTTCTTATGGTGTGAATTTTGTCTTTGATGTTGTTTTCATTTATTATTAGTTCTTGCATTTTTTAGCCTTTTGGATCTATGCAAGAAGTATATAGATTTTTTCGATTAATAACTAAAAATATTACAATTTGTTATTTTTTGGTAGTTTTATTCTTTTCTTTTCCACTTTTTTAGAAAAAAGTAGCATAAAGAAATCGGTGCAAGAGTTGAGATTTAGATAATTTGTTTTTTTGAAAAAATAAATATTTAAAGAACAAACCTTCTTTTATAGGGATTTTACAAGATTTGTTTTTCTTTTTATTTTTTATTTGCCAAGAAAATAAATCATATTTTTCTTTTCACCATCTATTTATTTCTTTTTCTTCATACATTTTATAATTAATTCTTCTTAAATAATTTAAATCAAAATCCATCTTTATTTTTTGTTCTTAAATAATTTAGCCTTTAAGCAATCCTAACTTTTTATCTTTTTCCCATCGAGGTTCTACTAAATATTTTTGATACCAATCTTCATCACTATAAAAATGGTCAACTATAATAAGTTGGATTTTATTAAACATTGAAATTTGATTTGCTTCTTCAATGAATTTTATAATAGATTTATACATATCTTCAACTTTCTTAATATCTCCTGTTCCATCTGTAAAATTTTCTTCTTTAGGAAAATAAACTTGACTTGGTTGATCTAAAAATATTAAAGATGGTAAAATTGATTGTTCATGTTCCAATATATATTTATGAAGCCCTAAAAATACTGATAAATGAAAAGATAAATGATTTTCTGCGCTTGCTATATCCGATAAATAAAATATATTATTATTAGCTTGCTGATAAGATGTTACATCTTTTATGTCAAATTTTAAATTTGGTTCGCCATAATCCTCTTTATCAAAAGATAATGTTTTAAGCATTTCAGTAGAGTAATTTCCTATATACAATTCTGCCTCTTGCTTTTTCTTTTTTATATCTATTTTGATTAATTCTTTTTCTAATCTTTCTAATTCTTGTTGTAAAACTTCTATTTGGGAATCATTTGATGATTTATTTTCATAATCAATTATCGTTTGAATATTTTTTTTAATCATTCCTTTTATTTCATAAAGCAGTTGTTCTTTCCCTTTGATGGTTTTTATCTCTTCTGAATCATAATTTAATTCAATAAGTTCTT
>JBGSBO010000032.1:0-20745 GCA_041730535.1 Minisyncoccia bacterium
TATCAAAAGAGATATTGTGGGCGATTAGATAATTTTCATTTGAATTTAACTCTTCAAGTTTTTTGTAAAAATTTGTTTCAACTGCTTTTGGTTTTCCAATTAATAAATCAGGAGTAATATTATGAACTTCCATTGCCTCAAGTTTTATTGGAATTTCACTTGAACATAGCTCATCAAAAGCTTCAACTTTTCCCTTTTGATCAACTATCATTGCACCAAATTGGATAACTCTATCTTCCTCTTGATTTCCAGTTGTTTCTGTATCAAATAGTACATAATAAGCCATATTAATTTATTCCTTTTTTATATTATTAGCATACCATCACCATAAGAGTAAAATCTATAATTCTCTTTAATGGCTTCATGGTAAATTTCTAGTGTTTTTTCAAGTCCTACAAATGATGCCACAAGCATAATAAGTGTAGATTTTGGTAAGTGAAAGTTTGTAAGTAAATAATCCACTTTTATTGGTTTATTTGCAGGATTTAAAAATAGGTCACATTCACCTTGAATTTTATTTGTTCTTGCATAATACTCAACAGTTCTAGTTACCGTTGTTCCAACTGCTAAAACTTTTTGTGCATTATCTAAAGCTTTTTTAGCATCAATTCCTATTTCAAAATATTCACTATGCATTGGATGATTTAAAATATCATCCACATCCACTGGTTTAAAAGTTCCTGCTCCCACATGAAGTGTTAGATAATTTACACTATATTTTGCATTTATTTTTTCTAAAAGTTCAGGTGTAAAATGAAGTGATGCTGTAGGTGCTGCAACTGCTCCATAATTTTTAGCAAACAAGGTTTGATAATCTTGTTCATCTTGCTTTTCATCAGCTCTATTCATATAAGGAGGAAGTGGAAGATGTCCGATTTTATTTAAAATATCAACAAGTTCTAAAAAATCAAGTTTTTTGTCATTTTGAAAAAATTTAACAACACGACTTCCATCTTCATTTACTTCTAAAACTTCTGCATTTAAATTTTCATCAAAAAGTAGTTTTGTTCCAATTCTTACTTTTCCACCAATCATTACTAAATATCTATCCATAAAAAGAGGTTTATTTAAAAGTAATTCTACTTTTCCACCTGTTTCTTTTATTCCAAAAATTCTAGCTTTTATAACTTTTGTATCATTTAAAAAAACGGATAATTCATTTGGTAAAAAATCCATAAGATTTTTAAAAGTTGTGTGTAGTATTGTGTTTGTAGTTCTATTATAAACCAAAAGCCTAGCTGAATCAGCTGGGCTTACGGGATTTGTTGCTATTTGTTCTTTTGGTAAATCATAATCATAACTTGAAGTTTTAAGAGGGTCTAGCAATTTTACTCTTCCTCATCTTCATTTTCTTTAGTTGCTGGATTAAATACTTTTGCAATATAAATTGAAACACCATAAAGTAAAAGCAAAGGAGCTGCCATTAATAATTGACTTATTACATCAGGAGGTGTTAATAAAGCTGCAACTATAAAAATAATTACAACTGCATATCTAAAAAAATCTTTTAGCATTCTATCATCAACAAGACCAATTTTTGCAAGGAAAAATGTGATAACAGGTAATTCAAAAGATATTCCAAACCCAACTAAAAGTTTGGTGAAAAATCCTACATAAGCACCAATACTAGGTAGTACTGTAACAACTGCTGAACCAAATGCGATTAAAAATTCAAAACCAACAGGAACAACTACATAATAAGCAAATGACGCACCCATTAAAAACATTAATGTTGCAAAAAATACAAAAGGAATTACAAGTTTTTTTTCATGGTCATAAAGACCTGGTGCTAAAAATAACCATAATTGCCAAAATATTACAGGAAGTGAAATTACAAAACCTGCAAAAAATGCTACTTTTAAAGCGGTAAAAAATGTTTCTTGAATTTCAACTGCAACCATCTGAGAATTTTTAGGAAGAGCAGCTTCAACAGGAACCATCATCCATTGTAAAATTGGTTCATAAAAAGTAAAACAAACAAAAAACATAACAAAAACAGTAAGTGAAGAGATAACTAGTCTTTTTCTTAAATCAGCAATATGTGGCTTTAAATCATCAAACATTATGCATTTTCCTCTTTTTTATCATCTAATTTAACTTTAAACTTATCTTCTTTTTTGAATGAAATTTTTTGCTCTTTAGATTTTTCTTCAAAAACTTCACTTTTTATTTCTTTTACTGAAGATTCTTCTTTTAAATCATCTTTTAAAATATCTTTTAATCCTAAATCTATTTTAGAATCAATTGATAAAGAAGCTTTTGTATCTTGAATTTGAGATTTGAACTTATTAGCTTCATCTTTCATTTCAGATATATTTAATTCACTGTCTAATGTTGATTTTGCATCATCAAGACCAGTTTTCATTTTTTTGATAAATTTTGCTATTTGAACCATAGCCGTAGGTAGTTTATCAGGTCCTAATGCGATAACTGCAACTATTGCAATTAAAAAGATTTCCATAAAGCCCATTCCAAACATGTATAACTCCGTTGTATTAATAAAGGTAGAGATTCTAACTAATTACACTAAAAAGACTACTTAAGCGAATTAATAAAGGAAGTGTAATTTTTTTTATATAAATTTTCAAATACAAAATTAATTTTTAGTAGCTTTTACCAAAAATTTGATAAAATCTAAATATATAGAAAAATAATCATAAATAAGGCAAAAAATGGAATTCATTGTTATATTAGTTGTAGTTGCAATTTTATATTTTATTGGAAAAAATTATAAAACTGAAGAGTTTAAAAATATTAATCTAAAAAGAAAAGATAGATTTGAAGGTGATTTACTAAATCATGAAGCAGGATTGTTAGTAGCTTTGATGGCAAAAGTTGCAAAAGCTGATGGAAAAGTTTGTGAATTAGAAGCAGAACTTCTAAAACATACTTTTACTGATATTTCTAGTCATTTTGAAAATAGTGAAGAAATCAAAGAAAAATTAAAAGCTTTATATGCTAAAGAAAAACAAAGTTTTGATAATATGATTATTATTTGTGAGAAATTATACAGTTTGACAAAAAATGATTATAACAAACGTGCTAAAATTATGGAATATTTATTAAATTTAGCATTTATTGACAAAGAGTTTTCAAAAACTGAAAAAATGATTATAGAAGATATTTCAAATGCTTTAAAAATAAAAAAAGATGATTTTGAAAAATTAATAGCTACTTTTGAAGCATTTTACAGACAACAAGCAACTTCAAAGGCTATTAGTTTAGAAAAAGCTTATGAAATTTTAGAATCAAATATAAATGATGATAATGCAACTTTAAAGAAAAATTATAGAACTTTAGTGAAGAAACATCATCCAGATATTATTTCAGGGCAGGGTGCAGCTCAAAATATAATTGATGAAGCTACTAAAAAACTTCAAGAAATAAATGAAGCCTATGAAATGATAAAAAAAGATAGAGGAATATAATTTGATAGGATTTGAGAAATCTTATGAAGTATGCAATTGTAAGAAAGTTACAATTGCAGACATTGAAAATGTTATAAAAAATCAAAATGCAAGAACTTTACGAGAAATCCAAGATTTAACAACAGCAGGAACGGAATGTAGACATTGTATTTTTCCTGAGGGTGATTTTGGAAAAATGAAAAAAAAGATATATTGTAAAGATATATTAAATGGATTTAAAAAAGAGGTTGGTAATGGCTAGGAATTTTCCTCATTCATATGAAGTATGTACCTGTAAACATGTAACTTTAGGTGAAATAATATATTCAATAAAAGAAAAAAATGCAAAAACACTTGAAGATTTGGGCAAATTAACAGATGCTGGAACTTGTTGTAAATCTTGTAAGAATCCACAAAGTGATTTAGGTGTTGAAAAAATGGAATTGTATTTAGAACAGATATTAGATAAATTTAATAAAGAATAAAAATGAAAAAACAAATAATAGAAAACATAAAAAAATTGATAAATATTAATCCTGAGGATTCAATAGAGATAAATCCAAACTATTTGGAATATTTTGATGAAGAAGAACTTCTGGATATACAAAAAAGATTAGAATTTAAAAAAGAGAACATTTCTAAACTAAGTGTTGATTATTTGGATGAAATTTATGAAAAAACAAAAAAAGATGAGATATAATTACTTAATAAAGGATTAAGAATGATAAACTGGAAAAATATTAAGCTAGATTTAATTAATTTTTTAAAAAATGAAGTTAAAAAAACAGGATTAGAAAAAGTGACAGTAGGACTTTCTGGTGGCTTAGATTCAGCAGTTGTGGCAATATTGTGTAAAGAAGCTTTTGGTGATAATTTAAATTGCGTTTTAATGCCATCTCAATTTTCATCACAAAGTTCTATTGAACATGCTATTGAAGTTTGTAAAGATTTTGGTATTAAATATGAAATAATTTCAATAGAACCTATGGTTAGTGGTTTTATTAAAAATATGGATGAAGATAAACTTAGAATTGGCAATTTTTCTGCAAGAATGAGAATGTCTGTTTTATACGATGTATCATCAAGAGAAAAATCCCTTGTGGTTGGTACTTCAAATAAAAGTGAGTTACTTTTAGGATATGGAACAATTTTTGGAGATATAGCTTGTGCTATTAATCCAATTGGACAGATATATAAAAGTGATGAGTTTGAATTTGCAAGATTATTAGGTGTTCCTGAATCTATTTTAAATAAAGCACCAAGTGCTGATTTATGGGAAGGTCAAAGTGATGAAGAAGAACTTGGATATTCATATAGGCATATGGATGAAGTTTTAAAACTACTTATTGATGAAAAAAAATCAAAAGAAGAGTTATTGAAGTTAGGTTTTGAGGAAAATTTAATAAATAAATTAGATTATAGAATAAAAGCAAATGCATTTAAAGGTAAATTACCAATAATTGCAAATATTAATTGGAGTTAAGAAATGGCTAGAAACATAGCAATATACAAAGCATCTATAGATAATGAAGAATTAAATCAAATAAGATCAGTTTTAGAATCAAAAAATGATTTATCAAAAGTTTTAGAATTTGAAGAAAGTATGCGAAATTTCATAGGTGCTAAGTATGCAGTTGCAACTGCAACATCAACTGCTGCTATACATTTAGCATTAAGTGCAATTAAATTAAAAAGAGGAGACAAGATTTTAATGTCTGTTAACTCTTTTGTAAACTTGCCAGAAGTTGTAAGACATTTTGATGCTGAACCTATATTTATTGATATAAATATGGAAGATATGAATATAGATGTTAATAAATTTGAAGAAGCATTAGCTGCAAATGATTCTAAAAAACTAAGAGGTGCAATTATTACTTTTGTTGCAGGTCAAGCTCCTGATTTAGATAGAATTTATGATATTGCTAAAAAATATGGAATTATTTTAATTGAAGATTGCCGTTCTAGTTTAGGTGGAACTTATAAAGGTAAAAAGATTGGAAATCTAAGAGCTGATATGACTATTTTTTCAACTAATCCATCAAACTCTAAATATGCAATTTCTAGATCTGGAGTTATTGTTACAAATAATGAAGATATTGCAAATAGAGCGAAACTATTAAGAACTCATGCTCTTACAACTACATATGACAGTTATGGAAACTTAGATTATGTTTATGATGTTGTTGATATTGGACATAAATATGATTTATCTGAACTTGATGCTGCTTATGCCTTAGCACAATTAAATAAAACAGAAAAATTTATTAAAAGAAGAAAAGAAATAGCAAAACTTTATGCAAAAAGATTAACAGATGTAAAACATATTGTAATTCCATCACATAATGATGAACATATTTTTACTCAGTTTATTATCAAAGTTTCAAGAAATAGAGATGCATTTGCCAGAGCTTTAAAAGAGAGAGGTGTTTCAACTGGACTTAACTATATTCCATTACATCTTCTATCATATTATAAAACTAAATATTCTATTAAAATCACTGCATTTTCAAATGCTTTAAATAACTATCAACAAATACTTTCACTTCCAATGTATGCAAGCTTAACTGATGAAGAAGTAAACTACGTTTGTGACCAAGTTATTAGTGTCGCTTCTGAATGGATATAAAATAATTTGAAACAAAAACTATATTTATGGATTGAAGATTATCTCTTCTTTCCAAATACTTTTCAAAAAATAATCTCTTTTTTACTTCTTCCTTTGACTTTTATTTATATGCTAATTATTTTAATCAAACGTGCACTGGCAAAAGAGATTGAGTTTGGAATTCCTATTATTTCAGTTGGAAATATAATAGTAGGTGGTAGTGGAAAAACTCCAATTACTATAAAATTAGCTTCAAAATATGAAAATGCTTGTGTAATTTTAAGAGGTTATGGAAGAGATTCAAAGGGTTTGTTTGTAGTTTCTTCAAATGGTAAAATTTTAGTAGATGTAAAAATAAGTGGTGATGAAGCAATGCTTTTAGCTAACTCTTTAAAAAATGCTACGGTGATAGTTAGTGAAAATAGAGTTAAAGCTATTTTAAAAGCAAAAGAACTTGGTTGTAAAATAATTTTTTTAGACGATGGATTTTCAAAATATCAAATATCAAAATTTAATATTCTTTTAAGACCAAAAGATGAACCTACAAATATTTTTTGTTTACCAAGTGGTGGATATAGAGAACCAAAAGGGTTTTATGCACAAGCTGATATTGAACTTCTTGAAGGAAGCGATTTTAAAAGAGTTATTACTATAAAAAAGGATACCATACCAAGTGAACTTCCTTCTAAAATAGTTTTAATAACGGCTATTTCTAAACCAAAAAGATTATTAGAATTTTTACCAAAAGATATTAAAATGATCTCTTTTCCTGATCATTATGATTTTACAAATGAAGATATTAGTAAAATTCAAAAAGAATATAAAGATTATTCATTAGTAACAACAGGAAAAGACTTTGTAAAATTAAAAAAATTCAATCTAAAAAATCTTTATTTAATGGATTTAGATATAAAAATTAATGAAAATGTTGATTTTTCTTTGATGAATGAATATATAGAAAGCTTTAATAAAGGAGTTTAAAAAATGTCAGGAATAATATTATCTTCATTTTTAATGATATTTATAGTTTTTTCTTTTGTTTTATATATTTATATTTTAATTGATATTTTAAAACATGAATTTACAGGTTATAATAAGATTATTTGGATTCTAGTAATTATTTTTTTCCCAATATTAGGAGCTATTTTATATTTAGTTTTTGGAAGAATACAACGAATCAAAAAGTAGCAAATCTGCTACTTTTTTTAGATAGTTTTAGAAAATCTTCTTTTATCTTCAGGGATATTATTTAAATATGCATCAAATGGCATACAAATGTTTCTAATAAGCATAGCTCCCGTTTGAGACACTTCTATTTTATCTTTAGTGATTGTTATTAGTTCTGCTTCTTCAAACTCTTTAAGAGCTTCAAGAGCATCAGAAAAATACTCTTTAAAGTTTATATTAAACTCTTTTTCAACTCTTGAGATATTTAAAGAGAAATTACTCATCAATTCCATAATTACAAATTGTCTTAATTGGTCATCAAGTGAAAGTCTATAACCTTTAAATACAGGTAAATCACCATTATCTAAAGCTTTTTCCCATTCATCTAATTCTTTGAAATTTTGAGCATAATAATCAACTCCATTTCCAATAGATGTAAGTCCAATTCCTATTAAATCAGCTCCACCTTTAGTTGTATAACCTTGGAAATTTCTATGTAACTCACCTTTTGAAATAGCTTTAAACAATTCATCTTCAGGTTTTGCAAAGTGATCCATTCCAACCATTTTATAACCATTTGAGGTAAAGAAATCAATTGTATCTTTTAACATCTCTAATTTTTCTTTTGGTTTTGGAAAAGTTGTTTCATCAAATTTTCTCATAGTTTTCATAAGCCAAGGAACATGAGCATAATTAAATACTGCAAATCTATCAGTATCTAAAGTTATCATTTTTTCTAAAGTCTTTTTAAAACTCTCTCTTGTTTGGTGAGGAAGTCCATAAATTAGATCTGTATTAACGGAATGAATTCCAGCATCACGTGCTATTTTAATTACATTTTGAGTTAATTCAAATGGTTGAATTCTATGAATGGTTTTTTGTACAGTTTCATCTAAATCTTGAACACCAAAACTTAATCTATTACAACCACCAGCTTTTAGTACATCCATATGTTCTTTTGTAAAATGTCTTGGATCTACTTCACATGAAACTTCAGCATCAGCAGCAAAATTTGGAAAAATTTCTTTAACAGCATTAATTACTTCTTCAAGTTGTGTAGGTGAAAAAAACGTTGGAGTTCCACCACCAAAATGCATTTGAGTTACAACTCTTTGTGTATTTAAATGATTTTTTAAAATATCTAATTCTTTTTTTAAATACTCTATATAACTTACTTTTTTATCTTCTTTTGAAGTAAAAATTGTATTACATCCACAAAAATAACAAGCACTTCTACAAAAAGGCATATGAATATATAAAGATATTGCTCTATCATCACTTTGATTTTTGTAATAATCTTTTAGGTCATCTTGCGTAAACTCAACACTAAACTCAGGAGCTGTAGGATATGAAGTATATCTAGGTCCTGGTCTTGAATATTTCTCGAATTTTTTAAAATCTATCATTTATTTTTCATCTCTTTTTCTGTCAAGCCAAACCATGATACCTTTTTGAGCATGAAGTCTATTTTCTGCTTCTTCAAAAATTAAACTTTGAGGACCTTCCATAACTTCTTCGCTTACTTCATAACCTCTATAAGCTGGTAAACAGTGTAGGAAAATAGCTTTTTCTTGTGCTGTTTTCATCATGTCTGAATCAATTATATATCCATTAAAATCTTTTACTCTTTTCTCTTTTTCAGACTCTTGTCCCATAGAAACCCAAGTATCAGTAGTTACAACAGTTGCGTCTTTAACAGCCTCTTTTGGGTCATTTGTTATAGTGATTTTTGCACCACTTAATTTTGCCATTTCAAGAGATTTTGCTAAAATATCTGCATCTACTTCATAACCTTTTGGAGTTGCAATTCTAAGTTCAAAACCAAGTTTTGCAGCTAAATTAATCCATGAGTGAGCCATATTATTTCCATCACCAATATATGCCACAACTAAATCTTTATCAAGACCTGCTTCTTGTATAGTCATATAATCAGCCATAAGTTGAACAGGATGGAATTCATTTGTTAAACCATTTATTACAGGAACTTTTGAGTATTTTACAAACTCTTCAATTTTACTTTGTTCAAAAGTTCTAATCATCACCATATCAACCATTCTTGAAATAACTCTTGAAGTGTCGCTCATTGGCTCTCCACGACCTAGTTGAATGTCATTTGATGAAAGAAATAAACCAATACCTCCTAACTGATAAATACCTGTTTCAAAAGAAACTCTAGTTCTTGTTGAACTTTTTTCAAAAATCATACCTAATGTTTTTTTAGGCATATAATCTTTGAAAACTCTAGCTTTAGTTTCATCTTTGATTTGTTTAGCCAAGTCAAGTATTTCTAAAATTTCCTCTTTAGAATAATCAGCTAATGTTAAGAAATGTCTCATTATATTTCCTCTGTAATTAATAAAAACGAACATTCTATTTAATTTAACTTTAGAAGCACTTAAAACTTACGATTTTATTATAAAAAAAGTTCTTCTTTTTTTAATAAAATTATTTAATATTTATTCATAAAGTCCTATTTTATGACACTTATGTGACAAAAACACTCATAACTTATTAAGAAAATCTCTCATACAATTACGAAATCTTTAAAAAGGGGATATTAATGATTGAGAATATATTAAAAAGAGATGGAACAAAACAAAATTTTGAATCTTATAAAATAGAAGACGCAATAAAAAAAGCATTTAAAAGTGTAAATATTCAATATGATATTTCTATATTTTTTAATGTTTTGTTTGAAATAAAACAAAAAAGATTAGTTGCAGTTGAAGATATACAAGATATTATCGAAAAAGAGTTATTTAAAGCTAGGTATTTTGAAGTAATGAAATCATTTATTTTATATAGACATTTACATAAAATTCAAAGAGAGCATATTTTACAACTTGAAAATGATACTACTTATATAAACTCAACGCAAACAATTCAAGAATATATAAATGGAAATGATTGGAGAATAAAAGCAAATTCAAATACTGGATATTCTCATGCCGGACTTATAAATAATAGTGCTGGAAAAGTAATTGCAAATTATTGGCTTGATAAAGTTTATTCAAAAGAAGAGGGTTATGCCCATAGAAACGCTGATTATCATATTCATGATTTAGATTGTTTAAGTGGATATTGTGCTGGTTGGAGTTTAAGAGTTTTACTTGATGAGGGATTTAATGGAGTTCGAGGGCGTGTAGAAAGTACTGCTCCTAGCCATTTTAGAGAAGCATTAGGACAAATGGCAAACTTTTTGGGAATTTTACAAAGTGAATGGGCAGGTGCTCAAGCTTTTAGTAGTTTTGATACATATTTAGCACCTTATGTTTTTAAAGATAATTTATCTTATAGTGAAATTAAAAAAGCTGTTAGGTCATTTATTTATAACTTAAATGTTCCTGCTCGTTGGGGACAAAGTCCATTTACAAATATAACTATTGACTGGACTGTTCCTGCTGATTTAAAAGATCAAATTCCAACGAAAAATCAAAAACATCTTTTTAAAGATTTGCAAGATGACGTTTTATTAGAAAAAATCAAAGAAAAAGGTTATAAATCATTTGAAGAACTAACTTATAAAGATTTTCAAAAAGAGATGAATCAAATAAATAAAGCTTATTACGAAATTATGACTCAAGGTGATAAAACAGGGCAACCTTTTACTTTTCCAATTCCTACTGTTAATATCACTGAAGATTTTGATTGGTACGGTGAGAATACCGATGTTCTATTTGAAAATACTGCAAAAATCGGAAGTTCATATTTCCAAAATTTCATTGGAAGCCAATATGTTAAAGATGAAAATGGTAATTTAGTAGAAAATGAAAAAGCATATAAACCAGGGCATGTTCGTTCTATGTGTTGCAGATTACAACTTGACTTAAGAGAACTTTTAAAACGTGGTGGTGGTCTTTTTGGCTCAGCTGAAATGACAGGAAGTATTGGAGTTGTAACTATAAATATGGCAAGACTTGGATACTTATACAAAGATGATTCAAAAGGATTCTTTTTAAGACTTGAAGAGTTAATGGAGCTTTCAAAATCAACACTTGAGAAGAAAAGAGTTTTTGTACAAGATATGTATGAAAGGGGTCTTTATCCTTATACAAAAAGGTATCTACCAAACTTTAACAACCACTTTTCAACTATTGGAGTTAATGGTATGAATGAAATGGTGAAGAATTATTTTAAAGAGGATATTGATGTTTCTTCTAAAATTGGAAATGATTTTTGTATTGAAATCTTAGATTTTATGAGAGAAAAAATGATTAAATTTCAAGAAGAAACTGGAAATTTATATAATCTTGAAGCAACACCTGCTGAAGGCACAACTTATAGATTTGCCAAAGAAGATAAAAAAAGATACAAAGATATTATTCAAGCAGGAACAGGTAAAAATATTTATTATACTAATTCTTCACAACTTCCTGTTGATTATACAGATGATCCATTTGAAGCATTAACACTACAAGATGAATTACAATGTAAATATACAGGAGGAACAGTTTTACACTTATATATGAGTGAAAGAATATCATCAATAGATGCTTGTAGAAAATTTGTAAAAAATACAATTACAAACTTTAAGTTACCGTATATCACCGTAACACCATTGTTTTCTGTTTGTGATATTCATGGATATTTACATGGTGAACATGAATATTGCCCAAAATGTGATGAAGAAATCTTAAAAAAGGAATTAAAAAATGATGAAGAAACAAGAATTGCTTGAAAAAAATAGTGAAAAAAGAACAAGATGTATGGTTTATACTAGGGTTATGGGTTACCATAGACCAGTTGAAAGTTTCAATATAGGGAAAAAAGGTGAGCACAATCAAAGAATTAAATTTGTTGAATCAAAAGATTGTATATGATTTAACAAGATTCACAACAACAGATTATGTAGGACACATTTCTTGCATAATTTGGTTTGTTTCTTGTAATTTTAGATGTTTGTATTGCTATAATGATAATATAGTTTATACAAAAGATGGAAAATACACTCAAAATGATATTCTTGATTTTCTAAAAACAAGAGTTGGATTGTTGGATTCTGTAGTTTTATCAGGTGGTGAAGCAACAGTTCATAATCTAATTCCTTTATGTAAAGAGATAAAAGACTTAGGTTTTAAAATAAAACTTGATACAAATGCTAGTGATTTAAAACAAGTAAAAGAATTGATAAATTTAAATTTACTAGATTATATTGCCATTGATTTTAAAGCACCAAAAAATAAATTCAAAGAAATCACGGGTGTTAGTACGTATGATAATGGTATTAAAACTATACAATATTTAATAGATATAGATTTCAACTTTGAACTTAGATCTACTATAAATTCATCACTTTTAGATGAAAATGATATAAATGAGATGATAAAAACCATTAAAGAATTAAAATATAAAAATACCTACTACCTTCAAAACTTTCTTGAAACACCTTCAAATATTGGAAATATTTCAAAATCACGAGATATAGATAAATGTAAAATAAACAATTTGGGCTTAAATATCCAATACAGAAATTAAATATCCTTGTGAAGATATATTTTCTATTAAATCTTTTGATGTTTTTAATCTTAATCTTTTAATAAAAGTTCTTAATCTTTCATCATTTACCTCTTCATTCCATAAAGATTCTTTGATTATAGAACTTGAAACAATGCTATTTTTATTTTTTATAAGAAGATAAAAAAACTCTTTTTCTCTTTTTGTAAGAGTTATTAAAGTTGATTCTTTATACAAAGACATAGAATTATTATCAAAGATAAAACTATCTTTTAAATTAACTTGTTTTTGTTTATTTAATTTAGGTGCAATTTTGATTATGTGTTCTATTAATTCTTCTGGATCAAAAGGTTTTATAAAATATTTATTTATTCCCAAATCAATGGCTTTTAAAAGCTTTTCTTTTTCAGAATGAGCACTTAATACTATTATTGGTATAAATTCATCTGCTTCTTTTATTTTTTGGGTCATTTCTAAACCATCACAAAAAGGCATCATAATATCAGTAATTATAATATCAGGTTTAAAAGTTTTAAATTTTTTTAATCCTTCATTTCCATCTTTTGCAATTACAACAGAAAAAAAAGAGTCAGATATAGCATCTTTTAGCAGTTGGGCCAATCTTTTTTCATCTTCTACAATTAGAATTTTTAGTGTTTTTAATAAATCTTTACTCATTCTTTAACCTAATATTAGTTTTATGATAAAAATAGAACCATCATCACAATTTTTATGACTTAATTCACCTTCTAAACTTTTTTCAATAATCATTTTAGACATGAAAAGTCCAAGACCTGTTCCTTGGCTTTTATATTTTGTTGTAAAATAAGGGTCAAATATTTTGTCGATATTTTCTTTACTTATTCCCCCTGCATTATCTTTTATTTCAAGCAATGCATATTTTTTATCTAAAATAAGCTCTTCTTTTAGCGTGATTATAATGGTTTTATTTTTTATATCATTTTGAATAAATGCATCTTTTGAATTTTGAATTAGATTTATAATTACTTGGGAAAGCTCATTTGATACGCCAATTACTTTATAATTAATTGGAACGTCTATTTGAATATGAATATTTTCTACTTCTATTACTTTTCTTAAAATTATCAAAGCTTCATTTATTGCATCTTTTATTTCAAAACTCTTTTTTTCTTTTTGTGGATTAAAAAAGTTTGTAAAATCATCTATTGTTGAAGACATACTTGAAATCAAAGTTTTACTTTCTTTATATAGCTCATCTACTTTCTTTTCATTATTATGTATAGATGCCTTTTTCATATTAAAAAGCGTAAGATTAAGTTCTGTTAAAGGCTGTCTCCATTGATGAGCTATATTTGCTAACATTTGCCCAAGACTTGCCATTCGTGATTGCCAAAATAGAAGTTTTTGTTTCTCTTCATTTTTTGTAATCTCTTCAATTACCCTTTTTTCTAAGGTTTTATTTAACTCTTTTAACTGTTTTGTTTGTTCTTTTACTTTTTGTTCTAGATTTAAATTTAACTGCTCAAGCTCTTTTTCTTTTTCTTCTAAGCTTTTTTTGAGTTCGACTTCAGCAGTTACATCATATCTAATTGCGATAAATTCTATGATATTTTCATCTTTATCTAAAATAGGGGTTATTGTTGTATTTAAATAAACAGTTTTTTTATCTTTTGATAGATTTTTTACAGTTGCTTTGAATGATTTTTTTGCAAGTATGGTTTCCCAAAGAGTTTCAAAATTTGAATTAGGAACATCTGGATGTCTTACGATATTGTGATTTTGACCAATTAATTCATCATAAGAGTATCCAGAAATTTTACAAAACTCATCATTTACAAAAGTTATAATTCCATTAATATCTGTTTTTGATACTATATTTGAATTTTCTATTGCTTCTTGATAAGTATTGTTCATTTTTAGTTTTGTTTTCTTAAAATCTCACAAACTTCTTTTGCGTGATATGAAATGATAATATTTGCACCAGCTCTTTTAAAAGCAATCATAGTTTCCATCATAACTCTTTCATAATCAATCAATCCTGCAAGTCCAGCGTGTTTAAGCATTGCATATTCACCACTTACATTATATACACATAAAGGAAGATTTGAAGCATTTCTTATATCTCTAATTACATCTAGAAATGCAAGAGCAGGTTTTACCATTAAAATATCAGCTCCTTCTTTTTCATCTTCAAGTGATTCTTCAATGGCTTCAAGTCTATTTGCTGGATTCATTTGATAAGTTCTTCTATCTCCAAAAGATGGAGTAGATTCTGCAACATCTCTAAATGGTCCATAATATCCACTTGCAAATTTTGTTGAATATGCCATTATTGGTAGATTAGGAAATCCATTTTCATCTAAAGCATTTCTAAGTGTTGTAATAATTCCATCCATCATTCCAGAAGGCGCAATCATATCAGCACCAGCACGAGCGTGAACTAATGCTTGAAGAGCCGAAATTTCTAATGTTTTATCATTATCAACAGTTTGTGTTTTAGGATCTAGTATTCCACAATGTCCATGGTCTGTATATTCACAAAAACATAAGTCAGTTACAATAAACATTTGTGGAAATTTTGCTTTTATAGCTTTGATTGTTTTTGAAATAATACTTTCACTACATAAACATTCACTTCCCACAGAATCTTTCACACCGGGAATTGCAAATAATATAATTGCTTTTAAATTAATACTTACTAAATATTCACACTCTTTTAATATTTCATCAAGACTCATTTGATAAACACCTGGCATTGAAGAAACTTCAGTTTTTATACCACTTCCTTCTCTTACAAATAATGGATATATAAAATCATCAGGAGTTAAAACAGTCTCTTGAACCAAATTTCTTAAAGTCTCATTTATTCTTAGTCTTCTAAATCGTTTAAACATTCTATTTACCTCTTTTGGTTATAATCCTAGGATTTTAACAGTTTAAGGTTTAAATACATATGAATATAATACAATCAAATATAGCTAATTTACCAACAAAATACGGAAAATTCAAAATAAAAGCATATAAAGATGGAAATCAAGAACATTTAGCAATTATGAGTCAAGATTTTGAAACTCTTGATGCTCCTTACGTAAGAATTCACTCAGAGTGCCTAACAGGCGACACACTTGGAAGTTTAAAGTGTGATTGCCAAAATCAATTAGATTTATCATTAAAATTTATTGCAGAACAAGGTGGTTTAGTAATTTACCATAGACAAGAGGGAAGAAACATAGGTTTAGTAAATAAAGTAAATGCTTATGCACTTCAAGACCAAGGACGAAATACAATTCAAGCTAATTTAGAATTAGGTTTTGGTGAAGATGATAGGGATTACTCAATAGTTGGGCATATTTTTAAAGATTTAGGAGTAAAAAAGTTGAAATTAATAACTAATAATCCTAAAAAAATAGAGTATGTTGAAAGTTTAGGAGTTGAAATTGTGGAAAGAATTCCAGCAATTACAAAATCAAATAAATATAACGAAGGTTATTTATTCACTAAAAAAGAACAAATGGGACATATGCTTTAATGCTTTTAAAACAATTATTAGAAGATAAAAATCTTCATTTTGATGAAAACTTTTATAAAGATTGTGAAGTTTTTATAAAATTACTACAACAATGGGGTAGGGTTCACAATCTTAGTGGAAGGTTAACAAGAAGTGATATTGAAGAGAATATTTTGGATTCTTTATATCCTTTAAATTTTATAGAAAAATATGAAAGTTTTGCAGATATTGGAACGGGGGCTGGTTATCCAGGACTTATACTTGCAATGGCTTTAAGAGATATGAAATCTTATTTAATAGAACCTAGGATTAAAAGAGTTTCTTTTTTAAATTTTGTAAAAGCCTCTTTAAAATTGGATAATTTAACAATATTATGCAGTAGAGTTGAAGAAGTAAAAGGTTTAAGCGTCGATTTGATAACTTCAAGAGCTGTTACAAATACTTCTTTACTTTTAGATATTACAAAAAATATTAAAAAAGAGAATAGTTCATATTTATTTTATAAAGGTTCTATGATTGAAGATGAAATAGAAATAGCTAAATTAAGTAGTAATTTTAAAGTAATAAATAGAAAAGATAGAAACTATCTTTATATTAAAGGTTAATTAATGATTTTAAAAGTATTAGCAGTTATATTAATCATATTTTTAATTTATATTCTTTTATTCAAAAAAAATAGAGAAAAAGAAATTAGTAAAAAAAATAATGAAAAAATAACAGATGAAATGGTGGAATGTCCAACTTGTAAAACTTATGTTTCACAAAAAGAAGCAATTTTGAGTAATGGAAAATTCTATTGTTCAAAAGAGTGTTTAAATAACAAATAAGGAATTGATTTAAATGATACTTATTGGAGATAAACTTATTCCTTTTGAAAATATCTCTTTTATTTTTAATATAGAAGAGATAAAAAATACAAAAGCTAATTCAACAATTTTGTTTTATTATGATGATGAAATAATATTATATTGTTATGAAAATGAATTACCATATGCGGTTATTGTAACATCTATTAAAGAAGCAATTTATAGCAATAATTTAAATGCAAAATATATAATCTCACAAAAAGAGTTATCAATTGAACTGCAAAAAATTGCGGATAATTACATATATGATTCTAAAATATTAGCAATAATTGACTCAAATGAAGAGTTTGAAAAAATAGCAAAATGTGAAATAGATGGAGTAATCTATAGAGATTTGATTAAATAAAATATGTTTAAAAATATTATATTTTTTCTTATTTTTAGCATATATTCTTATGCTTGTAGTGGTGATTGTATGGCTTGCCATCCAATTTTAAAAGAATCAATAAAAGAAAAACATCATCAAATATTAACTTCATGTATTTCTTGTCATACAAAAACACCTGATACTATGACTGAATGTGGTGGAGATTGTTTTTCTTGCCACTCTCAAAATAAATTAATAGAATCAAATAGATTTGAACATCAAAATTTAGCAACTTGTAAAGAGTGTCATATAAATAAAGAGGATTTATTTAAAAATCCCTCAATGAATGGTGGTTCTAGTTTGGCTGATTTACTTAATAATAAGTGATTTTTAGTTAAAATAACAACCTTTTATTAGATAAAAATTAGGATAAATGTGAAAGATATATTAGACACAATAATACTTGTTATGTTTGTAATTATGGTTGCTATGTTCATAATCAACTTTAACAGACAACAAATTAAAAAACATACAGATAAAGTCGAAGAAAATGAAAGAAAGAACTCTACTAAGGATACAATAAATGAATAAACCATTATTAATTGAGATTGGTGTCGAAGAATTACCAGCTATTCCATTTTTAAATGAATTACCAAACATTGAAAAAAAATGGAGTAATATTTTAGAAAAAAATAGACTTTTATGTGATTTTGACTTCTTTTATACACCAAGAAGATTAGTATTATGGCATAGGGAATTTCAATTATCTCAAGAAGATTCAACGATTGAGCAATTTGGAGCACCTATTAAATTAGCTTATAAAGACGGTATTCCAACAGGTGCTGCTTTAGGTTTTGCAAAAAAATGTGGTGTAGATGTTTCGCAACTTGATAAAATAGATCAAGGTAAAGGTGAAGTCTTATATTTCAAACAAGAAGTAAGTGGAAGTAAATCAGCTGATTTATTAAATGATATGATTAATGAATTTATAGCTTCTTTAAACTTTGGAAAATCTATGAGATGGGCTAGTAGAAAGGATAGTTTTATAAGACCAATTAGATCTTTATCAATTATTTTAGGAGAGCAAATAGTTGATGCTGAATTATTTGGTGTTAAATCATCTAATTTCTCATTCGCTCATAGAATGGTTTCTTATGAGCCATTTACTTATTCATTTGCAGGGGAGTATTTCTGTAAACTCGATAAAAATGGAGTTATTTTATATCCAGATGAAAGAAGAGAAAAAATCCTTTCTCAAATGAAAGATATAGAACAAAGACATAATGTAAAAATTGATATTGATAAAGAACTTTTAGAAGAAGTTGTAGCAATTACAGAGTATCCAACAGCTTTAATTGGCCAATTTGATATTGAATTTTTAGAGTTGCCAGAAGAGGTAATTGTAACTTCTATGAAAGAACACCAAAGATATTTTGCTGTTTATAAAAATGATAAATTAACAAACAATTTTATTGTTGTTTCTAACTCAAAAACAAATGATTTTGGATTTATTATCTCTGGAAATGAAAAAGTATTAAGACCAAGACTTGCTGATGCAATGTTTTTTTATAAAAATGATATCAGAAATGGTTTATCAAATGAAGGTCTTAAAAAACTTGTATTCGTAGAAGGTTTAGGTTCAATGTATGAAAAATGTGAAAGAGAAGCAAAAATTGCATCTTATTTAGCAGATATTTTTAAAGTTGAAGAAAAAGAATTATTACAAAAAGCGGTTATGTTAAGTAAAGCTGATTTAATGTCTGAAATGGTTTATGAATTTACAGAACTTCAAGGATTAATGGGATATTACTATGCAAAAATTGCAAATGAAGATGAATTAGTTTCAACTTCACTAAAAGAGCAATATTTACCAGATGGAGAAGATTCAGAACTTCCATCAAATGTATTTTCTTCAATTGTTGCCTTATCAAATAAAATTGATAATTTAATGGCACTATTTAGTATTGGGAAAATTCCAACAGGTTCAAAAGATCCATTTGCTCTTAGACGAGCAGCAGCTGGAATTGTAAAAATAGCAATGGAACATAAATTATCAATTGATTTATCAAAAATAATTGATGAATTAGCATCAAGTTATAAAAACTTAGATAAAAAAGCTTTAATTGAATTCTTTAACGAAAGATTATTTAAAATATTTGAAGTAAATCCAACTGTATTAAAAGCAGTATTGGGAAGTGGAGAAACTGATATTTATAAAATTTCTCAAAAACTTTGTGCACTAAATCCAATCGTACAAAGTGATAATTTCAAAGAATATGTTGCTACATTTAAAAGAGTTGCAAATATCATCAAAGATATTGATACTTCAACAAGTTTAACTATCGATGAAAAATTATTTGAAAATAATGAAGAAACAGAGTTGTATACTAAATATATTCAAATCTCTTCAAAAGGTTATGTTACATATGAAGAAGAATTAGAAGCCTTATTTAGTTTAAAAATTCAGCTAGACAACTTCTTTGATAATGTTTTTGTAAATCACGAAAATGAAGAAATTAAAATGAATAGAAAGAATTTAATCGGTTTAGTATATCAAGGATTTAAAAGTATAGCAGACATTAAAGAAATTACGATATAACATGAATAAAATATTTATTCTTTCATCCACTTTATTTATGAGTTTATTTTTTACTGCTTGTGAAGAAAAACAAAACAAAATAAATAGATATGTTCAGAATTGGACAGGTGTAAATGGTGTTTTAGAAATTTATGCAGGAGAAAAGCTTGTTAAACGATTTATTTCAATTGATAAGTTATCAACTGCAAATTCAACTGATGGAAAAGAGTCTAGACCATATAGATATGGATATGGATTCTTAGATGAAAATTTAAATGAGAAAAAAGATTTAAATGAGAAAAAAGTATATTTTGAATTTTCAGATTATTCTACAAATTATATATTTTTTGAGAATCCTAATTAAAAATTTATTTAATCGACTTTTATTTTCCGAAATTTATCGGAAAATAAAAAAACAAAAGCTAATATTCGCACGCATTGTTTATTATAAGTTGTATTTTATGAAGAAAAAGATTGAATTTAGTGGAGCTGGTGAAGGGAGTCGAACCCCCGACCTGCTGATTACAAATCAGCTGCTCTAGCCAACTGAGCTACACCAGCATAAAAGCGTATTGTTATTTGCTTTAAAATGGTGTCAAGAGAGGGACTCGAACCCTCGACCTCCGGCTTATGAGACCAGCGCTCTAACCAGCTGAGCTACCTTGACATAAGACAACATTTCAAAGCAAATATTTTTATTTGGTTGCGGAAATAGGATTTGAACCTATGACCTTCGGGTTATGAGCCCGACGAGCTACCGTGCTGCTCTATTCCGCGGTTTTTTTAAGTATTATTCTTATCTTTAACACTTAATGATACTCTAAGCTTTTAAGTGATGGAATTATAGTTAAATAAAAGCCTATTGTCAAGG